>CAYLIK010000036.1:0-23245 GCA_964383565.1 uncultured Sphingomonadaceae bacterium
TACTCGACGTGAGCGGTCGAGATGGTGATGCCACGCTCGCGCTCTTCCGGAGCCTTGTCGATGTTTGCGAAGTCAACAGCTTCACCGCCGTTGATTTCAGCCATGATCTTGGTGATCGCTGCGGTCAGCGTGGTCTTGCCGTGGTCGACGTGACCGATGGTGCCGATATTGCAGTGCGGCTTCGTCCGCTCAAACTTAGCTTTCGCCATTGTTTCCTACCTTCTTCTTGCGTCTCTACCAGGCGCTCCGCCCAATGCGGAGGCGCCCATAACCATAATTTTCGTGTTACGCCAGCTTTGCCTTCACTTCTTCGGCAACATTCGCGGGCACCTCATCATAATGCGAGAATTGCATCGTGTACTGCGCACGTCCCTGCGTGAACGAGCGGAGCTGATTCACATAGCCGAACATGTTGGCAAGCGGCACGATCGCTTCGACAGCCTGCGCATTGCCACGGGTGTCGGTGCCCTGAATCTGTCCACGCCGCGAGTTGAGATCGCCGATGACGTCGCCGAGATAATCTTCCGGCGTCACGACCTCAACCTTCATGATCGGCTCGAGGATCTTGATGCCGGCCTTCTGCGCCGCTTCACGCATCGCGCCGCGTGCGCAGATTTCGAAAGCCAGCGCCGACGAGTCGACGTCGTGATACTTGCCGTCGATCAGGTGCACTTCGAAGTCGACGATCGGGAAGCCGATCAACGCGCCGCCTTCGGCTGTTTCGCGCATGCCCTTCTCGACCGAGGGGATATATTCCTTGGGAATATTGCCGCCCTTGACCTCGTCGAAGAACTGATAGCCCGAACCACGCTCGCCGGGGATGACCTTGACCTTCACTTCGCCGAACTGGCCAGAGCCGCCCGACTGCTTTTTGTGGGTGTAGGTCAACTCGACCGGCTTCGCGAGATATTCGCGGTACGCCACCTGCGGCGCGCCGACATTGGCCTCGACCTTGAACTCGCGCTTCATGCGATCGACCAGAATTTCGAGGTGGAGCTCGCCCATCCCCTTGATGATGGTCTGGCCGCTCTCGGCGTCGGAAGTCACGCGGAAGGACGGATCCTCCTTGGCGAGACGGTTGAGCGCAACGCCCATCTTCTCCTGGTCGGCCTTGGTTTTCGGCTCAACCGAAAGCTCGATCACGGGGTCCGGGAACTCCATGCGCTCGAGGATGATAGGGGCGTTCGACGCGCACAGCGTATCGCCAGTCGTGGTGTCCTTGAGGCCCGCCAGCGCGACGATGTCGCCTGCGTAAGCTTCCTGGATGTCCTCACGGCTGTTCGCATGCATCAGCAGCATGCGGCCGACCTTTTCCTTCTTGTCCTTGACGGAGTTCACTACCTGCGACGCGGTTTCGAGCTTGCCCGAATAGATGCGCGCGAAGGTGAGCGAGCCAACGAAGGGATCGTTCATGATCTTGAACGCCAGCGCCGAAAACGGTGCCTCGTCCGAAGACGGACGCTCGTCAGGCGTAACGCCGTCGAGCTTAAGGCCCTGGATGGCCGGAACGTCGAGCGGGCTCGGAAGATAATCGACCACGGCGTCGAGCAGCGGCTGAACGCCCTTGTTCTTGAAGGCCGAACCGCACAGCACCGGTACGAACGAGAAGTTCAGCGTGCCCTTGCGGATCAACTTCTTGAGCGTCGCTGCGTCTGGCTCATTGCCTTCGAAGAAAGCCTCCATCGCGACATCGTCTTGCTCGACGGCGGCTTCGATCAGCGCGAGACGCGCAATCTCGGCTTCGTCCTTCATGTCGGCGGGAATGTCCTGATATTCGAACTTCGCGCCGAGCGACTCTTCAAGCCAGATGATCGCGCGATTGTTGACCAGATCGACGAGGCCCTTGAAGCCGCCTTCGATGCCGATCGGGAGATAAAGCACCAACGGGCGCGCACCCAACCGGTCCTTGATCATCTCGACGCACATGTTGAAGTTGGCGCCGGTGCGGTCGAGCTTGTTGACGAAGCACATCCGCGGAACCTTGTACTTTTCCGCCTGGCGCCACACCGTCTCGGACTGCGGCTCAACGCCGGCAACGCCATCGAAACAGGCGACCGCGCCGTCGAGCACGCGCAGCGAACGCTCGACCTCGATGGTGAAGTCGACGTGGCCCGGCGTGTCGATAATGTTGATGCGGTGCTCGGGGCCTTCGCCCTCTTCGGCCTTCCAAAAGCAAGTGGTGGCCGCAGACGTGATCGTGATGCCCCGCTCCTGCTCCTGCTCCATCCAGTCCATCGTCGCGGTGCCTTCGTGCACTTCGCCGATCTTGTAGGACTTGCCGGTGTAATAGAGGATACGCTCGGTCGTCGTAGTCTTGCCGGCGTCGATATGCGCCATGATGCCAATGTTACGATAGCGGTCGAGCGGATGGCTGCGGGCCATGATCTTATACTCCGATGCCGGGAAGGCCGAAGCCTGTCCCGACTATATAGGGTTTTACCAGCGGTAGTGCGAGAAGGCGCGGTTGGCTTCCGCCATCCGGTGCGTATCTTCGCGCTTCTTGACGGCATTGCCGCGATTGTTCGCGGCATCCATCAATTCACCCGACAGACGACCCGACATGGTGTGTTCGGAGCGCGCGCGCGCTGCCGTGATCAGCCAGCGGATCGCGAGCGCCTGCGCACGTTCCGGACGAACCTCGACAGGCACCTGATAGGTAGCACCACCAACGCGGCGGCTGCGGACTTCGATGCCCGGCTTGATGTTAATGAGTGCGTCATGGAATACCTGAAGCGGATCCTTCTTCGCGCGGGTCTCGACGGTATCGAGCGCGGTATAGACGATGCCTTCAGCGACGGACTTCTTGCCGTCGAGCATGACGCTGTTCATGAATTTGGAGAGCACGATATCCCCGAACTTCGGATCGGGAAGGATTTCGCGCTTTTCGGGACGGCGACGACGAGCCATATCAAATGATCCTTACTTAGGCCGCTTGGCGCCGTATTTCGAACGGCTCTGCTTGCGGTCCTTTACACCCTGCGTGTCGAGCACGCCGCGAAGCACATGGTAGCGCACACCGGGAAGGTCGCGAACGCGGCCGCCACGGATCAGCACGACGCTGTGTTCCTGAAGGTTGTGGCCTTCACCGGGGATGTAGCTGATCACCTCGCGCTGGTTGGTCAGGCGGACCTTGGCCACCTTGCGCAACGCCGAGTTCGGCTTCTTCGGGGTCGTCGTATAGACGCGGGTGCAAACGCCGCGCTTCTGCGGGTTCGCTTCCATGGCCGGA
Organism: uncultured Sphingomonadaceae bacterium; assembly: GCA_964383565.1. Taxonomy (GTDB): domain Bacteria; phylum Pseudomonadota; class Alphaproteobacteria; order Sphingomonadales; family Sphingomonadaceae; genus CANJQJ01. Next base: position 3,230 of record CAYLIK010000036.1, read on the forward strand.
ACCTTGGAGCGTTCCTTCTGCGGTTCGCGGCCTTTGCGAACCAGTTGGTTGATCGTTGGCATGAAGCCCTTCACCTCTAGAGTTACTTTACCGGTGCACGCCGCGCCCTTCAGGGATATCCCTCAAAAGCACAAAAGCCCCGGCGACCTTGCGGCCCGCCCGAGCCCAACACGCATCAGCAATGTTCAAGCGTATGTTTCCGCCTGCTTCCGGACAGCGTCTGGGATGCGTTCCCACCACCAGCCCACAGGCAGGGCGGCGCTATAGGGCGGGATCGGTCAGGGGTCAACGGGGGATTTGGCCGCCGCGCGCTTCCCCTCATTCCCCAGCAGCAAGCCGTAGCACAGCAGCAGCCACGCCCCGCCCCCGATCCAGCCGGCCAGCACGTCGCTGGGCCAATGCACGCCCAGCGCGATCCGCGCCCAACCCGTGAAAATGGCCGCCAGCACACCCAGCGCCACGACCGGGACACGCCATTGCCGCGGCAGGAACAGCGCGGCGACCAGGGCGATCTCTCCATAGAAGATCATACCGTTCCAGGCATGGCCGCTGGGAAAGCTATAGGATGTGAAGCCGTCAAGTTGCGGAAGCAGCTCAGGCCGCGCCCTTGCCGCGATCACCTTGAAAAGCGAACACAGCGCAGCGCCGCCCGCCGTCGCCACGACTATGAACAGCGCAACCCGCCACCTTCGAACCGACAACATCGCGATCCCCAGCAGCACCGCGCCGCTGATACGGAAGACCGGCTCGGCAACCGCGCTCATAAATGTCAGGAAGGACAGCAACGCAGGCTTCATCCGCGCCCATTCCGCCAGATCGAGGAACAGCACATGATCGAGCGAATGGCTGAACCCGGCGAGAACCCAGAACGCAATGATCGCGAAGATCAGGAACCCCGCGATCGGCACCCAGGGATATTTACGTCCGGCGTCGGCTAGCTCGGGCACTGGCTCAATATCCCGGCGCGCTCATGATATCGATGACGAACCCAATCCACATGACCGACAGGACGATGCAGGACACGAGATAGACCATGAACCGGGTCTGCACCTTCCTCACGAAGATATGGATCACGCTGTGCACCACGCGCAGCGCCACATAGATCCACGCCAGCAACACCTGCAGATGATTGGCGTGATGCGTGATCATCAGCAGCGGCACCAGCGCGAAGAACAGCACCGGCATCTCGAACAGGTTGCGCAGATTGTTCGCCGGCATCTCGACCGGCTCGAAATAACGCATTGCCGCCTCGCCGGTGTCGAAGTCCTCCTTGCGCGGCGGGTTACGCTTGATATGCCCGAACCGCTGCACGAACAACACCAGCCAGACGACGAAGATCAGCGCGACCAGCGCGAAAGTCGGCAGCAGAATCCCGACGAACTGCATTAGAAATGAATCGCCCGTCCGTAGGCGCCGAGCACGCTCTCATGCATCATCTCGCTAAGCGTCGGATGCGCGAAGACGGTGTGCATCAGCTCGGCCTCGGTGGTCTCGAGCTGGCGGGCGATGACATAGCCCTGAATCAGCTCGGTCACTTCAGCGCCGATCATGTGCGCGCCAAGCAATTCGCCGGTGGTTTCATCGAACACGGTCTTGACGAAGCCTTCGGCCTCGCCGAGCGCAATCGCCTTGCCGTTGCCGATGAAGGGGAAGTTGCCAACCTTCACCTTATGGCCGGCTTCCTTGGCCTTGGCCTCGGTCAGGCCGACCGACGCCACCTGCGGCCTTGAATAGGTGCAGCCGGGGATGTTGCCCTTGTCCATTGGATGGACGCCCTTGTAGCCCGCGATTGCCTCGGCCGCGACGACGCCCTCATGGCTCGCCTTGTGCGCCAGCCAGGGCGGCCCGGTCACATCGCCGATAGCCCAGATGCCTTCGACATTGGTGCGGCCGTAGGGATCAGTTTCGATATGCCCCTTGGTCGTTTTGATGTTAAGCGCCTCAAGCCCGATATTTTCGGTGTTCGGCACGATACCGATCGCGACGATGGCGTGGCTGAATTCCTGGGTTGAGGACTTGCCGTCCTTGTCCTTGATGGTCGCCTTGACCGATTTGGCGCCCGCTTCGAGCTTTTCGACCCCCGCCCCAGTCATGATCGTCATGCCCTGCTTGGTCAGCGCCTTCTGCATGAAAGTGCTGATATCCGCGTCCTCGACCGGCACGATGCGATCGAGCATTTCGACGATCGTCACCTTCGCGCCCAGATCCGAATAGAAGCTCGCGAATTCGACGCCGATCGCACCCGATCCAATCACCAGCAGCTCGGTCGGCACCTCCGTCGGCACCATCGCATGGCGATAGGTCCAGATGCGCTTCCCGTCGGCCTTGGCGAACGGAAGGTCGCGCGCCCGTGCGCCGGTGGCGATGATGATGTTCTTGGCTGCCAGCTCCGTGGTCTTGCCATCCTTGACGACAGACAGATTGCCCTTGCCGGTGATCTTGCCCTCGCCCTCAACGACTGTGACCTTGTTCTTCTTCATCAAGCCCTTGACGCCGCCATTGAGCTGCCCGGCCACCTTGCGCGAACGCTCGACCACCTTGGCGAGATCGAAGCCCGGCTTCTCCGCCTTCAGGCCATAAGCATCGGCATGAGTCATGTAATGGTAGATCTCGGACGTGCGGAGCAGCGCCTTGGTCGGGATACAGCCCCAGTTGAGACAGATGCCGCCCAGCGCCTCGCGCTCCACGATCGCGACCTTCTGCCCGAGCTGCGCGCCCCGGATCGCGGCGACATAGCCGCCCGGTCCCGAACCGAGCACGACAAGATCATACGTATCAGCCATCAAACTCATCCTCTAGCCCTGAACCAGCCGCATTACCGGCCTGGAAAATTCAGCAAATTGTTCCGGCTCGAAATAGGAACGATCGCGTGCCGCGACAGCTCTCCTTTTAGGCAAGCATCGCCAGCGGCTTTTCGACGAACCGCTTGAACGCCGCCATCAATTCGGCGCCGACCGCGCCGTCGATCGCCCGATGATCGAAGCTGCCGCTGGCGGAGATGACCGTCGCCACCGCAAGCGTGTCGTTGACCACATAAGGCCGCTTCTCGCCCGCACCCACCGCGAGGATCATGCCCTGCGGCGGATTGATGACCGCATCGAACTGCTTGATCCCGTACATGCCGAGGTTGGAGATAGAGGCGGTGCCGCCCTGATATTCGTGCGGCTGCAGCTTGCCCTCACGCGCTCGCTCGGCCAGCGACTTGGCGTCGGTGGCAATCGCGGAAAGGCTGCGGTTGGCGACATCAGTGATGACGGGCGTGATCAACCCGCCTGGGATCGCGACAGCCATTGAGATATCGACGCGGCTGAACTTGAGCAGCGTATCGCCCGCAAACTGGACATTGGCGTCGGGTACCTCGACCAGCGCGGCGCCCAGCGCCTTGATCAGCAGGTCGTTGACCGAAAGCTTCACGCCCCGCGCTTCAAGCCCGGCGTTGAGCTCGCCGCGAAGCTTGAGCAACGCATCGAGGTTGCAGTCGATCGTCAGATAATAATGCGGGACGGTCTGCTTGGATTCGGTCAGCCGGCGCGCGATTGTCTTGCGCATTCCGGAGAGCTTGATCACTTCGTGCGGAATATCTCCGGGTGCGGCCGCAACGGACGCCGGCGCAGCTGCAGGCTTAGGTTCTGCCGCCGCCGGAGCCTTGGGCGCCGCCTCCCCCGTTCCATCGAGATCGGCCTTGACGATCCGGCCGCCGGGGCCTGACCCCTTCACACCGCCCAGATCGATACCACGCTGCGCCGCGAGCCGACGGGCGAGCGGGCTTGCCTTGATCCGATCCTCTTCGTCCCGGCTTTGCGGCACAGGGTCGGGTTTTGGAGCGGCCGGCTGGGCCTGCGGTTTCGCCGTGGGCGCATCCGTTTTCGACGTGGGGGCAGTTTCAGGCGCCTTGGCCTTTTCAGGGGCCGGGGCAGCAGCCTTTGCAGGTGCCGCTTCCTCGCCCTCACCGTCGATCAGCGCGATCACGGTGCCAACCTTCACGCCCTCCGTACCGTCGCTCACGACGATCCTGGAAATCGTGCCCTCGTCGACCGCTTCGAACTCCATTGTTGCCTTGTCGGTTTCGATTTCCGCCAGCACGTCACCGGCGACCACAGTGTCTCCTTCCTTCACCAGCCACTTGGCGACCGTTCCTTCTTCCATGGTCGGCGACAGGGCAGGCATCTTTAGTTCTATCGGCATGATGTCCTCGGCATTCTGATAGGCGGTGACGGCCTTGCTCTCGGACATGCCATCCGGGGCGTCAATAGCGTTATGGCCATGGATGCTTGCGCATCTCCGCCGATTGGAGCAACCCTTCGCGGCGGGGCGGGAGAGAAAGAGGGCCATGCGGAAATATCTGGCGGTGATCGACGAGACGGATGAATCGCGCGTCGCGCTCCGCTTCGCCGCGCGCCGGGCAAGCAAGACCGGCGGCACAGTCGAGATCCTCGTGCTGATCCCGCCGCCCGAATTCGTGCAATGGGGCGGCGTTCAGGCTGCGATGGAGGAAGAGGCGCGGCTGCGCGCCGAGGCGCTGATTGCCCAGGTGGCTGGCGAGCTGATGGAGGAGATGGGCCTGCGCCCCTCGATCTTCGTCGAACAGGGCGACCCGGTCACCGTGGTGCGCAAGATGCTTCAGGAGCGTGAGGATGTCGCCGCGCTGGTTCTCGGCGCCGCGGCGACGGGGGCGCCCGGTCCGCTTGTCGCGCAATTCGCCGGGGTTGAGGCGGGCGGCCTGCCCTGCCCCGTCATGATCATCCCCGGATCGCTGAGCGACGAAGCGCTCGACCAGTTGAGCTGAGGCTCAGCCCTTCCTGACCGGAACGCGCCCAATCACGCGTGGCGGGTTCGCGCGCGGTTCTTCCTTGATGCGCGGCCGTTCCTTCCAGACCGGCCGGGCGCGCGGGCGCACATCTTCCTGCGTTTCGTAGGTCGTCGTCGTGGTCACGACCGTCTGCGGCTGGAACGTGATCGTGGTAGTCGATCCCGGCGGGACAACGATCACGGTATTGCCCTGCCCCGTCGTCACATTGCTCGGCCAGGCCCAGATCTGCCGGTCGCTGCGCGCGCTGCCGCCCTTCCACGTCACCTCGTCATCATAGTCGTAGCCATGCTCATAGGCGGCGCCATAGGGCGACTGCATGTGCGGCGCATTGCCGACGTAGGCCGGTACTCGCCCCTCGCGGCGGCCTCCCCAGGGAACATCGTTCACGGTGTCGTAGATCATGCCACGCCCGTCGACGAGGACGGCATCGTCATAATATCGTACCCAGCGGCGGCCACGGCCTGGCTCGGCAAAGCCGTATCCGTCCCAATCAGGAACGACATAGGCAGGGCTCAGCCAATAGCTCGGCAGGATATAGCCGCGCATGGGCGGCTGATAGGAACCGCCCCACCAACCGGGACGGCCCCACACCCATCCGCCGGGGCGCGGCGCGATGAACCGGGATCCCTCGGACTGCATTGGCATCGGCCGGTGCACTTCAGCAACCGGACCCGGTTGTGCCGAGACCACCGCCGGCACTGAAACAACCGCCACAATCAGCGCCTTTAGCGCGCGATATTCCATCGCCAATCGACTCCCGCAGACTCGTTATGCCTAACAGGACGTTAACATTCGCGAGGGGCCAATGCCATGGCGCACGCTGGTTAACACTGTGCCAAATCGAACCTGTCAGCCGATGCGCGGTGCCAACAACTCCATCAACTCAGTGCAGCCGGCCACGTCCTGATCGTCGAACCGGCTGACAATCGGACTGTCCAGATCGAGCACGCCCAGTAGGCGTCCATCCGTCAGGATCGGCACCACCAGTTCCGAGGCTGAGGCTGCGTCACAGGCGATGTGGCCAGGAAAGCTGTGCACGTCCGCGATACATTGCGCCGTGCGCGTTGCGGCGGCCGTCCCGCAAACGCCTGAACCGAAGGCGATCCGGATGCAGGCGGGCTTGCCCTGGAACGGCCCCAGCACCAGCTCGTCGCCAATCGCACGATAGAAGCCAGCCCAGTTGAGATGGGGCAGATATTGCCAGATCAGCGCGGCGGCATTGGCCATGTTGGCTACTGGATCGGGCTCACCGGCCGTCAGCGCGTCCAGCGCCTTCAGCAGTTCATCATAGAGCGCGGGTTTATCCGCAACGTCGATTTGGAACGTCCAGCTCAATCGAATGCCACCTTTCCCCGGTTCCGCTTGATCGCTCCTCGCGCTGTCTTCGTCTCGACGCGCTTGGCCTTGGCGGATTTGCTTGGCTTGGTGCGGATGCGTTTTTCAGGCGCGATGAATGCCGCCGCCACCAGTTCGGCGGCTCGTTCTCGCGCATCCCCGCGATTGGCCTCCCGCGTGCGAAAGCGCCGAGCTGTGATCAGGATGGACCCGTCCGCGTTCCAGCGGCTCCCCGCCAGCGCCTTGAGCCGCGCGAAGACCGGTGGCGGCAAGCGCAGGGCGTAGACGTCGACGCGAAGCTGCACGGCGGTCGCGACCTTGTTGACATTCTGCCCGCCTGGCCCGGTCGCGGCGAGGAATTTCTCGTCCAGCGCCTCCTCGGGCAACGGCGGCACTTCAGGCGGGGGCATGATCCGCGACCTGGAATCCAGCGGCGGCGAAGCGATCCGGCACGGGTGCTTCGGCAGCGATCGGCGGCTTGGACGGTCGGGGGACTTGCAGCTTCCACGCGTGGAGGAGCATTGGCTCGCCACTCTTGCCGTACACAGGATCGCCGACAATAGGCGCGCCCAGCCCCTCAAGCGCGTGAACCCGGATCTGATGGGTGCGCCCCGTTTCAGGCTCGAACAGGATCAGCGCCCGGTCGCCCTTGCGCTCGATCAGCGTCCAGCGCGTCCGGGCGGACTTGCCACGAGGATCACCCTTCATCCGCCAGCCTTCTTCGCGGGAGGATATCTTGGTCAGCGGCAGATCGATGATGCCTTCGTTTCCTTCGGGAACGCCTTCCAGCACCGCCAGATAGGATTTGGCGACCGAGCCCGCTTCGAACGCCTGCTGGTATCGCTTGTGGGCCTTGGGATTGCGCGCCAGCAGCAGGCAGCCCGAGGTGTCCCGGTCAAGCCGGTGCACCGGCAGCGGCCAGCGCTGAAAACCGAAGGTGAGGCCTTGAAGATGGTTCTCGAGGCTTAGCGACCCGTCACGCGGCGCATCGACGGGAAGGCCCGCCGGCTTGTCGAGCACGATCGCCTCGGCGTCGATAAAGAGGATGCGGTCTGCCAGCATCCGCACCCTCTTTCACGCATCGACGCCGCTGGCAAGCAGATCAGGCGGCGAGCTTGGCCGCCGTGTCGGCCACGCGCTTGCCGAGATAGCGCGCGCTATCCAGCTCCAGCTCGGACGGTTGACGGCTGCCGTCGCCGCCCGCGATCGTGGTAGCGCCATAGGGCGCGCCGCCTGCGATCTCGTCCAGCGTCATTTGCTTGTGGAAGCCATAATCCAGCCCCACCACCGTCATGCCGAAATGAAACAGGTTGGTGATGATGGAAAACAGAGTCGTTTCCTGCCCGCCATGCTGGGTAGCGGTGGAGGTAAAGGCCGCGCCGACCTTGCCGACCAGCGCGCCCTTCGCCCACAGCCCACCGGCCTGGTCGAGGAAGTTCGCCATCTGCGATGAGATCCTGCCGAAGCGGGTTCCGGTGCCAACGACGATCGCGTCATAATTGGCAAGATCGTCGATCTTCGCGATCGGCGCGGCCTGATCGAGCTTGAAGTGACTGTTGCGGGCGACCTCCTCGGGCACCAGTTCGGGCACCCGCTTGATGTCCACAGTAGCGCCAGCGGCGCGCGCGCCTTCCGCCACGGCCTCCGCCATCGTCTCGATATGGCCGTACGCCGAATAATATAGCACCAGAACCTTCGCCATCGTCAGTCTCCTTCGTAATTGGGGGGGGGCGTTCAGGCCGCGTCGACCATTACCAGTTCACTATCTTCGAGCGCGGTCACTTCGACCGCGTCGACATCCTTGATCGCCACGCCATCCCGCGCGTCGATACGGGTGCCGTCGATTTCGACCGCTCCCTTGGCGGGCACGAGATAGGCATGTCGCCCCTCGCCCAGCGGATAGGTAATCGTCTCGCCAGCCTTGACCGATGCGCCCAGCACACGCGCCCTGGTGCGGATCGGCAACGCGTCTTCATCTCCATCAAAGCCGCTCGCCAGCGTCACGAAACGCCCGGAACGGTCATCCTTGGGAAAAGGCTTCGCGCCCCAGCTCGGCTCACCGCCACGCTCCTCGGGGATGATCCAGATCTGGAACAGCCGGGTCTCGGTGTCCTCCTGATTGTATTCGCTGTGGGTCACGCCCGTGCCGGCGCTCATGACCTGGACATCGCCAGCCTCGGTGCGGCCGAGATTGCCCATGCTGTCGCGATGCGTGATCGCGCCTTCGCGGACATAGGTGATGATCTCCATGTCGCGGTGCGGATGTGGCGGAAAGCCGGCGCCCGGCGCGATGGCATCGTCGTTCCAGACACGCAGATTGCCCCAGTGGACCCGAGCCGGATCATGATAGTCGGCAAAGCTGAAGTGATGATGCGCGTCGAGCCAGCCATGGTTGGCGTGGCCGATGCTGTCGAAGGGTCGTTTCTCGATCATCATGGTCTCCTTGGGCGGCGCATGGCCGCTTCCTTGTTGACAAGATAGCCCGTCGCGCTTCATTAAAAATAGAAAATATTGAAAAAGATTATTTCTATTATGAGCAGAATACCGGACATGGAAGCTTGGGCGATCTTTGCCCGCGTCGTCGAACTGCGCTCATTCAGCGCGGCTGCGGAACAGCTGGGCATTTCCAACGCCACCGTTTCCAAGGCGATCTCACGGCTCGAACAGCACCTCGGCCTGACGCTTTTCCACCGCACGACCCGAACCCTGTCGCTCACCCCCTCCGGTCAGTCGCTCGCCGGCCGCGCCGCCGCTCTGCTGAGTGATGCCGAGGCTGCCGAAGAATGCGCGCGCGAAGAAGCCACCGGCCCGCGCGGGCTTGTCCGAGTCGCCGTGCCGATGACCTTCGGCATCGTGCATGTCGCGCCCGTCCTGCCCGATCTTCTGGCGCAATGCCCCGGCCTGTCGATCGACCTCCATCTCAGTGACGAGCGGATCGATCTGATCGAAAACGGCATCGATGTAGCGCTCAGGATCGGCGCGCTTACCGATTCCTCGCTCAAGGCGCGCAAGCTGGCTGATATCCCCACCTTGCTCGTTGCAGCCCCTGCCTATCTGGCGGTGCGCGACGAACCGCGAGCGCCCGAGGATCTTTCCGGCCACAGCTGCTTCGCCTACAGCAATCTCGAACGGCCCGATCGCTGGCACATGGTGACGAAGGATGGCCGCGAAGCGACGGTTCAGCCGCGCGGCTCCCTCATCACCAATAACGGTGAAGCGATGCTTCCAGCGTTGGTCGCGGGCCATGGCATCGCCCTGCTGCCCGAATTCATCCTGAGGAGGGACCTGCAGGCAGGGCGGCTCGCCCATATCTTGCCGGAGTGGTCCGGGCCGCCGATCGCGCTTCACCTCGTAACGCCCTCCTCGGGCCCCCGCCCGGCCCGAGTATCAGCGGTGATCGACTTTTTTTTGAAACAATTCATCAGGTTAGTTTAAGCGATCAGTGGTGCTGCATATGGGACAAACCCGTAGACCGATTTGCTCGCCCAGGCGTTTGAGAAGCGCCGGGCGCTTCAGCCTCGGCTCTTTTCGCCTGCATGGCGAAGCAGCGGGGGGACTCAGCATGGCGGACACTGATCGTGACTGGGAATATTGGGGAAAGAACGATCCCTATTATGGCGTCCTGACCTTCGACCGCTATCGCGGCGACAAGATCGAGGACCATCGGGACGAATTTTTCGCGTCCGGTGAGCAGAACATCGGCAAAGTCCTCGACAAGCACGAACGTTATTTCGGCCCGCTCAAACATGGCGGGGCGCTGGACTTCGGGTGCGGCGTTGGTCGACTGACGCTCGCGCTGGGAAAAATATTCGACAAAGCGGTCGGCCTCGACATTTCCAGTTCGATGCTCACCGAGGCCGAAAAGAACAAGGCGGCACGCGACGCGGGCAATGTCGACTTCCGCTTGTCAGACGATACCCTCAGCCGCGTCCCGGAACAGTTCGACTTCGTCTACAGTCACATCGTGCTCCAACACATCAATGCCGATCGCGGGATGGCCATCATCGAGCAGCTTTTGGCGCACGTCGCGCCGGGCGGCGGTTGCTCTCTCCACATGTCGGTCAAGCGGAGCATGTCGCTGCGGCGGCGGCTGGTTTACTGGATGCGGTTCAGCGTCCCTGGCGGTGGCGCTGCGATGAAGGCCCTCACCGGTCGCCCCGGCATGCAGATGAGCGAATATCCGATCGTCGAGGTGATGCAGCGTTTCTATCGCGCCGGCATGGACGATCTGACCGTGGAGGTTGACGATCATGAAGATGTCATGACCGTCGCGATCGGGGGCCGGCGCAAGGCGTAACGGTTAAATTTTCAAAAGGATAATGTGCTTTTAATCATACGGCGATGAACGCCGAGCCGTCCCGGCGCGAGACGGCGCGCGGATCCCCATTGGGAGGGCGGTAGCCCCCGGACCGACGGCTGCATATCGCCGGTATGCCGCCATTTACCGACTTTTTTGCCCCCACGAATAGTGCATGCTTAAGGTTCAACCGAGGCTGCCGTTAAACTTTATCCGACCTGGAAATCGTAACGTATCAGCAATCTTTTTTGCGATAACATGAAGATAGCCAGCACCCTGTTTACCCCGTCTTAACCTTTTAGCTTCATAACTTAGATGGTTAATGCTATCAGCCGACGCGGGATGTTTGCATCCTGGGGGGCAGAGAGAACAACAGGGGTGTTCAAGATATGCGCGTACTGCTGATCGAAGATGAGCCGACGACGGCCAAGAGCATCGAACTGATGCTCAATGCCGAAGGCTTCAATGTGTACACGACCGATCTGGGCGAAGAAGGCCTCGATCTGGGCAAGCTGTACGATTATGATATCATCTGTCTCGACCTGAACCTGCCGGACATGCACGGCTACGACGTGCTCAAGAAGCTGCGCGTCGCGAAGGTCCAGACCCCCGTTCTGATCCTGTCCGGCATCAGCGAAATGGACTCGAAGGTCCGCGCGCTCGGCTTCGGTGCGGACGATTACGTCACCAAGCCGTTCCACCGCGAAGAGCTGGTCGCCCGCATCCACGCCGTCGTCCGCCGTTCGAAGGGCCATAGCCAGTCGGTCATCCGCACCGGCAAGCTTGCGGTCAATCTCGACGCCAAGACGGTCGAGGTCGATGGCGCCCGCGTGCACCTGACCGGCAAGGAATATGCGATGCTGGAGCTGCTTTCGCTCCGCAAGGGCACCACGCTCACCAAGGAAATGTTCCTGAACCACCTCTATGGCGGTATGGACGAACCCGAACTCAAGATCATCGACGTCTTCATCTGCAAGCTGCGCAAGAAGCTCAGCCTGGCATGCGGCGGTGACAATTATATCGAGACCGTCTGGGGCCGTGGCTATGTGCTGCGCGATCCGGACGAGGCTTTTGAAACGCAGGTAGCCTGAGCGATCGCACGAAGCGCCAGAGCGCCATGGGCAAGATGGGGGCCGGGTCTAACGATCCGGCCCTTTTTGTTTGGCGCGGACGACACCCGAAACTGCCGCTTCGGTGAACAATCGCTGCAATCCCTGATCGCTTTTTGCGCAGCTGGAACAACCGGCCCGCTACTACGTAGTGATGCTGGGACGAGGACGCGATAATCGGCCATAAAACCTCTTGTGCAACGCAGCAAAGAGATGCAGTCTGCGATTCACAGGGCTAAAAACAACAAGGAGCGCATGGCAACTCCGTCAGCATTTGACGAGATCTGGGGGAAGAGCCGAGGCAAGGAAGCCCGGCCCGAATTCACCCTGTTGGCGGACTGGATCAACACCACGCCGTCATCCGAACTCGACCGGCGCCAGCAGGCGGCCGAAACCGCATTCCGGCAATTGGGCATCACCTTCGCGGTCTATGGCGAGGACGAGGCCGCCGAGCGCATCATTCCCTTCGACATCATCCCCCGCATCTTCTCCGCGCGCGAATGGAGCAATCTCGTAACGGGCCTCGAGCAGCGGGTCCGGGCGATCAACGCCTTCCTCGATGACATTTATGGCGAGCGCAAGATCCTCAAGGATGGGGTGATTCCAGCCGAATTGATCCTGCGCAATCCGCAGTTCCTGCCCCAGATGGTCGGCGCCAAACCGCCGCATGGGGTCTACGCGCATATCTGCGGCATCGATATGGTGCGCACCGGCCCCGACGAATTCTTTGTACTCGAAGACAATGCCCGCACACCATCGGGCGTATCCTACATGCTGGAAAATCGCGAAGCGATGCTGCGGCTCTGCCCGGAGCTGTTCGAGATTTTCGACGTCGCGGCCGTCGACAGCTATCCGGACTTGCTTCACGAAACGATGCGCTCGGTCGCCCCGCGCAGCTCTGGCAAGGCGCCGGTCTGCGTCGTGCTCACGCCGGGCCATTTCAACTCGGCCTTCTACGAACACAGCTTCCTCGCCGACAATATCGGCATCGAACTGGTCGAGGCGGCGGATCTGGAAGTGATGGACAACATCGTCTGGATGCGCACGATCGACGGGCCGGTCCGCGTCGACGTGATCTATCGCCGCATCGACGACGCCTTCATCGATCCGCTCGTCTTCCGCCCGGATTCGCTGCTGGGCGTGCCGGGCCTGATCAGCGCCTATCTCGCCGGCAATGTCGCGCTGGTGAATGCGCCAGGCACGGGCATCGCCGACGACAAGGCGGTCTACAGCTATATGCCGGAGATCGTGCGTTATTATTCGGGCGAGGACGCTAAGCTCCCCAATGTCGAGACCTATCGTTGCCGTGAGCCCGACGCGCTCAAATATACGCTGGAGCATCTCGATGAGCTGGTCGTAAAGCTGGTCGACGGCTCGGGCGGCTATGGCATGCTCGTCGGCCCGACCGCGACACGCGCGCAGATCGAGGATTTTCGCGCCCGTCTGATTGCCGAGCCGCAACGCTACATCGCCCAGCCGACATTGGCGCTTTCGACCGTGCCGACGCTTACTGAAAAAGGGGTTGCCCCACGCCACGTCGATTTCCGCCCATTCGTGCTCACGGGGGCGGATGCCGTGCGCTGCGTGCCCGGCGGGTTGACCCGCGTGGCGCTCACGGAAGGATCGCTGGTCGTCAATTCCAGCCAGGGCGGCGGAACGAAGGACAGCTTCGTTCTCAGGGAGCATAAAGGGTCCGACTGATGCTGTCTCGTACCGCGCTCAACCTCTACTGGACTGGCCGATATATTGAGCGCGCGGAGTTCACCGCCCGATTGCTGGAAGCTACCATCCGGCTCGATTCGCTGTCCCATCGCCCCGCTGGCGTAGCCGCCTGGAGCAGCGCGCTCGCCGTCGCCTCCGCCGACGACGGCTTCAGCGAAACCGGGGAAACCCTCACCCCCTCCGCCGTTGCGCGCTATTTGACGCTGGCGGATGAAAACCCCAGCTCGATCCGCTCCTGCCTGCGCAGCGCGCGCACTAATGCCCGCGCCGTTCGCACCGCGCTCAGCCGCGAAGCCTGGGAAACCATCAACCGCGCCTGGTCCGGCGTGCGCGATCGGTCCAGCCCCGGCGGCACCCAGGCGACACTCAGCCTGATCGATCAGGTAAAGGCCGAAGCACGCGGCTTCGAAGGTGCGCTCCATCGCATGCTGCACAATGAATCGAGCTGGTTCATTCGTCTTGGTGCGGCAGTCGAGCGAGCCGACAACACCGCCCGGTTGCTCGACGTCAAATATCATCTGCTGCTTCCGGAAGGGGCGGCGGTGGGTGGCGCGATCGATCGCGACCAGTGGACCACGATCTTGCACACTGTCTCGGCCGTCACCGCCTATCGCTGGCTCTATCGCGAAGGCCTGCAGCCTTGGCTGATCGCCGAGATGCTGATCCTGCGCAGCGAACTGCCGCGCTCGCTCGCGGCTTCGCTGGAGGAGGTTGTCACCGTGCTGACCGCGCTTGGCCGCCGCTCCGGCAAGCAGGGCGAAGCCGATCGCCTCGCTCGCTCACGACTCACCAAGCTCAAGCAGTGCCGGATCGAGCCGCTGTTCCAGCGCGGACTTCATGAATATCTGCAGGATTTCCTGGCCGAAGTCCCGGCGCTCGACACCGCGATCGCGAACCAGTTCCGGTTCGCGTGATGCATCTCTACGTCGATCACCGCACCGAATATGTGTTCAGCGAGCAGCAGCGCCGCATCATCCAGCTGCTGCGGGTGACACCGGCCAGCTTCGACGGGCAGCAGATCATCCATTGGGAGATCAACGCCGATTGCGACCTGCGCCTGCTTCCGGGACGGGACGGGTTCGGCAACGAAACGACCATGCTCTATTGCGACGGCCCGCTAAACCGGCTTGCTTTGACGATCCGTGGCGAGGTTCTCACCGACAACCGTCACGGCATCGTGCACAACGCGCCCGAACCCATGCCGGCCGACGTCTTCCTGCAACAGACCGCACTCAGCAAAGCAACGCCTGAAATAGCCGATTTCGCCCGGAGTCTGGCGGCTCGCAAATCCGATCGCATCCCCTGCCTTCACCTGCTGATGGACGAGCTGAACGCGCGCATCCGCTTCGATCCGGACGAAAGCTATGTCCAGCGGCCCGCTGGCGAGGCGTTCGCGGAAGGGAGCGGGGTCTGCCAGGATCACGCCCATATCTTCCTCGCCGCGGCGCGCGAGATCGGCGTGCCGGCGCGCTATGTCTCCGGCCATCTTTATCGACGCGAGGGGGCCAACGAACAACCGGCCGCGCATGCCTGGGCCGAAGCCTGGGTCGACGGTCTCGGCTGGATCGGTTTCGATGCGACCAATGCCATGTGACCCGATGACGCCTATATCCGCGTCGCGATTGGGCTGGACTATCACGATGCCGCCCCGCTATCGGGTTCGCGGGCCGGGGGCGGCACGGAAAGTCTCTTCGTCGGCGTGACGGTGTCCCAGGCCCAGACCCAAAGTCAAAGCTGACGGGGCTGGAGCGTAATGACTTATTGTTGTGGAATGCTGGTCGAGGAAGGTCTTGTGATGATGGCCGATACCCGCACCAATGCGGGCGTCGACGACATTTCCAGCTACCGCAAGCTCCACATGCTCTGCGAAACGGATGATCGGCTGATCGTAGCGTGCACGTCAGGCAATCTTTCCGTGACTCAGCTTGTCATTTCCCGGCTCGAGGAAGGGCTAGCCCCGCTTCAGGAAGGCGATCCGCCTCGCACGCTGGCGAACATCGGATCGATGTTCCAGGCCGCCGAACTGGTCGGTGAGGCCGTAGCGGCCGCACGCAAGGATGTCGGGAAGGCGCTTTTAGCAGCGAATATCGACGCGGGCATCTCGCTGCTGCTGGGCGGCCGCGTGGGCGAGGGCAGGCTTCGACTCTACCTGGTCTATTCTGCCGGCAATTTCATTGAGTGCCATAGCGAGGCGCCCTTCCTCCAGATCGGCGAGACCAAATATGGCAAACCGATCCTCGATCGCGCGCTGCAATGGAACACACCGCTCGACGAGGCGGTCAAGGTTGGCCTGATCTCGTTCGATTCGACGATGCGCTCGAACCTCGCCGTCGGCCGCCCGCTCGACCTGATCGTGATCCCGGTCGACCGCAAGCAGCCTAACATCCAGCGCCGCATCGGCGTCGACGATCCCTATTTCGATGATCTTTCGGCGCGCTGGTCAATGTTGCTCGGCGAATCGCGCGCGATCATCCCGACCCCGCCGTTCATGCAGCAGGACTAACCGAAAACCGGGAACTTGCGGCCGCCCACCGGCGGCGGCGCGGCCGAGGCCGTGTTGGCATCCTCGGGCTGGAAGGACTGCCAGCCGCTTGGGCCAAGTCGCTCGATCGGCCGGAAACGGACCTTGTACTGCATCCGGGGTGAGCCCTTCACCCAATAGCCGAGATACACATAGGGCAACCCCGCCTTCGCGGCGCGGGTGATGTGATCGACGATGATATAGGTGCCGAGCCCCGGCCGCGCGGTGTTGTCGGGGTCGAAGAAGCTGTAGACCATCGACAGGCCGTCGCCCTGCTGGTCGGTCAGACAGGCGCCGACCAGCCGCCCCGGCCTGCCGTCGACCGACGGCTCGCGATATTCGATCATGAAGGTCGAAACCGGCGTCTGCTCGACCATGTCGGCAAAATCGATCTCGTCCATTTCGGCCATGCCGCCACCGGGATGACGCTCCGCGAGATAGCGGCGGAGCAGCGCGAACTGCTCCTGCGTCGTCCAGGGCTTGCAGGCATTGACGACAAGGTCCGAGTGCTTCCGGATCAGCTTGCGCTGGCTGGCGTTGGGCGCGAACTGCTGGGCCACGACGCGCACCGACACGCAGGCGCTGCAATCCGCGCAGCTTGGCCGGTACGCGACATTCTGGCTGCGGCGGAAACCGATGCGGCCCAGCGCGTCATGCAGTTCGGATGCGTGCGGACCGGACAGCTCCGTAAAGACCTTCCGCTCCGTCTTGCCCGGCAGATACGGGCATGGCGAGGGCGTCGTTACGAAGAAACGTGGAAATCGGAACTGCGCTGTCACCGGCCGATTGCCCTCGAAAGAAACCGTTAATCAGCAATATGCAAACCTGACGGCTCAATGAAAAGAGCATTTACCATCAAAAAATGGGTTAACCCATAATGATTGCAGCGGAGCGGGAACTTCCTAGCCTCTGACCGCCCGCACCGGCTTGCGTCCGCCCGAAACGGTCATCATCTCATAACGATAGCCGGCCTCGGCAAGATCGGCCTGGAGCGGCTCGAGCAGGGCCACATCGCGGATCTCATATTCGATCTCGGTCACGGTGTTTTTCGCCGAAACGACGCCGAAGATGCGCTGGTGCTGAACCTCGATGATGTTCGCGCCATGCCGGGTGAAGATGCCCGACACCTCGTGCAGCGCGCCCACCTTGTCCGGCAGCACGATCGCCATCCGTCCGATGCGCCCCGATCGGGCGAGATTGCGCAGGATCACATTGGCCAGGAAGCGCGCATCGATATTGCCGCCGGTCAGGATCACGCCCAGCTTCTTGCCCACGAATTCAGGACGATGATTGCCGTCGCGCGTCGGCAGCAAGGTCGCGAGCCCCGCCGCGCCCGCACCCTCGACCACCGTCTTCTCGATATCGAGCAGCATCGAGATCGCGCTCTCGATGATCGCCTCGTTCACGATCCGCAGCTCGTCGACCAGTTCGAGGATGATCCGCGAGCTGAGTTCGCCCGGATGCTTGACCGCGATACCCTCGGCCAGCGTATCGCCGCCGCTTTCGATGCTGACCTTGTTCTTGAGATTGTAGAGCGCCGGATAGAGCTTGGACTGTACGCCGATCACGCGCAGCGCGGGGTTGATCGCCTTGGCTGCGATCGCGGTGCCTGCAATCAGGCCGCCGCCGCCAACGGGCACGATGATTCCGTCAAGTCCCGGCGCATCCTCGAGCATCTCCAGCGCGACCGTCCCCTGACCCGCGATGATGTCTGGGTCATCGAACGGATGGACGAAGGTAAGTCCTTCTTCCGCCTCGCGGCGGCGGGCATCGCGGTAGGCTTCGTCAAAGGTCTGACCCTCAAGGATCACGCGCGCGCCGTGACCGCGTGTCTGGGCGACTTTCACCGTCGGCGTGGAGACCGGCATTACGATCGTCACCGGTATGCCCAGCCGCCGCCCATGATAGGCGAGGCCTTGCGCATGATTGCCAGCCGAAGCCGCGATCACGCCGCACTCGCTTTCCTTGGGATCGAGCAGCAGCAGCTTGTTGAGCGCGCCCCGTTCCTTGTAGGAGGCCGTGAACTGCAGATTCTCGAACTTCAGCCAGACTTCGGCGCCGGTGATGTCGGACAGCGTCTTGCTGAGCAGGGTGGGCGTGCGCACCACCGCGCCGGAAATCCGCGCCGCGGCGGCCCGAATATCGGCGATCGTCACCGGGATGGTATGGTCTGAAGCAAGCGGGGCGGTGGCGGTTATCATGATGGTTGACGCCCTAACCCATCTGGCGGTTCATGAAAACAAGCCTTATGCGGGGAAGCCATGGCGAAGATCGCATTTCTCGGGCTGGGCGCGATGGGCGGGCCGATCGCAGGGCATCTTGCTGCGGCTGGCCACGACATCACTGTCTATAACCGGACCCGCGCCAAAGCCGACGCCTGGACCGCCCAGCATGGCGGCACGGTCGCCGCGTCGGCACTCGCGGCGGTGGACGGCGCCGAAGCCGTTTTCGCGTCGGTCGGCACCGATCGTGACCTCGAAAATGTCACCATGCGCCACGATGGCTGCTTCCGGAGCATGCGGAAGGGCGCATTGTTCATCGACCATAGCTCGGTGTCCTCTAGCCTCGCTCGTCAGCTTGCCACGGAAGGCCGCGACCGGGGTCTGCTTGTCGTCGATGCGCCAGTCACGGGCGCCGAGATCGGTGCGCAGAAGGGCACGCTGACCGCCATGTGCGGAGGATCGGACAAGGCCATCGCCGCAGCCGTCCCGTTCATGCGCGCTTATGCGTCGCACATCGTCCATGTCGGCGGGCCGGGTGCGGGCCAGCA
This sequence comes from uncultured Sphingomonadaceae bacterium, assembly GCA_964383565.1. Lineage (GTDB taxonomy): Bacteria > Pseudomonadota > Alphaproteobacteria > Sphingomonadales > Sphingomonadaceae > CANJQJ01. Next base: position 21,794 of record CAYLIK010000036.1, read on the forward strand.
GGCCAAGATGGTCAACCAGATCGCGCTCGCCGGAACCCTGCAGGCGGTCGCTGAGGCGCTACGCTTCGCACAGTGCGCGGGGCTCGATATCGCCAAGACCTTCGAAGCGGTCTCCGACGGCGCGGCATCGAGCTGGATGATGTCCAACCGCTGGAACTCGATGAATGAGGACCGCTTCGATTTCGGCCTCAAGGTCGACCTGCTCCGCAAGGACCTCGGCCTCGCGATCGAGGAAGCGCGGGGCAACGGCGCCGCCCTCCCCCTCGCCGCCCTGATCGACCAGTTCTACGCCGATGTGCAGGCGATGGGCGCCGGGCGCGATGATATGTCCGCTTTGGTCAAGCGCCTGCCCAAATGAAGCTTTGCCTGTTTGCGGCGCTGCTTGCGGCGACCGCCTCTCCAGCCCTCGCCGATGGCCTTGTCGACAATGCCAATGGCTACACGCTCGACTTCAAGGGCAAGATGGTCCGCTTCACCGGCCTTCTGATCGGCAAGGACGGCACGGTCGCCAAGCTGCTCGACAAGAACGACAAGCGGCCCAAGCAGCCCGATTTCCGGCTCGATGCGAAGGGCCGCACGCTAATCCCCGGCCTGATCGATCCCGGCGCCCATCTGATGCAAATCGCGATCAGCGGCCTGACCCGTGAGCCCAACATGGTCGGCCGACCGATCCAGCCACGCGAGCGCGACGCCGCCTTCGCCCTGATCCAGCCCAAATATCTCGAACGGGGCATCACGACCGTCACCGATCTCGCCACCACCGCGACCGATTGGAATATCTACCGCCGCTCGGGCGATGCCGGGAACCTGCGTATCCGCATCTTGAGCTACGCCGCCGATATCGAGACGATGGTGGCGGTTGCCGCCAACCGCCCGACCCCATGGCTCTACGAAGGCCGCCTTCGGCTCGCTGGCCTGACCGTAACCGATCAGGAACCGTTCGACGACGCCCGCGTCCGCAACCTGATGAGTCGGGGCGCGATGGATGGTTTCCAGATCGCCGCCGAACCGATCGGCGATACCGCGCTGGAACATAGCCTCGCCGCGATCGAGGAAGTGTCGCTCACCTACAAGGGCGATCGCCGCTGGCGGATTCATACCCGCGTCCCGGTCACGGTGCCACCTGAGCGCCTCGCCAGAACGGGCACGCTCGCCATCCCTCCGGCCGATGAAACGCTTGCCAATCTCGCAACCTATCTCCACGCCCGTACCCGCGACGCCGCCCGTGCAGCCTTTGCCGAAAACAAGCTGGGCACACTGATCCCCGGCGCTTACGCCGACTTCCTGCTTTTCGACCGCGATGTGATCGCCCTGCCCCCAGCGGAGGCAGGACAAGCGCGCCTCCTTGAAACATGGATTGGCGGGTCGAGGGTGTGGACTGCGAAATAGCCGGCCTTTCGCCGTCATGCTGAACTTGTTTCAGCATCCACCAAGCCACTTGCACCAGCGCCC
>CAYLIK010000037.1:0-18529 GCA_964383565.1 uncultured Sphingomonadaceae bacterium
GGGCTCGCTATCGGCCATGCACTTGTCAGCCGCGGCGTGCGCGTGGCGATCCTCGGGCGCGGCAAGGAGGCGCTGCAGGAAGCTGCCGCAAGCCTTGGCGGGGAAACATTGCCTGTCTCGGTCGACCTCACCGATCACGAGGCTTTGAGCGGCGCCTTCGATCAGATCGCGGAGCATTTCGGCCGGATCGATGGATTGGTGAACAATGCCGGAGTAGCCCATCTCGGGCTTGTGGAGGCGCTCGATCCCAAGGAGGTGATCGAACAGGTGAACCTCAACTTCCTCGCCACCGTCTTCGCCTCAAAGGCAGCGATCCCGTATCTTCGAAAACAGGGCGGCGGACGTATCGTCAATATTTCGTCGGCGGCGTCCAAATTCGAGGTGTTCAGCCATTTGAGCATCTATGCCGCCACCAAGGCAGCGGTCGATCGCTTCACCGACGAACTCCGCCGAGAGGTGCATCGCGACAATATCGGCGTCACCTGCTTCATTCCGGGCGACACCCAAACCAGCTTCGGATTCGGCTGGAACCCCAAGCTGATCAAGGAAGCCTATGATATCTGGCTGGATCGGGGAAAATATTTCCAGCGCGCCATGGAAGTAGAAGTGGTCGGGGAAGCTGTCGCGCATTGTTTCGACCTGCCTTCCGGGGCGGCCTATGATCTCGTTATTCTCCGACCCTATGGCGAATATGAAAAGGAAATGCTGCCCGAGGATTTGGGCTGACCGATCCTCGGCGGGGCATTCAGACCCGCATGCCTTGGCCGCCGTCAACATTCATAATCAGTCCCGTGACCCAGCTCGCATCATCCGAAAGCAGGAACTTGATCGCTGAAGCATGATCTGCCGGTTGCCCAAGACGCGGAATCGGCATGGTCCCAACCATCCCGGCCAGAAACTCCTCGGTCACCATCGGATTGCGCAATGCGGGTGTGTCTGTCGGCCCCGGCGCGATCGCGTTTACGCGAATGTTGCGCGGGCCCAACTCGCGCGCCAGAGCCACAGTGAGCCCGTTCACGCCCAACTTGGCGACGCTGTAGGCGCCATAGCCCGACCAGGCTGCGGTGGAGCTTGTATTGACGATCGCGCCCCCGCCCCGCTTTTCCATGTAGGGAACGACAGCGCGGGTCACGACGTAACAGCCATGGATATTGATCGACATGAACTTGTTATAATAATCCCAGTCCATGCTCATGAGCGGATCTAGCCTCATGCCGCCAAAAAGCGCCGCGTTGTTGACCAGATAATCGATCCCACCGAAATGCTCGGCGACTGCCTTGGCCATCGCTTCAGCGGATTCCGGCGAGGCGATGTCAACGGGTGCATAGAATGCCGTTCCACCCTCGCCTTCAATGATCGCGACGGTCTTGCGGCCAGCGTCAGCATTGATATCCGCCACGGCAACCCGCGCGCCAGCGGCCGCCAGCCCCCGTGCGATCCCTTCGCCGATCCCGCCGGCACCCGCGCCGGTGACGATCACCACCTTGCCTGAAAAATCCATCACACTCTCCCTGATGTTTCGATATCGACGTGGATTCGCGAAAGGCGCAGCGACGTGATTTTCCACCCCGCTGGATCGCTCCTGTAGCATTCGTGGTAATGGCCATATCCTTCGAGCCGGCGGATCGCCGCGCCTTCCGGCCAGATCAGAATATCGTGCAGCGCCCAGATGCCGGTCGCGTTGTCGGAATCGATCACGTCGATCTCGTCCATATGCCCCTGATGGACTGTGATCATGCCGGCAAGTTGGCCACTGACGAACGCCGCGATCGCATCGCCGCCATGCACGAGCGGCGGTGCCGAACCGTCATGCGCTTCGCCGCTGACATCCAGCACGGCATCATCCGCGAACGCCATGCGGTAGGCGGACCAATCCTTATAATCTATCGCGCGGAAATACCGCGCCTTGAGGCCTCGGATCGCCTGAACGATTTTCAGCTCTTCAAGTGCATCCACGTCAAGCGGCGGCCGCATGTCCGGCGGCGAATTCCCGGATACGCGGCTGCACCTCACGCGCGAAGAGTTCCAGACTGTCCAAGGTCTCTTGCGAAGTCAGTTCACCGCCCATTTGCATCAGAAAATGCCCGAAGCCGCCGCAACTGTCGTAAAAGGCGCGGAGCTGCTGCACGATGTCGTCGGGTGAACCCGCGAACATCACGCTGTTCTGCACATATTCCTCTGCAACAGGACGATCGGACATCGGACGGCCGTCGGGCAGTACCTTGGTCCGGTGACTGGTCGTCTTTCCGGCCCGCAGTATACGCGCATTGTCGGTGTCCGACAAAATGCCGGGTGGGTTGATAAAGCTCTGATCGGTGCGCTCGGTCGCTTCGACGAACTTCAGAACCTTCTGGCCACGCGCAAGTCCGGTCTCCCTATCCTTGCCTATCCCGACATAGCCGAGGAATGCGAAGCGATCGAGTTCGGCAGGCCGGCCGAATGTCTTCAGATATTCCTCGCGATAGATCGGATAGGCCATGCGCGCTGCCGGCGCGCTGGCCGTGATCGCCAGCACGAGTCCCCGGCGTCCAGCCTCCCGCGCCGTGCTCGAACTCAAGGTCGTGAGCCACATCGGCGGGTGCGGTTGCTGGTAGCAGCGCGGGATCACATTGACGTAGCGATAATCGAAATACTCACCTTCCCAGCTGAACGGCCCGGTATGATGGCTGAGCGCCTTTTCGACGAGATCATGCGCTTCCCAATAGCGGCGCATCGCATCAGCCGGATTGGCGTTCGACACGTACATTTCGAACGGCGTGCCTTTGATCAGCCCGACTTCCAGCCGACCGCCGGACATGCAATCGACATAGGCGATCTCTTCAGCCATTCGGAATGGGTCAAGCCGGTTGAGCAGCGGCACACCCAGCGCAAGTAGCCGAGCATTCTTTGTGCGGTTCGCCAATATGCCGAGCGTGAGCATGCACGATACCGACATGCAAGTGTAGGTCGCGTGATGCTCGTTGACCATGATGTTGAGGCCGAGCTCATCGGCGGCAACCCATTCGTCGATATAGCGATTGAGCAGCCGGTGGGCGGTTGCGGGATCGATAGCATCACTGGCGGATGTGATCCTGATATCACCCTGCCGCTGATTCCAGGCGGGGTGATAGGATTGTTCGGAGAAATACCAGGTCTGCATTTTCCTATTCCTTTTCGCGCCTTATCGTTCCGCCAGTTGCTATGAATTCATCGAGTGCGGCTTCGAATGCTTTACTTGCCTCTACATGCGGATAATGCCCGGCATGATCGATGACGCCAAACCGCGCACCGGGAATGGCATCGGCAAAGCGTCGCCCGTAATCGAGCGTCACCACCCGGTCTTCCGCGCCCCAAATCACGAAGGTAGGCAGATCTATACGCACGAGACGATGCCGCAACTTCGGATCATGTAGCGTCGGAGACCAGGCAAACAATGCGAAACTGCGATGGTTGCGGGCAAGCCGGACCAGCGTCTCTTCCGGCCAGTCCGAATAGTCGATCTTGCGTTCGTCCGCATAAATCGCCTGCGATTGATTATACTGCGGAATCGAAAAGAGATCAGTGATTTCGCGCGTCGATTCATCCAGGAACTTGGCGCCAATTGTTCCGATTAAGACAAGCCCCGAGAAACTGTCGCTGCATTTGATCGCCATGCTCGAGGCGATCCATCCACCAAATGAGGAACCGACAAGAACCACATCTTCCAGCGCGAACTGCTTGATGAGATCGAGATAGAAATAGGCAAGATCATCGACTGTTGTGAAATGATCGGGAAGATCGGAGCCGCCAAAGCCCGGATGCGACGGCGCTATGACATCATAACGTGACGCAAGCGACTCCAGCACCGGAAGCGCAGACTCGATGCCGTCGCCCGCATGCAGAAACAGGAGAGGCCGCCCCGCTCCCGCGCGCCAGACTTCGACGGAAGCTCCTGCAATCTGGACGGTACTGAATTGGCTCATCGAAGTCCCAGAGATTAGTGACCACAGCCGACCCCCGGACTGCATCTTACCCCATCATCGATGCCAAAGAGGCTTGTGGAATGCCACATGCCTGAGCCCCTTTGGACGCCTCCATGTTCTCATGATGGACAGACTTGCAGCCTCCAACGGGAGGAATGCGCGTACGTGGCGATCCGCGCGCAAATTGTTGTTCGCATTTGGGATATGTGACCAATCGTCAGCCACGCCGTGACTCGATGTAGATCAGTTATCGATCGGATTCGGTCAGCGGTTTGCGCCGGTGATGTGACGGCCGGCCAGATAGCCGAACGTCATGGCCGGACCGATGGTGGCGCCTGCACCGGGATAAGATGGCCCCATTACCGAAGCCGAGGTATTGCCGATCGCATAGAGCCCTGCGAGCGGCTTGCCCGCATCGTCAAGCACCTGTGCATTGCCGTTGGTGGCAAGGCCGCCATTGGTGCCGATATCGCCGGGGAAGATTGGCAGCGCGTAAAATGGCGCTTTTTCGAGCGGCAGCAGGTTAGGATTGGGCGTGACCTTGGGATCACCATAATAACGATCATAAGGATTATAACCGCGCTCGAAATCGGGATCTTCGCCGCGAGATGCGTTGCTGTTGAAGCGGCTTATCGTAGCGTGCAGCACGTCGCGATCAATCCCCAGCCTGTCAGCCATTTCATCCCACGAACGCGTCTTTACCAGGATTTCTCGCACTTCCGGCGCGTGCATCCAGTCAGGGATCATCGGCATCAATGGGCCCATCGGATAACGCCAGTGAAACCGTGCATCGAACAGGATCCAGGATGGACTTGTCGGCGCTTCTGGCAGGTTGCGCTCCATCATCTGCCGCCCGACGACATGGTAGGAAGCAGCCTCGTTCACGTAACGGCGGCCGATCGCGTTGACGATGATGCAGCCGGGCAGCGAGCGTTCGAAAAAGAGCGGCCAGGCGCTTTCGCGGCCAGGCACACGGATCGTAGGCGCCCACCATGCGGAATTCAGCCGGATCGCCTTGCCGCCGACAGCCAGCGCTGCCGTTAACGCATCGCCCGTATTGTTAGGCTGGCCGCCACTCCAATCCGGGTTGGTCGAACGATCGAGATGCGTTGCGCGCAATTTGCCGTTGCGCTCGAATCCGCCTGCGCCAAGGATAACGCCCTTCGCGGCGCGCACGCGGATCCGCTTACCGCCGGTTTTCACGATTGCGCCGACGATGCGGTCGCCGTCCCTGATCAACTCTATCAGACTGGTGTTCCGTTCAATTGCCACGCCACGCTTGTCGAGCGACAATTTGAGGCGCGCGATCAACGCATTTCCGCCGACGAGAAAACGATCGCGGGGCGAGCGAAGCCGCTGCCCGATGTCCATATAATAGCGCGAAAAGAGACGAAACAAGGTGCGCAGCCATCCCTTCGATCGCGCGAGCAATGGCCCGGCTTCTTCGGCGGTCCAGCTAATCTTTCCAAACAGCATCGATGAAGGATGGTTGCGGCGCAGATGTTCAAGGTCGGCGCCGAGTGCGCGACCATCGATCGGCGTCGGCATATGGCTGCGGTAGCCCAGCTTTCCGCCCGGCAGTTCCGCATGATAGTCGGTGTAGGGGATCGCCGTATAGCGGACGTCGGTCGCGCTGGTAATATAGTCCAGCATCCGGGGCGCGTTTTCGACGAAGGCGCGCATCTGGTCCTCCGGTACAAGCCCTTCAGTCAACGCGCCGATGTAGGTAAGCGCTTCTTCCTCCGAATCCTGGTGCAGCGCCGGATCGGCAAGACCACTGTTGGGAATCCAGACGACGCCCCCGGACGTCGCCGTCGTCCCGCCATAAAGGTCACTCTTTTCGATGATCACGACCTTGGCTCCGGCATCGATCGCGACGATCGCGGCAGTTAACGCGCCGCCACCGGACCCAACGACGAGAACATCGGTTTCCCTGTCCCATGCCTCGCCGTTCATCATCTCTCCCATCGCCGGATTTTCGTAACCCGATGCTGCCCTACGCTATGAAGCAGGATAGCCGGCAGCAATCCTTTCACACCCCGCATGTCCAGCAGGTAGACAAGCGATGCCTCATCGGTTTCCACTCCCTGCTTGATGTGGCTACGGTCGACCGACCATTCGGAGTCGATCATGCCCCAGGCCATCTTCGGTATCACTGCACTTTGCATAACGGATCTCGAACGCTCGACCCGCTTTTATTGTGACGCGCTGGGCTATCGCGAACTTACCACGACAAGCCCGAACGGAGGCGCACTGGGCGTTACGGCCCGTTTTCTCGACCTCGACGGTCGCACGCTGGAACTGGTGGAATTCGTGAAAACCCCACCGCTCGAGCAAAGCGAATATCCGATGAGCCGAACCGGGCTGATCAGTCATCTCGCCTATAATGTTTCCGATCTGGCAGCGACCGAGGCCGCCGTGATCGCGGCGGGCGGCACGATCGCCGAATTCACGCGCAACGACATGGAACTCGAAGGATTGGGCAAATGCACAATCGTATATGCGCGCGATCCTGACGGTATCTGGATCGAATTGATCAGCGTCGATGAAGAGCGCCGCCGCCGTTATGTCGGACTCGATCAGTAAGCCATCCGTCCTGCGTCGATCACCAGCGGATGCCCGGTGATATGCCGCGATTGATCCGAGCATAACCAGAGCGCAGCATCGGCGATGTCTTCTGGTTCCGCAATCCGGCGCAGCGGGTGGTTGGCGATCAGCGCCGCTTCATCGAGTCCCTGTATTTCCAGCATATCGGTGCGGATCGCGCTTGGGCACACTGCGTTCACCCGGATTCCCGACGGACCATATTGGATAGCTGCCGCACGGGTGAGGCCGATCAGCGCATGCTTCGAAGCCGTATACGCCGGCTTGCCCAGCACCCCCACCAGCCCGGCCAAGGAAGAGATATTGACGATCGCGCCCCGCCCCTGGCCCATCATCATTTCCAGCTCATGGCGCATGCAATGGAATGCGCCCATCACGTTCACGCGCCACACACGTTCCATCGTAGCAGCATCCCACCTGCCCGACTGTGAGCCTGTTTCGAGATCGATCGCGGCGTTGTTGACGGCGACGTCCAGCGGCCGTCCCAGATCTACAATGTGCGCAAAGAGACGCTCAATGTCCGGTTCTTCGGCAAGATCAGCCCGAATAAAATCTGCTGTGCCGCCAGCAGCCACGACTTCGTCGCGCACAGCGTGCCCTGCGGCTGCATCGATATCGGTTGCGATTACATGCGCACCTTCATGGGCAAGACGTTTGCCGATGGCGCGTCCGACGCCGTTGGCGCCGCCGGTGACCAGCGCCGTCCTGCCTTCCAGCAATCCCGTCATGACTGTCAGCCTTCTTTTTCGGCATCCCGCATTGCGCGATCGATGTCGGCTAGCGCTTCATAAGCAAGACCCTGTGCCACATGCGCCTGCATGATCTGCTTGATGTGCTGCGTCATCACCTGCTTGGTGTAACGCGTCAGCAGGGTCGGCTGCTGGGCGATCTCACGGGCAAGCGCCCATGCACGCGGCAACAGCTCCGCCTGCGGCAATATTTCCCCAACAAGACCAAGCGTTTTTGCTTCCTGCGCTGATATCGCCTGCCCGGTGAACACCATGTAACGCGCGCGATTGATGCCGAGCAAAGCGGTCAGTGCGATGTGCATCCCGTCTCCGGGCGCCAGCCTGCCGCCCCAATAATGGCCGGTATCCTGGAACAGCGCGGTCTCGCTTGCGAGCACGATGTCGCACAGCAACGCCTGCTCGCAATGACGATAGGCCGGCCCGTTGACCGCCGCGATAATCGGCACATCGACGTTGAGCAGATCCATCTCCATGAAACGCCCGCGACGTATGCCCACATCCCATTCGCTTGGTTTGGGAACGCCCTTGAAGTGGCGGTTATTCCAGTCGGCCTTAGGACCAGTGAACCATTCACCCGTGCCGGTCAGAATAATGACGAGGTTCTCGCGATCGTCGCCGACCTGACGCCATAATCTGGACATCTCCTCACCTGGATCGCCACCCCACACCACAGGGCCGTCATCGCTGTGCAGCGTGAGTTGGAGGACGCCATCCTCGCGGTGGAACTTCACATGGCGATAGTCGGAGGAATAGTCATCAAGTGTGCGCTCAGCCATGCGGCTCTCAATCCTTCAGGAAATCGAGGCATTCGCGGTTGAACCGCTCCTTTTCCTCGATCATGAACCAGTGCCCGCATTCATCGGATAGGCTTATGCGGGCATTCGGCAATGCCCCCTTGAGGATCTCGAACTGTTCATAGGGCAGGAAGCGATCCGCCTTTCCCCAAAGACCAAAAACCGGCACATCGATCGTGGCTAGCTGGCTCGGCAGATAGAAAGGGCATGTCAGCGTCTGATAGAGGATCATCGGCTGTTCCATCGCAATCGGGAAACGCTCGGCGACCGCATCCGTCGTAATGTCCGCCTTGTCGTGCACCAGCAACGCGAGAAGATCGAAGAAGCTGCTCTTTGCCTCATCCATATCGGTCGGGCGATTGCTCGTCCATTTCCACATCGTCTGAAGTCCGATGGACTCGCCCACCCATTCGCGGGGATCGCGCAATCCGCCCGGCGCCATCAGGATCAGTTTTTCGACGTCGCCGCGGTGGGTCATGTAATAATCGAGCGAAATTGCGCCGCCCAGCGAATTGCCAACCGGCACGACCCTCTGGATACCCAGCGCCTGAAAAAGCTCCTTGAGCATCGCGACCTGGATAAGCGAGGTATAGCACAGCGCGGCAGGCTTGTCGGAAAGGCCAAAGCCCAGGAAATCCGGCGCGATGCAGTGCCAGCCTGCCTCAGCAAAAACCGGCAGGTTATGCTTGAAATTGCTGTACCCGCTCGCGCCGGGTCCCGCACCGTGCAGGAATACCACCGTGGGCTTGCCCGGCGCACGTTCTCCGACCTCATGGTAATGCACGCGATAACCGTTGCGCAGCGTGTTAAATTTCCCAATCGGGATGGGGCTGTTTTCCATGACCCTCTACCTCCTCCATGTCGTTTATCGGCAGCAGATCAGAACGCCATCATCGGCTTGTGACCCCAATGGCTCCCCTTCGTGGATTCGAAGACATTATGGTTGGTCCAATCCATCACGAATGCGCCGGTGCCATATTCCAGCATGAACCCGCTTGGCGTAACCATGTAGAAAGACAGCATATTATCATTGACATGCCGCCCCAATGACAGAGCGAGCGGAGTTCCTGTCGCATTGACACGATCGAGCGCGTAGCCAACGTCGTCGACTGACTTTACTTCCACCATCAGATGCTGGATCCCGGTGGGATCGTCCATCTCGGCAATCGCAAGGCTGTGCTGGCGGTTGTTTCCGCAGTGCAGGAAATAGATACGGATCGGCGGAACGCCCGGGCCCATATCGAAATTGATGATGTCCGAAATGCCGAAGTGCATGACATCGCGCCAGAAGGCGAGCGTCTCATCCAGCTTCTTGGTGGCTAGGACAACATGACCAAAGCCCATTTCACTGGTCACGAAACCCGATACCCCCACAGGCGAGACGAATGGCGTAAAGGACGATATCGCACCCCAGCAAATCTCATGGCGGCGCCCAGCCGGATCGGTGAACCAGAAGAAATCACGTACCTTCCGCAGCTTGCGCTCAGCATCGGTGCCGGACATCACGGAAACGCCCGCACCTTCAAGCTCAGCGCGGCGGCCGTTGAAAGCATCCTCGTCAGCGACTTGCCAACCAGCTGCGTGAAGTTCGTCCTTTTCGGTCTTGATGACGGCGATGCGGAAATCGCGATCGTCCATCTTGAGATAGAGCGATCCGTCAGGGCCGTCGGCATCGGGCATGCCGAGCACATTCACCCCATAGTCGCGCCATTTTTGAATGTCGGGCGCTCCGATGACGACATAGCCAAGTTCCTTGATTTCCACGCGATACTCTCCTGCTTATTTCTTAAACGCCCGCGTCGACCACATCCTGGCCAAGCAGCTTCTTGCCCCAGACCCGGCCATAGCCCGCACCATTGTTCGAACCATGCTGCGCCGCGACCATCATGTCGTTGTAGAAACGGCCGATCGATCGATCCGTGTACACACCGCCGCTGCCCGACGCCTTGAAGAGCGGACGGGCCAGATCGAGGCAGCGATCTGGCACGGACGAACATTGATAGCGGAATTGCAGCGCTTCGGCCTGTGTCAGTCCTTCGCCCTTTTCGATACGCTCAGCGATCAGATCGAAGTTGCGATGCATCACGAGCTTCATCTCATCGATGCCGGCCGCAGCGGCCGCAGCGCCAAGCAACGCGTCGGGATCATCCACCGTTGCCAGCCCCATGGCGCCGACCCGCTTCGCGCCATATTCAAGGAACGCGTTGAGCAGACCCTGAAGCGCACCGATCGACGCGTTCGAGACGGCGCGATGAAACACCTGCACGAACGGCATCTTGAAGAGCGGGGCAGTGTTGATCGCCTGCCCGGCGGTTTCATTGCGCCAAACCTGACGGAAATCGAGCGTGCGATATTCCGGGACGAACATGTCCTTCACGATCAGATCCTGACTGCCCGTGCCCTTGAGGCCATTGACGTGCCAGGTGTCGACGATCTCGTAATCTTTGCGCGGCAGCAGAAAGGTCCGATAATCTGCCTCGAGGAACGGCTTTCCAGCCGATTCCTCGGGGTTTACGATGCCACCGAGGAAGGTCCAGTCGCAATATTCGCTGCCACTTGAAAACTTCCAGCGGCCGCTGAACAGGAACCCGCCGTCAACAGGCGTGGCCTTGCCGGGCGCATAAGGCGATCCGATCAGCACCGAGCTATCCTGACCCCAGACGTCCTGCGCCGCACGGTCATCAAACAGCGCCAGATGCCAGGAATGCACCCCCACCACGCCATAGACCCAGCCGACCGACGCGTCGCCTTCCGATAGCGCGAACTGAACCTCGGCGAAGGTGCCGGGATCCATTTCGTATCCGCCCCATCTTTTGGGCTGCAGCACGCGGAACAGCCCGGCATTGATGAGTTCTGCCATCGTCTCGGGAAGGATCCGGCGATGCTCGCCTTGCCGCTCGGCGCGATCAGCCAGCTGCGGTATCATCGCCCGCGCCCGCGCGATGATTTCCTCACGGCTGGGAATCAGGGTCTCGTCGCTCTGCATTGCCACGCTGGCCATGCCTGTTCTCCTTCTAAATCAACGGCTGGCCCGCACAGACGCGATGGAAACCGTCTTTTCTTTATCCGCTGCGGCCCCTGCCCCGACATGAGATGTAACAAGTGCAGTCTTCGGAGGACGCACCTCATCCAGCCGATCCGCGATATGCGCACCCGCACGGCGTCCGGAAAAGACGCAGTCCGCTACTGAAAGGCCGCTCATATACACGTTTGAACAGATGCCGATCGCGGCCCTACCCGCAGCATAGAGGTTCGCGATTGGGCCAGTGCCGTCCTCGCGCAACACCTGCCCGGTATCTTCATTCACCTTGAGACCGCCGAGCGTCATTGCCATCATCGGGATCACGCTGTTCTTCGCCGAGATATCGATCGCGTTGAACGGACCTTCGACGATGGCCTGCATCTCCTTCTGATCCTTGCCGAAAGGATCGCGTTCGATGCCCGCGGCCGCGCGATTATATTTCTCGACTGATGCCTTGAGGCGACCAGCGTCGATTCCGATTTTCTGTGCGAGTTTCTCGACGGACGACGCCTTTTTCCGTCGCCACATCGACAGCAGGCCGGGATAACGCTGGTATCCCATCATCTTGACGAAGAAGAGATCGCGCCAGGCCTTGCGGCTGATTTCCTTGTCGAAGATCAGGAAGCCCTCGCCCCCTTGCTCCTCATTCAAGGCATGGCCGACCGAGGCGCCATAGAGCGTCTCATCGACAAAGCGATCGCCATGTTTGTTGACGATCAGGCCGCGCACCCAGTCGCTGGGCGGATTGAGGAAGCGCCAACTGCTCATGTGGCCCATCCGCTCGACCGCCCCACCTGCGGTCTGACCCAGCCTGATGCCGCTGCCATCGTCGCCCGGCTGTCCCATCGGGGCCGTCGTATCGTGATGCGGCGCATAGTGATGGATCATCTCCCGGTTGAAGATGAAGCCGCCCGTGCTCAGGCAAACCGCGCCGGTCGCACGAATGTGAAAGGCGGTGCGATATTGCGCTTCCAGCTTCGCGACCTTGACCAGTTGCCTGGCGGCCAATGCCCAGCAGAAGCGCGCGCCCGGAAAGGTGACGGGCAGCAGCGTCATCAGTTCATTGGCGCGCTTCTGATATTTCTGCCGTTCTTTCCAGGCCGGCGTGTTCGGCGGAATCGTCAAGGCCCGAAGCCCAAGCACCTTGCCGGCGCGATCGAGGATCAGCTGGCGGACCTCGGTCTGCGGCATGAGGCGCACGCCTGCGCGGGATGCAGCATCGCGCAGTGGCTTGTAGAGGAACTGCCCATAACGCCCGTCGGATATGGGTTTGTGGAACATGCGATGCCCGCGCGGCGCTGGACGAGCGATCGCGGCGCGAGACGGCGCCAGCGAGTTATCCGAATAATAAAGGAAGTAATCCGGATCAGGGTATCCCCACTTTTTCAAGAAGATACGGCTGTTCAGCTTTACGCCATGCTGCATAAGCCAATCGACATTGGCGACGCTGGTATCGCAGAAGCGGCGCAGCGTATCGTCCCGCACGATGCCCTGTGTTTCAATCTTGAGATATTTGAACATCTCGTCGGCGGTATCGTGATAGCCGGCTTCTTTCTGAATGACCGTTCCGCCTCCAGCATAGAAGATGCCGCCGTTGATCGCCGTCGATCCGCCGCCATCATAGCGGTCGATGGCGAGCACATCGACGCCACGTTCGGCCGCCTCGAGCGCCGTAGCGACGCCCGCCCCGCCATAGCCGACAATGACGAGTTCAGCTTCGTCGTCCCACTGGATTGCCTCTGGCCCATCGACAACATGCGCTGCTTCAACGGCGGACAGCCAGCCTGGATCACCCGGAGCGATATGCTCTTCACTTATCGTCATGCGATCACCCGCTCCCTGCGCAATTTTTCGATCTTGTCTCCATCCAGCCCAAGCTTGTCGCGCAGCACCTCGTCCGTGTGTTGCCCTAGCAAGGGCGGCGCCACATAGGTGTCCAGGGGCGTTTCCGACATCCGGACCGGATTGCGGATCAGCTTGGCGGTCGTCGCGGTCGGATGCGGCACCTCCACCACCATCTCACGATGACGGATTTGCGGATCGGCGAACGCGCCCGCCATGTCGTTGATTGGTGCGCACATGACGTCTGATTTCTGGAACAGATCCACCCATTCGGCGACTGACCGAGTGGCTAGGATGGACTGGATCGTGCCCAGGATTTCATGGCGATTCCGAAAACGATCGCGGCGGAGGCGATAGCGATCGTCAGCTGCGATTTCGGGCCGGCCTATCGCCTTGCAGAACCGCGCGAAATGCGCGTCCTGAGAGGCCTGCAGCATGATCGCCCCGTCGGTGCACGCAAAATCCTGCGCTGGAAAAGAGGCGGCCGTCATATTGCCCAGTCGGGCCGGCTGCTCGCCCGAAAGCAGGTAAGCCATGGCGCGGTGCGAAAGCGCCGAAAGCGTGGCATCCAGGATACCGATATCGATATGCTGCCCCTGCCCGCCTTGTGCATCGCGATGATAAAGCGCGGCGATAATAGCATAGGCGGCCGTCATCCCCGCCATGATGTCGCCAAATGCCATCCCGATCCGGATCGGCGCGCCGCCAAGATCGCCCGTAAGGCTCATCGCGCCGCTCAGCGCCTGGAAGACCAGATCCTGCCCCGGCTTCTTGGCATAGGGGCCAGACTGACCAAAGCCGGTCAGCGAACAATAGACCAGCGCGGGATTGACGGCCCGGATGGACTGATAATCTAGACCGTAGCGAACGAGATCGCCGACCTTGAAGTTTTCCAGAAGAACGTCGGACGATGCGGCAAGCTGCCGGATGATCTCCTGCCCCTCCGGCACCGAGATATCAACGCAGATAGCCTTCTTGTTGCGGTTGCAGGCCATGTAGAAAGCGGATTCGGTCGTGTTTTGGCCCTCGGCGTCCTTGAGGAAGGGGGGGCCATAGGCGCGCATCTCATCCCCCGGCCCGCCGGGTCGCTCGACCTTGACGACTTCCGCGCCAAGATCGGCAAGCAGTTGCGTTGCATAGGGTCCGGATAATATCCGGCCCAGATCGAGCACCTTGATACCGTCGAGCGCGCCAGCCATCAGCCTGCCTCCGCCCAGCGATGAAGCAACCGCGCGGCCAGTGCCTCACGGATATCGGAGGCAGGCGCGATAGCGGCGGCGGTGCGCACGCGGCGCAGCGAACGATGCAGGGGGAGATCCCAGGTGAATCCCATCGCACCGTGAATCTGGATCGCGTTCTCAACGACAGTCGGCAGCATATCGGCCGCCAATGAGGAGGCAATGTCGCATGCCTCCGCTGAATCAGCCTGCCCGGCGTCCCAGGCAATCGCTGCGTAGGCGACGCTCGTGCGAACACATTCAAGCCGGTAGTGATCGCGCGCAAGATCGGTGGCGACGATCTGTTGACCCGATAGCGGCTTGCCAAACTGCCTCCGATTGGCCGCGTAATCGCATGCAGCGGCCGAAGCCACCTCGGCGGCACCCAGCATATCGGCCGTCCGCAAGATCGCGCCTAAGCTGCCAAATGCTTCGGCGTCCTCGGGCGTGCCGATCTGCAGGACCGGCACATTTTCGAGCACCACGTCGCCATAGGGTCTCTCCAGATCGAGCTCGATCGCCGAAGTCGTCGACACGCCTGCGGAGGCAAGATCGACGACGAACATGCCGTCTCCCGATCCAAACACCAGATGATCGGCAATCGGTGCTGATGCCACGCGCGGCGCCACCCCCGATGCAAGCCAGGCCCCATCCCGCTGGCAAATAATGTCAGCCTTCCAGCAAACCGTGGCGATAGCGCTGCCATCGGCAAAAGACGCTAAATCCAGTCCATCGAGGCGCGTTGCGCACCAAGCGGCGGCAATCGCTTCAGCGAGCGGATATGCCAGCAGCGCCGACCCCGCAGCCCGCGTTACCATCCACGCAGCGCTAGCATCCAGACCAAGACCGCCAGACGCCTCGTCGGCCATCATCCCGAGCAATCCGTCTCCCGCCAGCCGCGCAGCGATCTCATGCGGGGCAAGATTCCGGCACGCGGCAAAGCTTTTTCCCGCCATTGCCGCGATTGCTGCCTGATCATCGGTGAGCGCGATATCTTCGATCATCGTCACGCCTTGGGCAGCCGGAGGATCCGTTGGGCGATGATGCCCAACTGGACCGCGCTTGCGCCTGCCTGGATCGTTTCGGCGCGGCTGCGCAGATACAGTTCGTCAAAGCGTTCGACAGCGCGGGCCGCTGTGGCCGACAATGGCCGGGCGGCATGCGCCAGCATGTCGCGCGCAAGGCTCACCAGTCGCTGATGCGTTTCGCTCCAATGAAGCTTGATCAAGCTTCCTGCGCTGTCGAGCGCGCCGCCGCGCGTGAGCGATAACACCGTCCTTCTGACGAGCCGCCTGAGCACCTCGATATCCGAATAACAGGCGCCAATCCGCTGGCGGTAGATAGGCGCCTCCAGCAACGCTGCAAGCCGCGCATCGTCACGACATGTGGCGACAAGATGACGCAGCTCATTTTCGAACAGCGATGCGCGATACATGCGGTTGATCGCCCGCTCGATCTCCAGCACACGACCCGCTGCACCCCAGCCCTGATTAACCCCTCCGAGCACGGCATCGGCCGGGGCCTTCACATTATCGAACAGCACTTCGCAGAAATTCGCGCGGCCGTTGATCTGCTCGATCTGCCGTACACTGATGCCCGGTGAATCCATCGCCACGATGAACATACTGAGACTGGCATGGCGCTGCCCCGGATCGCCTGTTCTGGCCAGCACCAGGCAAAAATCGGAATGCTGCGCGAAGCTGGTCCAGATCTTCCGCCCCTCGATCACCCAGCCATTGCCGTCCTGAACGGCGCGTGTGCGAACCGAAGCCAGGTCCGATCCAGCCTCCGGTTCCGAAAATCCCTGGCACCACATGTCTTCCATGGACAGAATGCGCGGGAGGTAACGCCGCTTCTGTTCCTCACTGCCAACTGCCAGGATGACCGGGCCAATCATGTCCTTGCCGATGCCGTTGAGGCTATCCGGGATGCCGACGCGGCCCAACTCTTCATTGGCCAAGAGCTGCTCGACAAGCGTCTGCCCCTGTCCGCCATATTCCTTCGGCCAGGTAAAACCGGCGAAACCAGCCTCATACAAAGAGCGTTCCCACGCCACCTGTTCCGCAAATGCTGGCGGAGTATAATCCAGCTGATCGGGCATCCAGCGTCGTGGAAAATTGCTCGCCAGCCATTCGCGAACGGAAGCTCGATAACCGACAGACGCGTCAATTTCCAAGGCTGCCACGGCACCCATTAAATGCTGACGCCTGCCGTGCGATCGATTGACCGGCTATTCCATTCAACCTTGCCGCGCATCATCTTCACCCAACCATGGCAAGCCCGTCTCGTGGCCGCTTCTTCTGAGGCGCGATCCTCTCAATTCGTCCGGAGACCTGCAAGACCGAATCCCCGACACGGCGGGCATTTGTCTACAACATGGACATCTTGCCATGATCTTCCTAGTTGTTGGACCACTTCGCAGCGCAAGTCTTGTGCAATAGAACGACGGAGAGAATGAGGAGAGGTACATGCCGGATGAGGAAGAACCCGCCGTCATTGTGAAGGACGGGAACGCGGGAGGCACACAAGCTATAGCCCGTGCCACGCGCATCCTGCGATTGATTGCGCGCCGCGGCACCGAAGGCGCTCGACTGACGCAGCTCACGCGCCTTTCCGGTTTGCCGCACCCCACCATCCGCCGGATATTGAAATGCCTGATCGATGAAGGCCTTGTTGTTCAGGACGCTGGCACCAAACATTACCGATTGGGGCCGTTAAACTTCGAACTTGGCCTTGCGACGATGCGCGAAGCCAATTCGGAACAAGCTTATCACTCCATGCTAATCAATCTGGCCCGCATGTCCGGAGATACGGTGTACCTGATGGCGAGAAGCGGTGCCGACATCGTGTGCCTGGATCGCGCCGAGGGCAGCTTCCCGGTGCGGGCACACTTGTTCAGTGTTGGTGGCCGTCGTCCGCTGGGGTTTGGTGCTGCCGGCCTTGCGCTGCTATCCTCGCTGGACGATGCGGTCATCGAACGCATCGTGAGCATCAACGCGCATGAAATCGAAATCCACCCGCGGCTGACGCTTGATTATCTCTGGACCGCGATCGGGCGTACCCGCGAACGCGGCTACGCCGTGACATCGGATATCTACACGATGGGAATCGGCTCGGTTGGCGTCGTCATTCCCAACGGCGATCAGGAGCCCGTCTACGCGCTCAATCTTTCCACTGTCGGCGCAGACCGTTTTACGCCGGGCCGTGTGACTGAGCTGCACCGGCTGATGGTCGCGCAAATTGCTGCCGTTAGCGACGTTCGGACGATCCTGACTGACGAGATGGAATGGGATTTTCTGAAAGATCGCCACACCGTCGGCAGAGATCGTGTGTCACATTAGTCCATCATGTAGACACCAAGTTCGGTTGTGACGCTGCCAGACCTGCTCCTCCAAAACGAGGGAGACTAAACTCCTGCGATGCTGACAATGCCTTCAAAGGAGATCCCCAGTGCTCACGCTTCAGCAGGTGTCCGACAGGCTCGAGATTCAGGACCTTATGGCCGCCTACAGCGCAGCGATCGATAACTCCGATTGGGACGGGCTGGATGCCGTTTTCACGCCGGACGCCATCATAGATTACACGGCCGTCGGCGGACCTGCCGGCAACCTTGCGACGATCAAGCGCTATCTGGCGCGCGTGATGCCCGAATTCAAATCATTCCAGCATCTTACCGGCCCGACTCAGCTGAAGATCGATGGAGATACCGCCACGGGCCGGACGATCGTTTTCAACCCGATCGTGTTTCATCATCAGACCGACGAGCATGTCCTGTTCGTGGGTCTTTGGTACTGCGACACCTTCGTCCGCATGGACGATCAATGGCGGATCAGCGTGCGCCGGGAAGAACGTAGTTATCAGCACAATATGCCGGCGTGGTTCGTGCAGCAGCCGGCATAACGGCGCGATCAATTTGGCGCGATCTTATAATGAGCGCGCGCCGTGTTCGCGAACAGCGCGGCCTTGTCATCCGCCGATACATCAGCGCAAATGCGCTTGAAGGCGTTCCAGAGCGTTCCATATGAACAACTGCCTTTATCGGGCGGAAAATTGCTTTCGAACATCGACCGCGATGCGCCGAACGCAGCGACGCAGGTTTCCACATAGGGCCGCCAAGCCGTCGCCAGCCTATGTGAATCCGGCGGCGTTTCCAGATCCTCGAAGCCGAACCCGAACATCCGCATCCCCATCCCGCCCATCTTGATGCACACATTCTCATGCGTGGAAAGACGCCGGACGCCATGGCTCCAGTCGCGAAAAACCTCGTCGCGGCGCCCCGGGAACCCGCCCCTGCCGATCGGGCCGCCCCCATGATTGACGATGATCCTCGGATCGGGGCACCCCCCCGCCAGATCCGCGC
>CAYLIK010000037.1:18539-23031 GCA_964383565.1 uncultured Sphingomonadaceae bacterium
CCGGCTTTGAAAGCGTTCTTGCCCAGTTTGAACAGCTCGCGCGACTCGTCGCGGCGCCCCTGGAACCGGCCGATGCCGATCGGGCCGCCGACATGATTGACGATGATCCTCGTATCGGGGAACGCCGCCGCCAGATCGGCGACATCATCGAGTTGATGATGATAAACGAAAGCATCGAACGAGAGCCCCGATTTGGCCAACAGCGCAAAGCCCCGCCGAAAATCGTCCTGCTGCAAGAGATCGCGCGGCTTGACCGCGCTGGGCGCAATAACTCCCGGATCGGGATCCCAGGTGGATACCTGGCGAATCCCCCGAAAGCGCCCTCCCCCCGCAGCTACCATTGCTTCAAGCGCCTCTTCGGCACGAGGATCGCAAAGATCAACATGGCTGACGATCGCAGCGCACAGGCGGGTCGCACCATACGCGCCGCTTGCCCCCATTGCCGCAATGCCATTTGCGAACTCGACTTCGCCAACGGCTTTCAAATGATCCGGGCCGCCCAACCGGTACATGGACCGACAATCGACGTAGACTGTTGCTGCAATGCTGTGCCCGCAGTTCGTAATATCCGCGATGAACTCTTCAGGCATGTAACGTGGGCGTGGCGCGTCCCAAATATGATGATGGGCATCGACGATTGGCAGTGCTGGCTCGATCGCGTCTTCCTGATGCAACGCCAGCCATTCGTTTCGATATGCTGTATAGGTTTGGGTGGTCGGAGAAACGCGCATCGCCTCCAAAACTACAACGCCCGATCGTTTGCGCAATTATATCCGAAACAACTGGCCAATATGTGGACATTCGGAAGCTTCGAACGTGGAGCTTGAAGAGAGGTGGTTCTAATTTCGGGCAGACCTCCGGATCGGTCTTTTGGCGCCGGGCAACTACGGATCGAAGCAATGACGACAGACTATTCCGATATTCTTTATGAACGGATCGGCGCAATCGCGCGCATCTGCCATAATCGGCCGACAGCCCGCAACGCCGAAAGCAAGCGCCTCCTGACCGAGCTCGACGATGCAATTTCCCGGGCGGCTGCGGATGAGGAGGTCAGGGTCGTAATCCTGGCGGCAACGGGCGATCATTTTTCCGCCGGGCATGATCTCAAGGAAGCGCAGACATCCCGATCCGCATTCACCGTCGAAGAACGCTGGGACTATGAGATCCTGCACTATTATGATTTCGCGCTGCGCATCTGGGATCTGCCCAAGCCTGTCATATCGCAAGTGCAGGGGGCGTGTGTGGCGGGTGGCTTCATGGTCGCCAACATGTGTGACCTGATGGTTGCTTCGGAGGATGCATTTTTCTCCGACCCTGTATGCCAATCGCTTGGCACGGCGGCGGTGGAAATATTGATCCACCCCTGGGTGATGGGATTGAGACAGGCCAAGGACATGCTGTTCACAGGGCGAAAAATCTCTGCGCACGAAGGTTTTCAGATGGGCATGGTCAACCGCCTCGTCGCGCGCGCGGATCTGGAATCGACCACGCTCGCATTGGCCGAGCAGGTTGCGAAAGCGCCTCCGTTCGCGCTCCGGCTCACGAAGCGATCGCTCAATCGGGGCTACGACATGCAAGGCTTTCGCACCGCGCTGCAGGCCCATTTCGATACCCACCAACTCTCGCACAACAGCGCCGAGTTCATGGCCGTGCGCGACAAGGGCCTTGGCGGCGCGATTGCGTTAGGCAAGAATGCATAGGAAAACTGGGAGTCGATAGACCGGGCAGATCCGGCGGGCTCAGGAGAGAAGATGATGCCGGCGGACAGTATCGTTGAATCCGAAATCGTGGTCGAGGGCATCTCCGTCAAGCTGGTGAGCCATCAATGGCCCACGCCAGTCGAGGTGGAATTCGCCGAAGCAAGCAGCGATCATGTCATCGCCCTGCAATGCCAGCCGCCCCAAGCCATATCGCTTGGCCGTTACGCGGAATTCGGAGACGGTCGCTTCTCGGAAATCGGCAGGGTTCTTGCGATACCCGCCGGTCACTCGCTGCATATTCGCGCCACCGGGGGGCCGGTGCAGGCGGTTCGATGCGCGGTGTCGGAAGCCGCAGCCGAACGTATCACCGGGTTCGATGCGATTTTCCGCAAACGGACTCTGCCCGAGACGCTCAACATTCGTGATCGGCGTATTGCCGCGACGCTTAAGCGGATGGGCGAGGAAGTCCGCGATCCTGGCTTTGCAAGCATGATGCTGATCGACTCGCTGACGACCAGCCTGATGATCGATATGACCCGCCATCTGGAATCGTTTGACCGTGCGCGCCGATCGCCGTCGAAGGGCGGTCTGACGTCGCGGCAATTGAAGCTCCTTTCCGACTTCATCGAACACGCTCCGCCGGGGCTCAACCTGAAGGAATTGGCGCGCCTCGTCGGCATAAGCCGCCGCCATCTGAGCCGCGCATTTCGTGAGTCGACCGGGCAGACTGTGCATGAATATGTGGAACTGGCACGCTTTAGGAAAGCCTGCGAGCTGCTGAGCACCACCGACCTTCACATGAAGGAGATCGCCTTCCGCGTGGGCTTCGGCAATCCGTGCAGCTTTTCGACCGCGTTTCGGAAAATCGGCAGTGAAGCTCCAAGTGCCTTTCGCCGTAGAACCGCCCCGGACATTCGAGCGGAAGCCTCGCTGAACTGAACCGCACTGGCGCTAAAGCAGGATCCCGGCGTCGAGGTAGACAAACTGGCCGGTCAGGTGCCGAGCCTGATCCGATGCGAAGAATGCGTAGGTATCACCGGCCTCCGCAGGCGTTACCGGGCGACCCAGCTTTGCAATCCCGAAGAACTGGTTCATCAACGCATCGATCCGCCCCGCCTCGTCAGCCGGTTCGCTCGTGGGCATCGGATGCTGCGCCCGAGCTTCGTCGGCCGTGCGCTCCTCCACCCAACCCATGCCGATGGCATTGCATCGGATGCCGTGTTGCGCCTCTTCTGCTGCTACCTGACGGACCAGCGCATCGACTGCGCCCTTCGAAAATGGCGACATCCCGTCATAAGCGACTACGCGCCGGGCGGCGATCGTCGTGCACGCTGTGATTGAACCGCCACCGCGTGCCCGCAGCATCGGGATTGCTGCGTGAAAGACCCGATAATATCCCAGCGCGTCCCGATCGATGAAGTTCTCAAGCTGCTCAATCGAGAAATCGGCGATGCGATTGAACTGGACAACCTCCCCCGCGCCGCAAGCAACGCCGTGGATGTCGCCGAACTGGGTGACAACCAGATCCAGCGCGCGCTGGATCGACTGGCTGTCAGTCATGTCCATCGCAATCGCGCGAACTGCATGTCCGGCATTCCGCAGTTCTGCTTCGAAGCCCTCGGAAAACGCCTTGCTTTCGCGATAGGTGAAGACCAACGGCACGCCAGCTTCGGCAAGACGGCGAACGATGCCCCGCCCGACCCGGCCGCTGCCGCCAGTGACCAATATGCCGCCCGCAGGATATGAAAGCGTGATCGACACGGTAGCGTACCTCTCTAATCGTGTCAGTCTGCGCCAGAGGTGCTGTCGCGCTGTGCCGCAATGACGGCGACCAGATCGTCGCAGAGTCTTTGTTCGAGCAGCATATGCGCAATCCGCCAGCCGCTGCCGGTGCGGATGTGACGGCATTTATATTGCCCGGTTCCAATCGCCTTGCCCGAAACCAGATCGAAATCGATGAAGTAGCTCGCCGATCGCGCTTCGTTCCCGTCCAGTGTCACCAGATGGTTGGTCATGAAATGCGTGGGCGCACCGTTATATTGAAAAGGCTCCTGCCCTTTCCTGATCCAGTCGATGATCGCGCTCGTCGGCGAGAACTGTCCTTCGAGATCGAACAGCGAAACTCCGTTCAGGCTTTTATATTCCGCCACGGCGTCTTCAATGAATATAGATCGCAGGTCGTCCCAACGCTTGGCATCGACCGCATGGTGGAAGCGCGACAGCAGATCGACGATGTCGAGCCGATCTTCGAGGCGCTGGTATCGATCTTCCATATCCCGATCTTCCCGTCAGGCCGTGGCCGCCTGCAGGGGTGCAACGTCTTCCACATCTTGTATCCCCTGCCGCCAGTCCGGGAACATCTCCGCCTCGCTCAGCAACTTCTCTTGCCGCACCAGATCCTGCGCGACGACGAGTTGGCCGTTGAAACGCGCAGGATCGCCAGATGTCACGACATAGGTCAATGCCCGCGCCGGAACTGCGACCGAATGAGCAATGTCCGGACGATATCCGATCGTGCCGACCTCATCCCACAAGCCCTTGTCGACGGAGATTGTCATGCCCGGATCGAACGTCAGCACCGCAATGCCATAGGGCGCGACTTCCCGCTTCAGCGTGCGCGGGATACGATCGGTGATCCCGCGCATCACCGATACCGCCATGCCCGGCATACCCTCGCCCGGTAGCGGAAGACCATCGACCAGCGCGTCATCGTTCAGCCAGGTCGCATTCTGGGTTACGTTGACGATGTAGCCCGATTTCTGCTTCATCATCTGCTTCACGGCGAGCTGGTT
>CAYLIK010000038.1:0-22384 GCA_964383565.1 uncultured Sphingomonadaceae bacterium
TGCCGGTCGTCACCGTGGGCCGGCCGATCACGCGAGGATCGCCACCCGCATGGGCCGAGACGCCGCAGGCGGCACGGTCGGACGCCCGGCAGGCGGGAGATAGAGCCGTGCCCGACAGGGCCGCGCCCGACCTTCTTGCCTAGCGATAGGGCAGCGTATCGATTGCAACGTGCCGAGCGATGGAAGAAGGTTCGGGGCAAAAGCAGCAAAAGGCAGCAACGAACCCATTATGAGCTGGACCCTGTTCATCGACGAGTCCGGCCAGGATCAACGTCATTCGCCCTATGAGGTTCTAGCGGGGATCGCGGTGGAGGACCGCAAGGTCTGGCCCTTGATCCGCGACCTGTCCGACGCCCAACAGCATATCTTCGGGATGCGGTTGTTCGAGGCTTATGGCCGCGAGGCGAAGGCGCAGAAGCTGCTCGACCGCAAGACGTTCAAGCACGCCGCCCAGCTCGGGCCTTTCGAGCATGTGCAGCGGACCCAGCTCGCTCGGGAACTGCTGATCGACGGCACCGCGGTCACGCGCGATCGGCTGACCGCATTGGGGCAGGCCAAGATCGAGTATTGCCGTTTCAGCCTCGATCTCGCGCGGCGGCACGGGGCGAAGGTGTTCGCCACGATCGTCCCGCAAGAAGCCCCGCGTCCCGAGCGGAGCGATGCGTTGCGCAAGGACTATGCGTTCCTGTTCGAGCGGTTCTATTATTTCCTGAACGGTTCGCCCGGCGATCCGATGGGGTATCTGGTGTTCGACGAACTGGACCGCAGCGCCGCGCACATTCTGCTCGGTCAGGTGTCGAACTATTTCGTGAACACGCGCAACGGGCGGAGCCGATCGCGGCTCATCATCCCCGAGCCGTTCTTCGTCCACAGCGATCTCACCACGCTGATCCAGACCGCCGACATCGTGGCCTATGTCATCAGTTGGGGATTGCGCCTGCGTCGGATGACCGCGCCCGCGCGCGAAGAACTGCGCCCTCTGGCAGACCTAGTCCACCGGCTGCAATTCACGCGCGACACGGAAGGGGGCGATCGGATTTACGGCTTGAAGCTGATCGACGATCTGAGGCCGAGGCCATTGGCCTGAAACGAAAGAAGGCAATGCTCGCGTTGCCGCGCACAAAGCCTCCGTCAACCGATATAGACGCGAAACCCTTACTTTTCAATTTCCAAATATCGCGAGCGCCGCCCGATCCCGATCGGGCGGCGCTCGCGGTCCCGCTAGGGGGCAGCGGGCGCTACGGCCCGCTCCGGGGGGCAACGCTGATGGAAAAGGGGGGTCCGACCGAAGCCGGACCCCTTGTCCTCGATCAAACCATTTCGTCGTCCGCCGTCTGATCGTCCTCCACTCCCTCGATGCCGTCGCCGTCCATGTCGGGGTCGTAGTCGCCCGGGTTGCGCTCGGGTTGGTCGAACGCGCCGATCTTCATCGGGGCGGGAAGCCAGTTGCCGGGGAGCCGTCCCGACACGTTGACGGCAAGGTCCGCCTTCTTCTTGATGCTCGCGCAATTGTCGGCGCTGGGGGCACCGCATTCTTCGTGCAACAGGTCGATCATTGCGGCGCGGCGCATCTTGTCGAACAGCCCGATCGGAGCGGACCAACGGGCGGCAATGTCTACACCGCTCGCGCGCGCGATCTGCTCGAAGTGGTGATGCCGGATGCCGGGTGAGCCGCCCGCGAACACCGTGCCGTCCACGGTCATCGCGACAAGCCCGGCGAGCAACGCCATCTTGTCGTCGGCCTCCATGCTGCGGATCGCCTCGAACCGGCCTTTGACGGGGACGGAAGCGAACCGGGTCGCCATCGTTTCCTCAACCGGGCGAACGTCGCTCGTCGCCATAAGCTCGTCGGGAACGTCGGTCGCAACCATCTTGGCCTGAACCTCAAGCGCCATCTGATAGCTGTGCGCGCCGTGAAGCAACTGGCCCGCAAGGCTGTCCAGCATTATGTCGAGCGCCAGCGCCGAGTCGGCTGCGACCGCCTCCTGCACGATCTGCGTCTTGATGCGCGACAGGTCCGCAAACAGGCTGTTGCTGTAGAGCGGGGTCGGGCCGTCGCTGGTGGCCTTGGGCTTCGGCTCGGCCATGGCACGATAGAAGCTCTTGCCGAGCGAGCCGTCGTGCGAAACCCATAGCGCCACGCCCCCGATCGCCACCTGTTCGGCATTGAAGCCGCGAAGCCCCTCGGTGATCGCGTCACGCTCGTTGGTCAGCGGTTCGATGCGGTCGCTGTCCTCGCCTTCGGCTTCGGCAATGGCTTCGATCTCGGCGTCGATCGCGGCAAGCCGCTCGGCCTCGGCCTCGGTCGGCTCGCGGGTCGCCGGATAGATGCTGCCCTTCATGCAGAGGTCGTGGGGCCGGTCCAGTTCCGCCCGGACCTCATGCCAACCGATCGCGCGATATTCGGCGGCGATGCCGTCCAGCACTTCCTCTGCCATTTCCTGCACAAGCTCGGGCTGGTCGGCGTAGCCGGCGTCGCCCTGCGAGAACAGGTCCGGCGTGATCGTCCCCCCCTTGGCCTCAAACGCTTCCCGTCCGACGAACAGGAACGCGCCGTGAGTGGTCGCGACCTTCTCCGTGGTGAGCATCCGGCGGATGGTGTGGGCTTGACCGTTCGCAGCCTTGCAGACCTTCACCTGCTGATCGTGATCGTCGGTGAGGGTAAGCGCGCGCGCCGCGTCGAGCGATAGCTGATCCTTGGCGATAAGGGCTATCAGAGACGGTGCCAGCGCGGAAAGGCGAAGCATCTTATAGACGAAGCTGACCGCGACTCCCGACCGGGCGGCGATATCCTCGGCGGACATGCCGGTATCGCGAAGCGCCCCATAGGAGCGGATGCGGTCGGCGGGGTGCATGTCCTCGCGCTGCTCGTTCTCGATCAACGAAAGCTCGATGGCCTCACTCTTGTCCCGCAACTCGACGGGGAAGGTATCGCTAAGTTTTACCCGCTTACGCTTCACCAACACTTTGAGACTACGGTAGCGCCGTCCACCGGCGAACACCCACAACAGGCCGTCCTCTTCGTAGGCGATTAGGTTCTGCAACAGGCCGTGCGCGTCGATATCGTCGGCCATGCTCTCGATGGCGGAAGGTTTCACGTGCCGCTGATTGAGCGGGGAAAGGCGAAGCTGCGACAGTTTGGGGTGGATGATAGCCATGATGAAAACTCCTGATCTGCGATAATTGGGTTGATTGGTGACGGGTCAGCCTTCGAGGCTTGCGAGTTCGTCAAACTCGGCCGATGCGCGCGCCGCGCTGCCGCCCGCGTAGGTCACGCCGCTGCGAGGATAGAAGAATACCCGCTCGTTTTTACGGTAGGGGGTGCCGTCTGCGCTGGTGCCGTCCGCTTTCGCCCGCTTCCAATACGGGTCGCCCGTGTATCGAGTGTAAGCCACTGTCCTGTTTCCTTTCTTTCGAGGCGCAGCCGGTCGCTGCTGCAACCGGCTCTGCCTCTCCGGCGAGGAGCGGGATGGGGAGGGAGGAGGAAAATCGATGGCTTGGTGCGGGCAGGCTGCTTAGCGCGGCCGACACCCCAAAGGGTGTCGGGTGCCGCGCTTGGCGGACCACACGGGGCTGTCTATTTTCCTTCGGGAACGAAAGGGCAGCGGCCCTTGGTGTTCCCCGTGCTGGCGGTCCTCCGGGGAGGGCCGCGGCACCAACGGACTTTCGTCGTGCCTAAGGCGCGAGATTTCGAGAAGCTGCTTGATCGCTGCTCGCCGCGCCGGCTGTCGATCTACGGGTTCAATGGCCTCAAGTTTTCCGAGACGATGGAGGTCGCGGAAATGGTGATGACGGGCCGGCATCGCCGCGTCCCGATCATCCGGGGCCACCTTGGCAGCGCCCTCTACCGCCAGCGCGTGATCTTCGGCGGAGAAACGGTCGAGGTCCGCGACGCCGATCGCAGCGCCTTTGGCGGCATCTTCGGCATCCGCGAATATCCGGCGTTCACGACGCCGCGCCAATTCGAGTCCTTGCTGGCGGTCGATTTCGGGTTCGTGCTGACGCAATCCTTCACCTTCCTCGGCCGCGCCGCGGCGTCGGAGCGGTTCCGGCTGCGCCAAAAGCAGTTGGAGAATGCCGACGATCGGGCTGTCAGTCAGATGCTCGATCTCGTCGACGCAGCGGACGATCTCATGTCCAACCGCTTCGTCCTGGGCGATCATCACTTCACGCTCGCGGTGTACTCGGACAGCCTCAAGGGGCTGCGCGACAACCTGTCGATCGCGCGTGCCGCGCTCGCCGACACCGGCATGGTGGCGGCGCGCGAGGGCGCTGCGCTGGAAGCCGCGTATTGGAGCCAGCTCGTCGGCAATTTCGCGTGGCGGGCAAGGCCGGCGCCGATCACGTCACTCAATTTTGCGGCGTTCTCGCCGTTCCACACCTACCCTGCCGGCCTCGCTGCCGGGAATCATTGGGGCGATGCGATCGCGCTGATGAAAACGAGCGCGCGCAGCCCCTACTTCTTCAGCTTCCATAAGCGCGACATCGGTCACACGCTGGTTGTCGGCCCCACTGGCGGGGGCAAGACGGTCATCGTCAACTTCCTCATGGCGCAAGCCGAGAAGACGGGCGCCCGCCAGATATTCATCGACAAGGATCGCGGCGCGCAGATTTTCGTCCTGGCCTCGGGCGGCACGTATCTGACGCTCGTCAACGGCACACCAACGGGCTTCGCGCCGCTCAAGGCGCTCGAAAACAATGCGGAGGATCGCGCTTGGCTGTCGCTGTGGGTGCGCCAGCTCGTCCGTGCCGAACAGCGCCCGATCACGGTTCAGGAAGAGCGGATGATCGACGAGGGTGTGGCCGCGGTGATGCGGCTGCCTCGCGAGGATCGATCGCTCGATGCGCTGCGGACCATGCTCGGCATGGCGGACGCTAGCGGCATCGGCGCCCGTCTCGAGAAGTGGACTTCGCGCGGTGCGATGGGGTGGGTGTTCGACAACGCAGCGGACGAAATGACGCTCGACGCGCGGTTCATCGGGTTCGACATGACGGACTTCCTCGACAATGCCGAGATCCGCGCACCGCTGATGCTCTACCTATTCCATCGCATCGACAAGATGCTGACCGGCGAGCGGACGATCATCGCCATCGACGAGTTCTGGAAGGCGCTACAGGACGAAGCGTTCCGGGGCTTCGCGCAAGACGGCCTGAAGACATACCGCAAACGCAACGCGATGATGGTGTTCGCCACGCAGTCGCCGGCCGATGCGCTCAAGAGCGACATTGCGCACTCAATCCTCGAACAGGTCGCGACGCAGGTGATGCTCCCCAATCCCAAGGGCGCGCGCCGCGACTATGTTGAGGGCTTCTCACTTACGGACGCGGAATATCAGCTCATCCGCGAAGAATTGTCGCCAGAATCCCGCAAGTTCCTCGTCAAGCAAGGCCATGACAGCGTCGTGGTCGAGTTGGACCTGACTGGACTCGATGACGAGTTGGCGGTGCTGTCAGGTCGCGCCGAAACGACGTCGATCGCCGTCGCGGCAGCAGCGGAGTTCGGCCCCGATCCTGCGGCCTGGCTCCCCGTATTCCACAAACGTCGTCGTCCAAGCTGAGAAGGAGAAGGGACATGCGTAACTTGAAGGTTTTTGCCGTCGCGCTGGCAGGATCAGCGTCCATGCTCGCCGGGTCGGCGCACGCGCAGGGCATTCCGGTTATCGACACGTCGTCGATCGTCCAGCAGATCGAACAGGTCCGGCAGGGCGTGCAGGTTCTCCAGCAAGGCGCCGCTCAAATCCAGGAAGCGCAGAAACTCTACCAGGATCTCAACAAAGCGACCGACATTGGCAACATCGCCAACCGCCTGAAGAGCGACGTGCTACGCACCAGCAACGTGTCGTCTAACAGCCTTGGCGGCTACACCAGCGGCGATCTCAACGTCGTAGGCGGGCTGCGCGGCAAGGCGAGCGAAGTTTATCAGGATTTGATCGGCCGCGTCTCGCCAACGGCCACAGCCGAGCAGCGCGCGGCATCAGAACAAGGTGCGCGAGAGGCGGCCGTAACTACCGGTCTCGCGAGCAACGTCGGCGATGCTGTGACGAGCCGGCGCGAGGGCCTGGAAGAGCTTCGTACCCGCCTCAATGGATCGACCTCGGCAGCCGAGCGCGCCGATATGACGGCGCGGCTCCAGCTCGAACAGGCGCAAATGATGAACGATCAACTGGCGCTTCAAGCGATCGAGATTCAACGACGCGCGAAGGCGGAAGGCGATTACCAGAAGTATCTTGCTTCGCAGCAGGACAGCCGCGCCGCGTTCCGTCGGGACATGGGCCTGAACTGATGGCCCGTTTCCCGCGCCTTGCCCTCCCCCTCGCGCTCGTATGCGGGCTGGCGGCCTGCACACAATCAGAAAAGGAGCAGGACGCATCGGGGCTGCGCTCCGATCTTCCCCTACGCGATACTCAATACCTGATCGCGCATCGAGCTGAGTTGCAGACGATCAATTCAGTCTGCGCGGCATGGAAGCAATCACAACGGCCCGTGGGATCATGGCCTTCGGTCATCGTCTCCAACTGCAACAACGCGGAAGGTGCGAACGAATATATTCGATCGACCGAGCAAAGAGCAAAGTTTCGGAAGGAGATGGGCATCTAGCTCGTCGCCTCAGCGCGTTTTTTAAGGACGATTGACGTGGGTAATGACGTCTTTACTCGGATGTTCGATGCGCTGAATAATGCTCTTGCTGGCATTATTGCTGCATACTCCGGCATGGTCGGCTGGATTTCCGGGCCGCTTCGGGTCGGCGTCACCATCTATATCATTCTCCTTGGCATCGCGATCCTGCGAGGTGCCGTCGATTATCCATTCCGCGAGTTCGTGTTCCGGGGGATGAAGTTGGCGGCTCTAGTGTTCGCTGTAACCACGCTCTACGGCGCATCTATCAGCCTCTTCACGATGAACGGCCTTCCTCAGGACGTCGCCAACGCCGTGGGTGGTCCCAACGTCACCGGCCTCGGCGGCTTCTTCGACAATATCGTCAAGGGGTCGGCACAAACGGTCGATCGCATCACGCAGATTCAGGACATGAGGACCGCTGCTGCGGGTCGAAACCTGATCGGTATGCCAAACAACATCATCGAGATATTCTTCACTGGCGTTTATTGCCTAGTCATCATGGTTCTTGCCCTTCTGGCGACCGCCCTGGGCTTTACGATCTGCGCGTTCGCGCTTTTTGCACTAGCGCTGCTCGCTGTGGTCGGCCCGCTTTTCGTTGCTGCTCTGCTTTTCGAGTCCACAAGGTCGTTCTTCTTCGCTTGGCTCGGATCGGTAATTAGCTACGTGATGCTCGTGGCGTTCGCGTTGCTTCTGACCGTCTTCATCCAGCAAACCGGGGAGACGTTCATCACGGAAGCGACAGCGGGTAATACCGATATCGTCGCAATCGCGGTGAAGGCCATCGCCTTCTACATCTTGGGGTTCTTCTTCTTCCTCCAGATACCGGGCCTCGCTGCTGGCCTTGGTGGTGGTGGTGCCTCCCTTGCTACGCAATTCGCTCACGCCGCGACCGGCAACATCATCCCGGCCGCCGGTCGGGCGCTGTCGGCCGCGCCGGGCAGGATAGCGAGTTCCGCTTTCGCGAGGGGCCGCGCCAGCGCCGGGGGCGGTGGGGGCGGTACTCTTCGCCGCACAAGTTAAATCAGGAGATTGAGAATGAAGTTCGGCTCTGCCCTGACGGTTCTCGCTCTCGCGAGTCTCACCCCATCCGTTCCGGCCGCGGCGGCGAAAGATGACAAGCTGCCTCGCTGCAACGGGCGGCAGAAGCGGCCCGCAAATCTATACGGCACAATCCTCCCGACGCTGCCGGATCGCTCCGCCCCCGCTGTTGCCGTCTCGTCAAATGGGGCGGGTGTGCCACGTGGCACACCTAGCCCTCAAAGTGCGCCAGCTCCGTCGGCCCCTCCCACGACCAACCTGTTCCCCCCGGCGAGCGCGACGCCGGCTCCGCAAGAGCCGGACACGTCGCAAGGCGGCAAGGTCCCGGCGATCGGCGCCATAGGGCTTGGAGCCGGCCCCACAGCGGCCCTTCCGACCTCATACGCGAGCTGCTGACATGGCGATCGGTGTCAAAGACAAAGAAGAAGACCTCAAGGCGTATTTCGCGGAAGCGGAAAGCTGGGATCGGGATAGGTTCGTCGCCGCAACCCGCTCGCGACGTGTGGCCTGGATCGTAGCCGGCGTGACTAGCGCGTTGGCGATCGTCAGTGTCGGATCGGTCATGGCGCTTTCGCCGCTCAAGACCGTCGTTCCCTACGTCGTCACCGTCGATAAATCGACCGGCGCGACCGAAGTCGCTCAAGGGCTCCGCGGCGATAAATCGATCACCTATGACGAGGCGATCCGAAAGTATTTTCTCGCCGACTATGTGCGAACACGCGAGGGGTGGATTCCGCAAGCCCGGGAAGAGTTCTACCGCAAGGTGCTGGCCCTCTCGACGCGCGAGGAACAGAACCGCTGGACGTCTTTCTACAGGAAGGACAATCCTGACTCGCCGCAAAACCAGCTCACCGCCAACGACGCGGTGTTCGTGGCGATCCGCTCCGTTGCCTTCATCTCGCCTAACGTCGCTCAGGTCCGCTTCGTAAAGCGGTTGCAGCGCGACCAGCAGGTGATCGAGACGCCCGCCATCGCAACGATCACGTTCGATGTGCTGTCGAAGCCGGAAACGGAAGCCGGCCGGTATGCCAACCCGCTCGGGTTTCAAGTGAAGTCCTACCGAGCTGATGCGGAGGTTCCGACGCGATGAAACCCATCCTGCTCCTGGCCGCGGCGATCGGCGCGCTGTCTCCGCTGCCGGCGCTAGCGGAACAGACGCCGCGTTCGCTCGGTGCCGACGCCCGCATCCGCGAGGTTAATTATACCGACGGCAACGTGATCCAAATCCGGAGCGCGTTCCGGACGGCGACGCAGATCGAGTTCGCCCCCGGCGAAGTCATCAAGTTCGTCGCAATGGGCGATACCGTGTCTTGGGAGGTCGCGCCGGCCGACAATTCGCTGTTCGTAAAGCCGCGCGAGCGTGCCGGTGCGACGAACCTGATCGTGGTGACGGATTTCCAGGGCACCAAGCGCAACTACACCTTCGAGCTCTCTGCCGTTGCCGGCGCGCGCGCTCCCGGGACCTTCTTCAAGGTCCGGTTGCGCTACCCCGAATATGAGGCGCTGCAAGCGCGTCTGGCGCAGCAGCGCGCACAGCTCACGGCCGCCCTCGCCGCGCAGAACGGCGCGATCAAGTCCGCACTCGACATTGGTGTTCTCGAAGGCAAACGGAACCTGAATTACAAAGTCCAGGGCTCGACGGCGCTTCAACCTTCCGAGGTCAGCGACAACGGACAATTCACGGTACTGCGCTTCCCGAACCAGCGCGAGATCCCCGCCATCTTCACCGTCAATCCGGACGGCAGCGAGGCGACGGCCTCATTCGATGTGCGCGACGAGTTCGTGGTCGTCCACGGCGTCTACAAAGAGATGCGCCTGCGTCGGGGTAAAGTGGTGCTGTGCATCTACAACGAAAGCCCGAACTTCTACGGCCGCGATCCCAAGACAGACACGGCCTCGGAAGTCGTTGAACGCACGACGGAGAACTGACGTGTCCGACAAGAGATTCGACGTCGATGCAACGCCCGACATGGGCGAGATCGACCGCACGCCCGCGGCCGATCGGCCGAGCCGCATCCCGTCCCTCAACGCCTCGCAATGGGATAACAAGAAGGTGATCGTCGGCGCGGCGCTCGGCGCTGCCGGTATCTTTACGGTGCTGACGCTCGTCACGGGCGCGGGTAACCAGCAAGTGATTCAACCGAAGAAAGCACCCGCCGCAGTCGAAGCGCCTTACGATCCCAATACGGTGATTGCGCCAACACTGGCGACGGCACCGCGCGATCCAAACGCGCCGGTGCAACTCGCCGGCGAGCAAGTCCCGGCGATCGGCCCCGATGGCCAGCCCATCACCCCCTATGGCTCGTCGACGGCACCACACCAGCAAACTCGGGAAGCGACCGAAGCGGAGCGCCGCGCGAACGAGGCGCGTTCGCTACGCGACAATGCACGGCGATCAACGCTGATTGCCTATAACGGCGATCAAGGCATTGGCCGCAGTCAGGGTGCCGCGGGCAGCATTGGCGCCGCACAAGGTGACGGCGAGAACGCCGCTCCGAAGGCGACGGCCCTCGATACCCTCAAGCAAACTTCGGCGATCGGAACCGCCACGGCGCGGATGATCGGTGATCGCAACTACCTCGTCACGGCCGGGGCCATCATCCCCTGCACCCTCCAGACCGCGATGGACAGCACCGTCCCCGGCTACACGACGTGCGTGATCCCCCGCGACATCTACTCGGACAACGGCCGAGTCGTGCTGCTCGAGAAGGGCACGCGCGTCTTTGGCGAGTATCAAGGGGGATTGCAGCGCGGGCAAAACCGGCTGTTCGCGATATGGACGCGGGCCGTCACGCCGCGGGGCGTGGCGATCGAAATTGGCTCGCCGGCGTCGGACTCCCTCGGCCGCGCCGGGATCACCGGCAAGATCGATCGGTTTTTCTGGCAGCGGTTCGGGGCGGCGATGCTGTTTAGCGTTCTCGACGCGGGCGGGCAGATTGCCGGCCAGGCTGTCAGCCCGCAAGGGTCGACCGTGTTCCGCACCCCCGGCGACACGACGTCGCAGGTGCTACAGGACACGCAGCAAATCCGGCCGATCGTCCGCGTCAATCAAGGGACCGAGATGGCGATCACCGTCGCCAAGGATTTCGACTTCTCGCAGGTTTACGGGCTCGGTCTCCGATGACCGTGGCAGCCTTCCGCAACACGGCGATCCTCGATCACGCCGTGCGCCCGCTGCGCCGCTATCTCGATGATGAAGGGGTGACGGAAGTCGTCATCAACGAACCGACGCTGATCGGCGTGGAGCGGAAAGGCGGGTGGACCTGGGAGCGCGAGGACGATCTAACGCTCGATGCGCTCAACCAACTGGCGCGCGCTGCGGCTGCCTTCACTTCGCAGGATGTGACGCGCGAGAACCCGATCTGCTCGACGGTGTTCCCAACCGGCGAGCGCGTCCAGCTCGTCATGCCGCCCGTCGTGCCGGATGGCACCGTGTCGATCACGGTTCGGAAGCCGTCGACGAAGACGCTCTCGATGCAGGATTTCGAGGCAAGCGGCCTGTTCACCGATACGAAAGTTGCCAGCAAGCGGGTCAGCACGGTCGAAGAACGGCTCTTGGGGCTGCTCCACGCCGGTCGGCATGTCGAGTTCTTCGAGATGGCGGTGCGTAGCCGGCTCAACATTCTCATCTCCGGCGCGACCGGCTCGGGCAAGACGACGTTCTCCAAAGGGTTGATCCAGCTTATTCCCGAAAACGAACGTCTTTTGACGATCGAGGACACGCGCGAGCTGGTCGTGCCGCACAAGAACGTCGTCCACATGATCTACAGCAAGGACGGCACCGGCACCGCCAAGGTGACGGCCAAGGAGCTGCTGGAAAGCGCGCTGCGCATGAGGCCCGATCGCATCCTGCTCCAAGAGCTTCGGGACGGCACCGCGTTCTTCTATCTGCGCAACGTCAACAGCGGCCATCCCGGCTCGATCACCACCATTCACGCGGACTCGGCCGAGCTAGCGTTCGAGCAACTGACGCTGCTCGTGAAGGAAAGTGAGGGCGGCGCGGACCTAGCCCGCGACGACATACGCTCGCTGTTGAAAATCCTCGTCGATGTCGTGGTCCAGATGAAGAAGGTCGACGGCGAGTTTCGCATGACCGAGATCTATTATGACCCTGCAGGGCGTCATGCAGCCTAGACGAGGCACCATCCTCGCGGCCGGCATCCCGGTCGCGATCGTCCTCGCCTTCTTCGTCGCGAGCGTCGTCGCGTGGATCTATCTCGGGCTTCCAAGCGCGAAGTTCGATCCGTTAAAGATGCCGGCTTTCTTCTGGTATTATCGGCACGATCCGGTCGTGTTGAAGGCGTTCGGCGCTGGCATGGTCGTCGGCTTGGTGCTGACCGGAATCATGCTGTGGTGGCTCCTGAAACAGAAGCCCCCGCTCCACGGGGCCGCTCGCTTCGCCAAGGAAGGGGAAATCCGTCGCGCCGGATTTCGCGCAGACAACGGCATCGTGGTCGGCAAGAAAGGCGGGAAGTTCCTTACCTTCGGCGGTAGCGAGCATTGCATCGTCGAGGCCCCTACCCGCTCGGGCAAGGGCGTCGGCATCGTCATCCCTAACCTCCTGTCGTGGCAGGCATCGGTTGTCGTCCTCGATGTGAAACGCGAGAATTGGGACGCGACGGCCGGCTTCCGGCAAAAGTTCGGGCAGGCCGTCTATCTCTTCAACCCGACCGACCCGGAAGGCCGCACGGCCCGTTATAATCCGCTCGGCTATATTGATCGCACCGATCCCGACCAGGTGGTGATCGAGCTGCAGAAGATCGCGACCATGCTATTCGTGGCACCCGAGCGGGGGGAACCGTTCTGGACGGATTCGGCACGGACCGCGTTCGTAGGTGTCGGCGCATACCTTGCGGTTGCCGATCTGCCGTTCACCATCGGCGCGATCTATCGCCTGATGACGACCGGCGACACGCGCGGCTATTTCCGCAAGGTTCTCGACGATCGTGCGCTCGATCTGTCGCAAGGTTGCCGGAACGCTCTCGCCGACTTCACGTCGGGAGCGGACAATACGTTCGCCGGCATCGTCCAGACTGTCACGTCGAAATTGAGCCTGTGGCTCAACCCGCGTGTCAATGCCGCAACCGAAGAAAGCGACTTCGATCTGCGCGAGCTGCGCACCAAGCCCATGTCGATCTACCTGGGCGTGTCTCCCGACGAGCTGGATCGCGTCGCGCCGCTTTACAATCTCCTGTTCCAACAGCTCATCGACCTGAACGTGCGTGATCTGCCGGATAGCGAAACGCCGCTCCAAGTTCTCGTCATCCTCGACGAGTTCGCCCGGATCGGCCGCGCGCAAGTGATCGCCAGCGCCTTCTCCTACGTCGCCGGTTACGGCATCCGCCTCCTGCCGGTCATTCAGTCCCGATCGCAGCTCCGCGCGGTCTATGGCGAGCATGTCGCGAACGAAATCGTTGCCAACTGCGGTGTCGAGGTCGCGTTCACACCGAAAGAGCTGCGCGTTGCGAACGAGCTGTCGGAGCGCATCGGCTATGTCGGGCAGGAATCCGTCACGAAGTCGCTCACGATCCACGGCATCCTGGCAAACCGCTCCAAGTCCATGTCGGACCAGCGGCGCGCCCTCTTGCTCCCGCAAGAGCTGATGCAGTTTCCGGACGGCGAGCTGCTGTTGCTGCGAGGCGGCATCCCGCCAATCCACGGGGACAAGATACGGTTCTATGCGGACGGGCTGTTTCGCAGCCGCGTCATGGCGGCGCCAGTGGTGCCACCTATCCCGAAGACGGTTCGCGATGACGAGGATCTTCCCGAGTGCGCGATGCCGACGTTCGACCAGCTCACCGACCCGGACCCGCTGTCGTTTGCGATGGATTGCGTCGTGACGGAAGACCATCCCGACATGCTCATCGACGTGTCGGCCGAGCAGCGCGGAAACGAAGTCGTTGGTGTAATCGAACAGGAGCGGTGACATGGTTGAGAAGGTCGAAGCTGCCGGCACCGGCATCGAGGGCGACCACCGTCGTAGGCGGCCGATGGAAGTCCCGGCCGACCTTGAGTCCCGCTTCCTGCGCGTCGGCAACAAGCTCTATCGCAGCGCGCACGACAAAGAGCCGATCGCGACGATAACCCCCGATCGCATCAAGGCGAAGGGTCCGGAGTCACTGCCTGACCTTGTGAGGCTCGCGAAGGAAAACGGGTGGACGTCGCTCAAAATCACCGGCGACGAAGAGTTCAAGCGCGCCGCCTATCTTGCCGCCTCGGCGCAAGGGATCAAGATCGACGGGTATCAGCCCGACGAGAAAACCAAAGCCGCTGCCGATCGCGAACAGGCCCGGCAGGCCGGGGTGTCGGGGGTGAAGCAACCGACGCCCCGCACCGCTAACCAGGCTCGTGATAGCAAAGAACAGGTCGACCCGCGCGTCGATCTGGCCGAGCGGTTTCGCCGGCAGACCGACGTTCAGAACGCGAAAGACCCCGAGCTGCGCAAGGCGCAAAGCCACGTCGCATTCGCCACGACGGTCGCAGAAGGGCGATTCCCGGGCCAGCCCGTGAAGCAACGCGAGTTCGTGGCTGAGCGCAAAGAGGACGTGGCGGCTCGGATCAGCCGCGGCGAGCGGATCGCCGGCATCGAGGTGAAGCAGCAACAAGCGCAGCGTGTCCGCGAAATGGCACAGGATCAGATATTGCAGAAGTCCCGCTCGATCGGAGGACGCTGACGATGCTGATCTTCATCGTTGAGGGGTGTGCCACGTGGCACACCTCGGACGGCTAGGCCCATGATATGACGTTCTGCCTTAGGTCGGTTTGCCTTGTGCCAACACCTCGCTCAGTTTGGCGAGCCGGCATGCCTTAGCGATCGACGTGCGGGATGTTCGAGAAGGCCGTCGTTCAAGCCATTACGCTCGTCTGAGCGACAATCCCTTGCCCTCGGCAGGTGCCTGCCAGATGGTGCACCATCGCGCCCGTATCGAGACGCCGAATGGAAATTCATGAACCTAAACATCGCCGCGTCGTCGATCGAAGAGCGTCGCTCTGTTCTAGAATGGCGTGACCGGCATATCATAGCCGCCACACTCGCACTTCACCGCGCGTGCCAGGACGCTTGGCCCTTAATCGAAGCGCGGTTGGCCGCGGTCAGTTGGCACAGCGTCCTCACCGAGACAGACGCGTTCGTCACCCGCGAGATAGACCCTATCGTTGCTGGAGCGGTCAACGAGGCAGTTCAACGCTTGATCCGCGAGGCTCAATTAGAACTCGACCATATTATCGAGCACCATCTTGCGCTTGAGGCGACCCTTGGCGGAACACCTGTCGAAACCAACAAGCTAACTAGCGAGCTGGACCTGATTGCTGGGCTCGCTCCAATACTAGGAAGCGTGGGTATTGCTGCGGCGTTACCCAGTTTTGCAGTCGTTTCTGGAGCCGTAATGTTCGGAATGGTGGCAACCAGCGCCATTAGCGCACCTATCTTGTTAACTGGGATCGCCGTCGCTGGCGCGGGGCTTGCGACGGGGGTTCTTCAGACCAGCCGCATCAAGGAGAAACGGACAGCTAGGATGCGTGTTCGGGTACGAAATCACATTGATGCTGCGGTACTCAATGATGTGCCAAAATCCACGACCCCCTCGCTGCTCGTTAGCCTCACGATTGTCATCCAAACGGCCGCGGCGGCTGCCCTAGAAAGAATTGAGAACAATGCTGGATGACGCGATCCTGATGGGCGTTCCTGAGGCCCTGCGTAGCGATTTTGCTGCTGGCACCGTCTATCGTGTCGGCGCGCTTCTGTTCCGTCATGGGCAAGCCGGAATTGTCAGCCACGTTCAGGAGACGGCCGTAGCACAGCAAGCCGCTTCTATGATGCTCAAGGGAGCGGCTCCCCATGTCGGCAGTGTGCTTGGAATGGCTACCGGTGGCCCCCCTGCCATGATCGTCGGTGCCGTGACCAAAGTAGCGCAGGTCGGAATGCAGGGCATCGCCATTGCGCAGAATGAGCAAATCAAAGCTGCGGTTGCGACACTCCAGTCGCTTCAGCTCGCGTCACTGGCAGTGAGCGCGGTAGGGATCGGCGTATCGGTAGCCGGTTTTGCGATTCTTTCGCAGAAGATCGGCCATGTCAGCGATCAGGTCGCAGCTCTTGATGCAAGACTCGATCGAATGGCGCGGAGCATCGATGAACTTCGGCATGAATATGTGCGGGAGGATTTTGATCGCCTACGCACCGCATGCGAGCAGATGGACGAAGCATGGTATCTCGGCGATCCTGAGCCACAATGGCGATCGGTCGCTCAGGAACTGCATGGGATACAGAACAGATTTTCGCGTCGCATCCGGCGTATCGTGAGCGAAACTGAGGAAATCGGAACGGTAGAACCGTTCATCGAAGCCTTCGCGCTTGCGGGCGCGAACCGCACGGCGTGTCGGCTGGCCGCCGGCGACGCGGGAGCCGCTTACCTGGCAAGCGAATCTTTTGCCCGTGAGTTTGAAGAGATTACCGCGCCGATCGGCGCTGCGAGCTTGCTCACCGCCCGTCTGCGCGAGGAAGGCATTTCACCGGGCGATAGCCGATATGCTGTTCACGCTGAACGGGTGCGATCCGATGTTGAAGTGACCGCCGCCTCGTTACGGGAGCGCGATGCCGTCGTAAGCTCGACTCCCATCACTCTGCGTCGGCTTGAGCAGAGCGGCATTTCGGGACGGCACTGGCTCGAACGAGCGCGGCATGAGACAAGCGAGCCGCTGATGTTCCTTGCTGGCGAGACGGGCTAAATCGATCATGGCGCGGCTGGTAGTTGTCATGATCGGGGTGCTTACCACCATTGGCGTCATCATGATTTTTGCGCGCGCTGGTCGGCAGGAGACCGCGATCAACCGCGGTCTGAGTTGGATTGGTCGGGCGATCGAAGGGCTGTTCACAGCTGCGCTCTGCGCGGTGATTGGTGGTGCGCTGCTCTATGCAGGCGGTTCGTATTTCGACGACGGTCTTGGAACCGTCGTAGGTGTTCTTGGCGGTCTCCTATTGTTTCCTGTTTTCTTTATTCGCTCGTTGCGGTCTGGGTCGAAGCCAACGACTGTTACTCTCCCGCCTCGAACCCCAACCGAACCAGTGTCCAATAAGATAAGGACGGGGTCAGCGCAGTCTCGCTGGTTCTTCCTCCGTCGAGCTAGTTTTCGACCAGATCCCGATCGGGAGTTGGAAGCGGCATGGGAGAAGGCGATAATTGAGGCGGACGAAATCGCGAGCGAAATAGCGATTGCACGTCGAAGCTGCCGGAAGTTTCTCAACGCGGCGGCTCATCGAGAGTTGGACGGCGACGCCATCGATTGGGCAGTGTTTATCCGCAAGCACGTGCCAAACTTGATTGAAGGCTTTTTTCAGCGTTGCCGCTTACGGCCGGGCGAGCGCGCCGAGGCTATGGATGCCTTGGCTGATTCTTTGCAGCGAATTGGTGCGGAAGCGGATCGCCGTACCGCGCGCCAAGGCTCCGAGACAGCCGATACATTCGATATTACCCGAGAGCATATCCGTCGTCGTACCGCGCGAGACCCTTTCTCATGAACGAGGGGCAGCTAGCTGCCCTTCGCCACCGGAAGCATATTTCCGCCGATCTTCAAATCATCGCCGTCGAGTTGGTGCCGGGGGTGTGCCACGTGGCACACCCATGTCGGGCTGCCGATCAGGTTTCGCACGTGCCTGCGCGTCCCTGACGCGCTTCTCCGCATCCCGCAGCATCCGATCGGGGATCGTTTCTATGTCGGCCCGCTCCTGAATGAACTGGCGCACATCGCGCGCGAGCCTGCGATCATCCCGATCGCCGGTGCGGTCGAGCCGCTGGGCCGCTGCTTCATACTTCCGCTTGGTCTCGGTCCAGCGGTCGCGCGTTTTGGAGACGAATGGTGGTTGCTGCGCCTTACCGAGCGCGATCTGCATGGCCTCGCGGGCTTGGCGTAGATCGGCCTCGGTCGGTTGCCTCGACGCTCCGCTGCGTATTCGCGCGCGCAATTGGGTGAGGGCCATGCTGGTCCCTGCCCTGCCCTGGCCGCGGGTGTAGCGGGGCGTCGCCTCTGCCTCGACGCCGCGGCTGCGTAGTGCCTCGGCGAACGCCTCGCGAAACCGAAACAGATCCTCGCGCCTCGGATCGAACCGCTTGCGGTCCAGGCCCTCGGCCTGAACGGTAAGGTGGACGTGCGGCCGATCGGTGTCCGTGTGGAGCGCCATGACATAATCGTGGTTGTCGCCGATCATGCGCTCGGCCGCTTCCCGCACCGCCTGCTTGACGGTTTTGGGATCGGTCCCGGCCGGCATCGAAAACACCATCGCCACGGCCGATACGGTGGTGCCTTGGCGCCAATAGAGCGCGTCGGACCATTCGTCCGCGATCCGCTCCGCGTCGGCCTTGGTGGTTATCTGCTCGCCGTCCCTCGTCTCAAGCGGGACATCGCCGTGGCGGCCGATATAGTCGAGGTGCGCGCCAAGATGCCTCGCGCCCTTTTTTCTGCCGGTGACTTTCACCACGACCTCGGGTGTACGCCTGACGACACGCGCGAGGGTGGCCCTGGCGTCGTTGGCGGTCGGCGCCGGACTGGAAGCAGAAGCGGCGAAGGGGCCGGTGCCGTTGACCAGGTGCCGGGCATATCTGATGTTCGGATCGCTTACGGTGCGAGGCTTGAAGCGTGGCTTCATTGCCTCCCAAAGCTCATCCTCGCGATCTCCGAACGGCATTAGTCGGCAACCCGCCAATATGCGGCGTCACCGCGTAGCGCGTCGCCTAGTGCCGTGATCTGCTCGTTGATCTCCTCCCGCATGTCGGCAATCCGGCGAAGCTCGCGGTCAATCTGCAAGCCGCTATCGGCCATCAGCGCGGCGTTACCAGCCTTCATCGCCTGATTGAGGTTCCGGCCGATGCGCTGAAGCTGCATCCGGATCGGCGCGACGGCATCACGCATCCCGTCGTCGACGTTCGCCTTCAAGGCAAGATGCCGGCGGACGAGCGCCTTGATCCAGCCTGCGCGATCGATGCCGCGATCGGCGGCACGATGATCGAGAACAGCGGTTTCGGCGTCGGTGAAGCGAAGCGAAACGCGATTGCCGGCGCTATCGGCGCGAGGCGCAATCCGCGGCGCATCTGCGACGTGCCGCAACGACTGTTGCAGCACGGTCCGGAGCAAGGCGCTCCGCCCTCCCCTGCCCTCCGCAAGCGCGTCGAACGCAGCCAGCAGCTCGCGATCGACACGCGCCGTCAACATCGCTGTCTCCTTGGTGGGGGATGCAAGCTGCGGCGTCGATGACATGCACCGGAGGGATAATGTAATACCACAAACGCCGCAATACCTATCCTGCCATTAAACAACTCCCACCAAATTCTGCTCTCACGTGTGCCACGTGGCACACCCCGATCCTCTCGGAAGCGATGAAGTCGCGGAAGGAAAGGATTGGCCCTAAGTGCGAGCGTCGGCTCTCACCGGCACTCTCAGCTATGGCGGCGCGATCAGCGCCAGCTCACAATTCGCGGTTGCTCTTCACCGTCGAAGTGCAACAGCGCCTCGACGACCATCGCGCGCTTCCCGTCAA
The DNA here is from genome assembly GCA_964383565.1 of uncultured Sphingomonadaceae bacterium. Taxonomy (GTDB): domain Bacteria; phylum Pseudomonadota; class Alphaproteobacteria; order Sphingomonadales; family Sphingomonadaceae; genus CANJQJ01. The sequence continues at coordinate 19,184 of CAYLIK010000038.1, forward strand.
TCTCGATCGTGGGGCGCTCCACCTTAGGTTTGGCAGGTTTGGTCCTGGGCGATGATCGTGGCGTGGGGCTGTCGGCTGCGATCGGCGCCACGCTCAATTCCGACGAAACGGGTGTCTCATCAAGCGCGCGGTTGGCCTCGTCATCCCTGATCTCATCCGTCGACGGCGGGGAAACCGGATCGGTGTCCTGCGCTATCTCGGGCGTAGTAGCGTCCGGTGTATCTCCCTCGGCACCTTCGATCGCCGGTACAGACGCAGGGGCAGGGGCAGGGGCAGGGGCAGGGGCAGGCGTCTTCTTCGCCCCGACGTCGCGCGCAAACTTCTCGCACGCCAGCACCGTCATGTCCTCGGCCGCGGTGTTGGCCACGAAGGCTCGTGTTGCCGCATCGTCCGTCTTTGCGGCCTGGGTCAGCGCGACCGCACTCCGCATCGAAATGTCGGAAAAGAGCGCAGTGATATAGTCGGGGGCCTTTGCCAGTCCTTGATAGCGGGTAAGCAGGGTGCGGTTGCGGCCCGTAGCGCGCGCCAGTTCAGCAAGCGTGCGGCCCTTCGCAACCTGCCCGGCCACGAACCGGATCATGTCGGCCGTCGAAAGATCCTCGCGCTGATCGTTCTCGATGAATTGATCGATGCGAACCTGCTCAACGTCGTCGCTCTTGTTGACGATCGCGCGGACCTGCACGCCTAGCTTCTGGCACGCGCGCCAACGGCGTTCGCCGAACATGATCCGGTAGCGCCCATCAGGATCCTTCGGCGCGACGATAATCGGCTGAAGCTGCCCGCGCTCTCTGATCGTCTCAGCCAGCTCGTCGATGCTTGCCTGATCGATCTCGCTGCGCACGTTCTCGGGATCAGGATACACCGAATTAGTATCGAGAAGCTGGACGCGATCTGCGTCGGCGACACTGGCCTTGTCGCTGAACACGTCGAAATTGTCGAAGTCCATTATGCTTGGCTCCCGATCCGGGTCATGGCTTCTTCAAGGAAGGCGCGCATCGCTGGCAGCGAGCCTCGCACGTCCTTGTTTAACCGCCATACCGGCACATGCTCCTGGAGGGCTTGGCTGTAATGCGAACGGTCGGGAAGGTAGCTGGTGAATAGGTTTTTGCCGACCTTCGCACGGATCGCCGCCAGCATTTCCATCTGCGCACGGTCGTTCGCCTTCACCCGGTTTGCGACCAAACCGGCCACGTGGATCGGTTTCGATCTGGCTCGCTGGTTCACCGTGGCGATCGAGTCCGATACCTGTTTAGTCGACGCTGGCCCGAACGGCCCCAACTCGACGGGGATAATTAGAGAGTCCGTCACCATCAGCGCCGCGAAGTTGATCCAAGACCAAGACGGAGGGGTGTCGATGACACAAAAGTCGAAAACAGGACCAAGGCGCGGGAAATTCGTCCGGATGTTGGCGAGCGCCTTCGTGTAATCTGCGTCATACTCTCCCCCCATGCGGTTCGAGTAAATCGACAACCGAGGCGGGGAAGTCGGGGGCGCGTAGTCGGGTTCGAACAGTGGCTTGCAGGTGCCAAGGCTCTCGAACTCAGCAAGCGCCTCAGTCGCGTTGCACTGGCGGTCGAGATCAAGAAACAGCACGCGATGGCCGGCATCAGCCAGTATCCACGCGAGATGGCAGGCGATCGTCGTCTTGCCGGCGCCCCCCTTCTCAACATTGATGGCGATCGTTTTCACGCGCTACCAGCCACGATCTGAGCGATTATTGGTCCAGCGATCGTGGCCCTGATAGTTGGAATCCGTGCGCGTGTTGCGACGTCCCTCCTCTTCTGGAGTGTCACCGCTAAAAGTGCGCGCACCTCTGTAGCCGGTCCCGCCTTTGGCGATGGCCCACACGATCAGGACGAAAAGCCCGATCACTAGCAGATTATCCCAGTCCATCGCCTTCGGCTCCGTTGCTTGATGAAGGGCGCATCATGTAATAAGTGGTATCTTAAATCGCGTCAATAGGTGGTATCAACAATGCGCTTGGCACGAGATGGTCTCTAACAAATCCGGAACGGTTGGTCGCCCGCGGATTAACGCCGATCAGACGATGGCGCGCTTTCCAGACGGAACGCTGGCGCGGGTCAAGTCGGTGCTGCGGGAAGGGGAGAACCAAGCCGATTTCATCCGCGAGGCTGTCGAGCTGGAACTGCGAAGACGGGAAGGGCCGCCGGTAGGCGGCCCTTCCCGCGCTTAGTCGCGATCCTCCGACCCTTTAGCGAGAACCGCGAAGCCGTCGGCGATCAGCTCCACCGTGTAGCGCTTGCCTTCGGGCGCGTCATAGGAGTTCTGCCGAACCCGGCCGGTGATATGCACCAAGTCTCCCTTCTGCGACTTGGCGGCGCGCTCGATCAGCTTGCCGAACACCGTCACCTCGTTCCAGTGCGTGTCCGTGATCCACTCGCCATTCTCCTGGCGGTTGTAGTTGGCGGCAACGCTGACCTTCGTCACCTTGTCATGCTCGGTGATTTTGCCGACCCGGCCGATGATCCGAAACTCCGCGATGTTCTGCATGGTCCTGCCCTTCTATCGATCAGGGTAATTCCTGATGGGAATTGAAGGGGCGCGTTGCCGCCGCGATCAAGCAAAAAAACGGAGGGTCCGCGCAGCGGAAACCGTAGGCGCAGCCGGTTATTCGCTTGATCGTAGAAGGCGGCAAGCGCCCATGTTCCCATCGTCACAGGTGTAACTGGTCGAAGGCGCGGGGTGCCTCGGCATTCGCGGTCCAGCGACATCGGCGGGGTGGGGCTCTCGTTACAAGGTGGCGATCGGCGCCAGTTCGCCTCGGCCGCGGCGAAATCGAGGGTCGATCAGGTAGAAAGGGAAGGATGCAGGCAACAAGCAAGCCCGACTTCGCTCAGACCGGTGCGCTACGGTCGTGCTCAAGCCGAAAATACGCTTCGACCGGACGGCAGCTCGACCATTTGGGCGCAACAGAAATCGCATGCTCCTCCCGGGAGCACCGCGCCGAAGGCGCGTCCAACGGTTCGGCTTGGTATGCCGCTTCAGTTTATGTGCTTCGATTGGGTCAAGCGGTGTTTTGCCGTCAGGCATTAAAGCGTTGGCCGGCTAGGCCAACTCCGTCTTTCTCTAGAATATATGAATCATGGAGCGGTTGACCATTTTTTTGAGACTCTTGTTTCTCAAGAGGGCTCTGTTGCAAAGATTGGCGGCAGTCAGAGGTAGGCTGTCGCTCTGCGCCGA
>CAYLIK010000039.1:0-22152 GCA_964383565.1 uncultured Sphingomonadaceae bacterium
TCCTTGACGGCGTGGACAGCCCGTTCGTGAGCATGATTGCCCGGCGCGAGGCCGACGGCAGCTTTGCCGTCGTGAGCCTGGCCGAAGCTGATGCTGCTCAACTGGCCAGGGCCGCAAAGCAACTGAAATAGTCTTCGTGCATCGTTCGCGCTCTGGTTTCGTCTTTCGGTGGAGCCTATAGACCGCCGGCAACCAGGGCGGGCTGAAGGAGAGCGACATGAATGTCCGCAGCACAATCGCGGCCGATTCCGGGCTTCAAGGCGTTTCTGCAGCGTTGCGCGACGCTTTCATGGAAAGTGCGCTTCCCGGCGAGGTCGAAGGGCTTTCCGAGGAAGATTTCGACCGGATCGTCACATTCGTCGCGGACGCGGCGCATGACCGCGCGCCCGGTGAGCCGGCGTTGCGCCTCATCTCCTCGGGGCTCTATGTCGATGGCCGTCGGAGGATGCGCCTCGCCGCCATTAACGACGACATGCCTTTCCTGGTCGATTCCGTTGCACAGGCGATCGCAGCCCATGGCCTGGAGATCCACAGGCTGCTCCATCCGGTGGTGGCGGTACGACGAAACAGCGGCGGCGCGCTGACGGCGGTCCTGCCCGCAGCGAGTAGCGGCGAGCGTCGGGAATCGATCATCTATCTGGAGATCGAACGGGCCGACGCACGCGTCCGCCAGATGCTCTTGCGCGATATCGCCGCAGCTCTGAGCGACGTTCGCGCCGTCGTGAAGGACTGGCCATCGCTGCGACAAACGATCAAGTCGGACGCCGACAGCCTTCTTGATGGTGAAGGTGCGGCGCTGATGCGCTGGTTCCTCGACAAGAATTTTACATTGCTCGGGCATCAGCTGGAAGCGCCGGACGGTGCGCTGTCCGAACCGCTCGGGCTCCTGCGAACAGACGATTCCCCGCTCTGGTCCGCGCGCGAGCGCAAGGCGGCCTTCGCATGGTTCACCGATGGGCAGGACGCTCCGCTCGTCATCAAGTCCAGCCGGATCGCGACCGTACATCGCCGTGTGCCAATGGATCTTATTGTTGCGCCAGTCCGCAAGAAAGGGACGATCACCGCGCTTTCGATTCATGTCGGGCTATGGACAAGCGCGTCGCTGAATGCGGCGCCAGATAGGGTGCCGGGGTTGCGGACGCGGCTTGCCGCGCTTCAGAAAAAGTATGGCTTCGATCCTTCGGGGCATGCCGGCAAGGCACTGCACCACGCGCTGGCTTCGCTTCCCCATGACCTCCTGATCGGCTTCGATGCGGCAAGCCTGGAGGCGCTAACGCTCACCGCGATGTCGCTCGCCGACCGACCCCGCCCCCGGCTGATGCTGGTGCCTGATGCGTTGAAGAGTCATCTGTTCGCTTTCGTCTGGATCCCGCGCGAGGAGGTTTCGACCGCCCGTCGGCGGCTTATCGGCGAACTGCTGAGCCATGCCGCCGAATCTCCCATCTCATCCTGGTCGATGGAGCTTGGCGATGGCGATCTGTCGCTGCTGCGCTTCACTCTCGATCTCGGCGACAAGGGCAAGATCCCGGCGGAAGCGCCGCTCGACAAGCAGATCACCGAAATGCTGCGCGGCTGGGCGCCAGCGGTAGAGGCGGCACTGGCGGAGCAGCTCTCTCCCACCCGTGCGACGCGACTGGCGCTGAGCTGGGCGTCGGCTTTTCCGGCAAGCTATCGCGAGCGTTATTTCCCGCGCGAAGCGGCGCGCGACATATTGTGCCTTACGACGCTGTCAGGGCCGGAGGACCGCGCCGTGCGGCTCTATCGCGCACCCACCGACCGTTCCGAGACCCTGCGGCTCAAAATCTACCGCCAGGGCCTTGTGATGTTGTCCGAGGTCGTGCCTGTCCTCGAGAATTTCGGCTTCAGTGCACTGAAGGAAGTCCCCACCCGGCTTTCCGGGCATATCGACGCGCAGATCTACGAATTCATGGTCAGCGTCGAATCCGGCGCGGTCGCTGACCGGCTCCTGTCTCGATCGGCGGTGATTGAGCGCGCGCTTGCAGACGTGCTGGAAGGCAAAGCCGAAAATGACGGATTCAACCAGCTGATGGCTTCCGCCGAGCTGGATTCCTTCGAGGTCGTGCTGTTCCGAGCATGGTTCCGCTACATGCGGCAGTCGGGGCTGACTTATGGCCTGCAGACAGTCGTTGATGCCCTCAGGCACAGCCCGGTGGCGGCGCGCGCAATTATCGCGCTGTTTCGGGCGCTGCATGATCCGGCTCGTGGCAGCGCGAAGGCCGCGTCCAGCGCGGCAGAATCCATCGACACCGCGCTTGCCGCCGTTACCGCCATCGATGAGGATCGTATCCTGCGCTGGCTGCGATCCTTGGTGAAAGCGACGCTGCGCACCAACGTGTTCAGCCCGGCTGGTGCGGAGGCGATTGCCTTCAAGATCGACAGCAGTGGTGTGCCGGGCCTGCCCGCGCCTGTGCCGTGGCGCGAAATCTGGGTCTACAGCCAGCGCGTGGAAGGCATCCACTTGCGAGGTGGGCCGATTGCGCGCGGTGGTCTGCGCTGGTCCGACCGGCGGGATGATTTCCGTACCGAGATCCTCGGCTTGATGAAGGCGCAGATCGTCAAGAACGCCGTGATCGTGCCGACCGGCGCCAAGGGCGGCTTCTATCCCAAGCAGCTTCCGCCCGCTCTGAATCGCGATGCCTGGCTCGCCGAGGGCACTGAAAGCTACCGCATCTTCATCCGCGCGCTGCTTTCGGTCACGGACAATCTTGTTGAAGGCAAGATCGTCCATCCCGACGATGTGACGATCCGCGACGATGCCGATCCCTATTTCGTCGTCGCTGCCGACAAAGGCACCGCGACCTTCTCCGACATCGCCAATGATATCGCGATCTCGCGCGGCTTCTGGCTAGGCGACGCCTTCGCAAGCGGCGGCAGCCAGGGTTATGACCATAAGGCGATGGGAATCACCGCAAAAGGCGCGTGGATCTCGGTCCAGCGCCACTTCGCGGAAATGGGTGTGGACGTGCAGACCCAGACGATCCGTGTGGCGGGCTGCGGCGACATGTCCGGCGACGTGTTCGGGAATGGTATGCTGCTCTCCAAGACGCTCAAGGTCGTTGCCGCGTTCGATCATCGCCACATCTTCCTCGATCCCGATCCCGATCCGGCGAAAAGCTGGAAGGAACGCGCACGCCTGTTTGCGCTGCCGCGCTCGTCATGGGCGGATTATGAAGCCAAGCTGATCTCAAAGGGTGGCGGCGTCTTTCCCCGCACGCAAAAGGCGATCCCGCTGTCGGATCAGGTCAAGGCGATGCTCGGCGTCTCCGACGACAGCCTCGACCCCTCCGCGCTCATCTCCGCGATCCTCAAGAGTCAGGTCGATCTGATCTGGTTCGGGGGCATCGGCACCTATGTGAAGGCGCGCGGTGAGGCCAATTCGCAGGTTGGCGACCCGGCCAACGACTCGCATCGCGTGAATGGTGAGGACATCCGCGCCAAGGCGATCGGCGAAGGCGCCAATCTGGGCGTTACCCAGGCGGGACGCATCGCCTTCGCCGCGAGTGGCGGCCGCATCAACACGGACTTCATCGACAATTCAGCGGGTGTCGATTGCTCCGACAATGAGGTCAACATCAAGATCCCGCTAAACCGGGAAATGACCGAAGGCCGCCTCGCGTTCGAGGACCGCAACACGCTGCTCAAGGAAATGACCGACGACGTTGCAGGGCTAGTGCTGGAGGACAATCGCCTGCAGACGCTCGCGCTTTCCTTGAGCGAGCGTAACGCCGCCGCGGCGCTGCCAAGCCATATCCGCGTGATCGAGATGCTCGAAGCCCAGGGCCGGCTCAACCGCGCGGTCGAAGGACTGGCCCCCAACGACGTGCTCAACCGGCGCGCGCAGGATGCGCGTGGATTGACCCGACCCGAGCTGGCGGTGCTGCTTTCCCATAGCAAGCTCGCGCTGCAGGCGGTGATCGAGAAATCCGATCTCGCCAAGGATGCCTTGCTTGAACCGATCCTGATTGACGCTTTCCCGCCGGCGATGCAAGAACGCTTCGGCAAGGCGATCACCGAGCATCGTTTGCGCGATCAGATCATAGCGACCAAGCTCGCCAACCGGATCATCAACCGGCTCGGGATCGTGATCCCGTTCGAACTGGCGGAGGAAGAGGCTGTCGATCTTGCGCAGCTCACCTCGGCCTATGTGACCATCGATCAGATCTTCGACATTGAGGCGCTCTGGACCGCAATCGAAGATGCGGCCATGCCCGAGGAAGGTCGTCTCGAACTCTTCCTCGCGGCTGGAACGGCGGTAAGACGCCACATGTCCGATCTGTTGCGCGCGACAGGCGGGCGGATCGATCCAGCCGAGATCGTGGCTACGCTTAGAACGGGCGTGACCAAGCTTGAGGCCGCGCTTCCATCGCTGTTGAAGAACGAAGCGAAACTGACGTCCGAAGCGCTGCGCGCCCGGTTGAATGCGGCTGGGGCGGACGCGACGTTGATCGAGCGCATCACTCGTCTCGATGAAATGGACGGCGCCATCGGCAACGCCATGCTCGCACGCGCCACTGGGGTGGACGAGCTTGCAGCAACCCATGCCTATGTCCGGCTGGGCGAGGCGCTGGCCTTGGACTGGGCGCGCGCCGCAGTTAGCCGCTACACTCCTGCGGATGCCTGGGAACGGTTGCTGATGGCAGGGCTCGCGCGTGATTTCGAACAGCTTCGGCTGGATTTTCTTGCCAGGATGCCGGCCGACGACCCGGTCGAAAGGGTCGATCGCTGGTTGTCCGATCACGCCGCCAATGTCGCGCAGTTCCGTGGGCTCATCCAGCGGGCGCAGACGTCCGTATCGCCCAGCCCGGCGATGCTCGCCCAGATCGCCAGCCAGGCGCGCGCCTTGCTCGCCCGCTGAGTGCCGCGTTCAAGCGAGCCTGTCTCCTGGCTTGAAATGGGACATGACAGCATGCGGCGCCCATGGCACGGTTTCGGCCGGCAGCGGGATCGTGGGCACAGATTTTGAACACCAGCATCATCCAGCGGAGAACCCTTTCCAGAGCCTGGAGCAAATCCAGATCTGGCGTCATTCTGCTCTTCATCGCCGTTTCAGTCGTGTCCTATGCCGCGCATGCGACCGAGCGGCCGATCACGTCTGCGCTCGTCTATCTCATCGGAGTCATGGTGATCGGCGCGACGCGGGGTCTGCGCGCCGGTTTGATCGCCGGCATCGTTGCGTCAGCGATCTATAGCGGAATCATCAGGAACCCCGGCTTACAGGACAGCGATATCAGCCTTGAATTCTATGTTCCGCTATTTGGCTTTAATTTCGCTGCCTTGCTCTCCGGTATACTGGCGGGTCAGCTCAAGGATCGCGCCGAACTGGCGGAAGAGGCGCGCCGGCAGATCGACCTTCTACTCGAGTTCAGCAGCAATCTCCAAAAGGCGGTGCGGATCGAAGATGTGGCGCAGGCGCTCCGCGTCACGCTGACGGACGACGTCATTCGGGAGCACATCTCTCCTTATCTGAACGACCATATCGAAGAACCGTCTCGTAGCGTCCTGCAACGGGTCGTGGAGATGGCGGTCGCGGCGGCCCCCAAGGCGTCACAGGTGGATCGCCGCTTCACGGTGTATGATGTCGATCTTCCGGCATTTGTCGATCTGCTGTCGATGGCGGTGGACCGTTGCGGGCTGCTTGAGGACCGCGCGATAAGCCAGGCGCGGCAGCAATCCGAAGACCTCAAGACCACTATCCTTTCCTCGCTGTCGCACGACCTGCGCACGCCGATCGCGGCGATCGCGGCTTCGGCCACCGGCCTCAAGCGCTTCGGCGACGATCTGCCGGCCGAAACGCGGACAGAAATGCTTGAAGTCATCGAGAATCAATGCGCCCGTCTCGACCAGTTCACCGCCAAGCTGTTGAGTTTCGGGCGTCTGCAGGGCGGTGTCGCAGCCGCCCAGTTCGAACCGGCCGATGTCATCGAACTCCTCGGCAAGGCAATCGCCTCAGCGAGAGCAACTGGCCCGGATCATCTGATCAACAAGGATTGGCCGACTGAGCCTGTGATCGTCGTGGCCAATCCGGCCATGCTGGAACAAGTGTTCTTCAACATCCTCGAAAACGCCTTCTCCTATACGGCGCCTGGCTGCGAGATTCTGGTGAAGGTCGAAGCCGGCCCGGATGATGCGACCATCGTCATTCGCGACAATGGGCGCGGTGTCTCCGCGGAAAGCATCGACCATATATTCGAGCCCTTCTTCCGCAGCCTCCATTCGAAGCATACCAATGGCCAGGGCCTTGGCCTGTTCATAGCGAAGGGATTTGTGGAGGCATTCGGCGGCAGCATTGCCGGACGCAGCCCTCACTCCGGCGGCGAGGGATTGGAAATCGCCATCACTCTTCCTCTATCCCGGCAAATCGTGCAGATAGACACCGATGGCTGAGCAGATACTGATCATCGACGACGAGCCCGCAATCGCCCAGACGCTCAAGCCATTGCTGGGCGCACAGCATTATGGCGTGACAACGGCCGCCAGCGCGGCGGAAGCGCTGCGCCGGGCGCGGCAGACCGCCTATGACGTGGCTCTGCTCGATCTCGGTCTGCCCGATGCGGACGGCAAGGAGATCATAGCCAATCTGCGCGCCTTCAATTGCCGCTCGATCATCGTGCTTTCGGCACGGCACCAGGAATCCGAGAAGGTCGCCGCGTTGGACGGCGGCGCTGACGATTATCTCAACAAGCCATTCAATGTCGACGAACTCCTCGCCCGCATCCGCGCCGCGCTGCGACGCTCGCCAACCGGCGCGCCGACCCAGACGTTCCGATCCCGCGAGCTCATGGTGGATTTCGCCACACACCGCGTCCAGTTCATGGATGAGGATGTGAAGCTTTCGCCGAAGGAATTTGCACTGCTCGAGGCGATGTGCCGCCATGCCGGCCAGGTGGTGACGCGGCGTCAGCTACTGCTTGCCGGATGGAATGATCCAGCCGCGGACGGCCAGAATCTGCGCACCTATATAACGCTCCTGCGCCAGAAACTGGAGGTCGATCCTAGCGAGCCCAGGCTGATCGTCACCGAGACTGGCGTCGGCTACCGTCTGATGGCAACGCCGGAGAACTGATCCGGTCAGGCGCGTTTGCGCGTCTTCTTGCGCAGCCGCCGATCGTTGCCCGTGACGGCGGTATGGAACGGTTTCAATCCGATTGCATAGAGACCCATGGTGCGGGTCATGAGCTCCGCGGAACGGCGATAGGTCGGCAATTGCCAGGAACGCCCTGCTTCTGCCCAGATGGCGAGTGATTCCGCCATGACGTCATTCATGGCTCGCGTCGAAGCAGCGATCTTTTCGGGCACGAGGCGGCCAAGTTCGGCATAATCCGCCCCAATCGGATTCTCCAGCGCATCGGCGATCGTGGCCGACCGATTTCGGATGACGCGATCGGCCGCTGTAAAGGTTTCGCCCGTATGGACAGTGGCTTTCGCCATTTCGGCGCCCGCCGCGACCATCCTTAACCAGATTGCGAACATCATGCGCCTCCCGCTTAGCGTCGGCGCAAGAACGATGGGGGGATGCCGCTGTTCCCTTCAGGGCAGCGGGCGATCCGGATTCACCCCGGCCAGGTCATTGTCGGCCAGAAGCGCGATATTACGGCCTTCGCGCTTGGCACGGTAAAGCGCCCTGTCGGCCCGGCGGAGCATGTTGGAGATATTGCTGTCGATGCCGATCCCGGCCACCCCGGCGGATATGGTGACAGTACCGATCGGCTGTCCGGCGTTGCGGTCAATGATATTGCGCTTGGCGAGATCATAGCGCGCGATGTCGACGATCTCGAAGGCGTCTTCAGGCGTCATATTGTCGAACAGCAGCACGAACTCCTCACCGCCATGTCGAGCAACAATCCCTCGCTTGCCGACATTTTCAGCCAGCACCTTGCCTACGAACGACAGCACGCGATCGCCGATGTCATGTCCATGCGTGTCATTGACCAGCTTGAAATGATCGATGTCGCAAAAGGCCACCGACAAGGGCGTGCCGTGGATCTTCGATCGCTCGCACGCAGCGCCGAGCTCGCGTTCGAACGCGCGGCGGTTGAAAAGGCCGGTAAGAGCATCGGTCTCCGCCTGTTCGCGTGCCTCGTCGAGATTGTCGCGCATCGTTTCGATCTGCGAGGCCGAATGCCGCATCTGCGCCTCGGCGGCTGCGGTCTTCTCGATCATCATGCGGGTCAGGCCGACCAGCGAGCCCAGAACCGGGTGGCTGGCCATCGCGGGCGCGAGTTCTGCGATATTCTCGTCAAGCGCCTGGCCATAAGCCTTGGCTTCCTCCCCGGACCGCCGCGCCAGCGCAGCGACATCCTCGAGCTGCTGCTGCGCCTGCTGCACCAGTGAGGCCAGCAAGGCGACGCTCAGGCCGCTGTCATTCTGGCCGATCGCTTCGATCGTCGCATGGCCGTCGCGAACCAGCGCGCCGACCTGCTGGCCGAGACCGGGCTCGCCAGCGATGCGATGGCGGTAGGCGAGTGTATAATGATCGGGCAGGGGCTCGATTGCATGCTCGAGCAGGAAGGCGCTGACATTGGCGAGGATGGCGCGATAGCGGTCGAGTTCGGCAGCAGCTTCATCGGAGCGACGCTGCGCATCGGAATCCGCAGGCAGATCCGCAAGACGCAGCTCCTCAGCTGCCGAATCGTTCGACGCCGATCGGTCGACGACCTGCTCGTGAGGCCGTGCCCCAAACAGCCTTCCAATGCCGCGCACCGCGCCGCCGAGGCCATTTGCTTGTGTCGCCATATTCCGCTCCGATATCCGCAGGCGAAACAATAGGCGCATGAACAGAAAAAAAGGGTTACTGGACTGCCTCTTTTCCTGCGCGCGGCTGCTCGCTATAGCCGCCTCGAATCTTGCATCCGCGAAAAACCCGGCGCAGCCTTCCCCACCTGCGCCTTCATCATCGGGAAGGGCCCAAATTATGACCACTGTCGGCCAGGACACGCTCAATACTCGCACGACCCTCGACGTCGGCGGCAAGAGCTACAGCTACTATTCCCTGGCTAAGGCGGCTGAGAAATTTGGAGACGTCTCGCGCCTCCCCTTCTCGATGAAGGTTTTGCTCGAAAACATGCTCCGCTTCGAGGACGGCGTGACCGTCACAACCGATGACGTGCAGGCGATTGTCGACTGGCAGAAGGACCGGAAATCCGAGCGTGAGATTCAATACCGCCCGGCGCGCGTGTTAATGCAGGATTTCACCGGCGTGCCCTGCGTCGTCGATCTTGCTGCGATGCGGGATGCCATGGGCAAGCTGGGCGGCGACGCGCAGAAGATCAACCCGCTGGTGCCTGTGCATCTCGTCATCGATCACTCGGTGATGGTGGATAATTTCGGCACCCCCACGGCGTTCGGCGAGAATGTCGAGCTTGAATATCAGCGCAACGGCGAACGCTATGAGTTTCTGCGCTGGGGCTCCAAGGCGCTGGACAATTTTAAGGTCGTGCCGCCCGGCACCGGCATCTGCCACCAGGTCAATCTTGAGAATATCGCCCAGACCGTCTGGACGTCGACAGCGCCCGACGGCGCAACGATCGCGTATCCCGACACCTGCGTCGGCACGGACAGCCACACCACGATGGTCAACGGCCTCGGCGTGCTCGGCTGGGGCGTCGGCGGTATCGAGGCCGAAGCTGCGATGCTCGGCCAGCCGGTATCGATGCTCATCCCGGAAGTGGTCGGCTTCAAGCTGACCGGTACGCTGGTCGAGGGTATCACCGCGACCGATCTGGTGCTCACCGTCACTCAGATGCTCCGCGCCAAGGGCGTGGTCGGCCGCTTCGTTGAATTTTACGGTCCCGGCCTCGACGCGCTGAGCCTCGCCGATCGTGCGACGATCGCCAATATGGCGCCGGAATATGGCGCGACCTGCGGCTTCTTCCCGGTCGATGATGCGACCCTTGTCTACATGCGCCTCACTGGCCGCACCGACGAGCAGGTCGCGTTGGTTGAGGCCTATTCCAAGGCGCAGGGCATGTGGCGCGATGTCGCATCGCCCGATCCGGTGTTCACCGACTCGCTCTCGCTCGACATGGGCACCGTTCAACCGTCGCTCGCCGGCCCGAAGCGCCCGCAGGATCGCGTGGCGCTGGGCTCGGTCGACGAGGGCTTCAACAACGAACTCGCCTCCGGCTACAAGAAGGGCGACGAAGGCGGCAAGCGTGTCGCCGTCGATGGCGCTGATCACGGTCTTGGCCATGGTGACGTGGTGATCGCCGCGATCACGAGCTGCACTAACACCTCCAACCCGTCCGTCCTCGTCGCCGCCGGTCTCGTCGCCCGCAAGGCGCGTGCGCTCGGCCTCCAGCGCAAGCCTTGGGTCAAGAGCAGCCTCGCGCCGGGAAGCCAGGTGGTGACTGACTATCTCGCCAAGGCAGGCCTGACCGAGGATCTCGACGCGCTGGGGTTCAATCTCGTCGGCTATGGCTGCACGACCTGCATCGGCAACTCCGGCCCGCTGCCAGAGCCGATCTCCAAGGCGATCAACGAGAATGACCTGGTCGCGAGCGCGGTGCTCTCGGGCAACCGCAACTTCGAAGGCCGCGTTTCGCCGGACGTGCGCGCCAACTATCTGGCGTCGCCGCCGCTGGTCGTCGCCTATTCGCTGTTTGGCACGACCGCCAGGGACATAACCACCGAGCCGCTGGGAACGGGGACCAACGGCGATCCGGTCTATCTCAAGGATGTCTGGCCCACGACTGCCGAGGTGGCGTCAACCGTTGCTTCCTGCATCGATTCCCAGATGTTCGCGAGCCGCTATGCGAACGTGTATCTCGGCGACGTCCATTGGCAGGCGATTGATGTCGAGGGCTCCGACACCTACTCATGGCGCGCTGGTTCGACCTACGTGGCTAACCCGCCTTATTTCGAAGGCATGTCGATGACCCCGGCGCCCGTCGCTGACATCATCGAGGCCAGGCCGCTCGCGATCCTGGGCGATTCGATCACCACTGATCACATCTCGCCCGCCGGATCGATCAAGGTCGACAGCCCGGCCGGGCGTTATCTGAACGAGCATCAGGTCGCCAAGGCCGACTTCAACAGCTATGGCGCGCGCCGCGGTAACCATGATGTGATGATGCGCGGCACCTTCGCCAACATCCGCATCAAGAACGAGATGGTGCCGGGCATCGAAGGCGGCATGACCAGCTACAAGGGCGAGACCCTGGCGATCTACGACGCCGCGATGCGCCACAAGGCAGACGGCACGCCGCTCGTCATCGTCGCGGGCAAGGAATATGGCACCGGCTCTTCGCGCGACTGGGCGGCCAAGGGCACCAACCTGCTCGGCGTCCGCGCCGTAATCACCGAGAGCTTCGAGCGTATCCACCGTTCGAACCTGGTGGGCATGGGCGTGCTTCCGCTGCAGTTTCCCGAAGGCGTTGACCGCAAGACGCTCAAGCTCGACGGTTCGGAAAGCTTCACGATCGAAAATGTCGCGAGCCTCCGCCCGCGTCAGATGGTGTCGGTCAAGATCACCCGCGCCGATGGCAGCGTCGACCGCTTCGAAGCGCGCTGCCGCATCGATACGGTTAACGAGCTGGAATATTTCCTCAACGGCGGCATTCTTCAATATGTGCTGAGGAAGCTGGCGGCTTAAGCCTCCCGCCCGACCCAATGCAGCATTGATCCATTCTCCCGGAGCCATCGGCGCTCCGGGGCCGGATCGCGGCCGAACAACAGCGCCGCCGCCGCGTGGAAGGCAGGGCTGTGATCCATATGCAGCCGGTGTGCGACCTCATGCGTGACGGTCGCGCGGCGAACCTCGGGCGGCGCCAGGATCAATCGCCAGCTATAACGGATATCGCCTGAAACGGCGCAGCTTCCCCATCGCCCTTTCGGATCGCCGACACCGACTTTGGCTACCGACACGCCTGCCTGTGCGGCCACCATGCGAGTTTCAGACTCAAGCACGCGCAACGCCTCCTGGCGCAGCCAGCGCAAAATCCTTTGCGGCAATATGTCCGCGGGACCGCCGACGATCAGGCGCGCCTCTTCGCGTTTGATCGTCCGGGGCGCATCCGCTCGCCAGTCGACGAGAACGGGCTTTCCCTCGAATGGTATCGTACATCCCGGCACGATCGGGCTCCCGAGCGGCAGCCGAGACAGCTCGGTCTCGATCCAGTCACGCTTTTCCTCGGCCCATTCGAGCGCGTGACGTAGCGAGGCCCGCTTGGGCAGCGTCAACCGCACATTCCCGTCGCGCGGGTCAACCGCCAGACGCATGCGCCGGGCGCGTGGGCTTGACTGGACGATGAGCTGGCGCCGGCGTCCGCCCCCTTCGAAAAACGGCGGCTCGCGCCGGAAGAGCGCCATCAGAGCCGCCGCTCGATCAAATGGTGCTCAAGATCGCCAGCCTCATCTTCCGACACCGTCCATCCCCGCACAGACATTCCAGCCGCATGGACCGACTCCGGATCGCCGGTGATCAGCGGATGCCAATCAGGCAGCGCCTCGCCATGATGCAGCAGCAGATAGGCGCACGTGGACGGCAGCCAGTCGATGTCATCTAGCTTTTCGGGCGTCAGCCGCACGCATTCCGGCACATGCGCCTTGCGATGCTTGTAATCCGAGCAGCGCCCGGTGCGGCGATCGAGCAAGCGGCAGGCGACGTTGGTGGGATGCAGTTCGCCGGTCTCTTCATCCTCAAGCTTGTGGATGCAGCATTTGCCGCAGCCATCGCATAGCGATTCCCACTCCGCGCGGTTCATCTCGCGCAGCGACTTGGTCTCCCAGAAAGGCTTGCCGGTCATCGCACCCAGCGATCCAGCTCGGCCGCAACTGACTTGGCATCCTTGTCCTGCGGGATCAGCGCGATCGGCTCGCCCTTCGGCCCCATCAGCAACGCCATGCGGGCATGATCCACCAGATAGGCACCGTCGGCGTCCGCCTCTTCACGTTTGAAGAAGATGGCGAACTGCTTGGCGACGGCATCGATCTGCTGCTCCGATCCGGTCAGCCCGATCAGATGCGGATCGAACGCATCGGTCCATTGCGTCAGCACGGCCGGCGTATCGCGCGCGGGATCGAGCGTGATGAAGATCGGCGCCACCTTGGCGGCCCGCGCGGCATCATCCTTTCCGAACTGCTGATAGCCCTTCATCAGCGTTTGCGTGTCGGTGGGGCAAACGTCGGGACAGAAGGTGTAACCGAAATAGATCAGCCGATATTTTCCGTCAAAGCTGCTGCTTTTCAACGGCTGCCCCGTCTCGCTGACGAGCGTGAAAGGGCCGCCAATCGCCGCGCCTTCGAGGGGGGGCGTCTCAACCGGCCGGCTGCACGCGCCGGTCAAAACGAACAGGAGGGAGATCAATGGGAAGGCTTTGTTCATGACAGGGCCAGAGATGCTTTGCTATGGCCCCCAATACAAGCTTCCTTGGGAGATTCGATGTCTGTTTGGCGAAATTCCCGGTTCGTGGCAGCCGTTTCTGCGGTTTCGGCGATGCTGCTTGCCGTTCCCGCAACGGCGCAATTTTCGGACAGCTATAATTTCCTCAAGTCCGTGCGCGACCGTGACGGCGCCAAGGTGACTGAAGCGCTCAATGGTCACGGTTCCACCATCGTGAACACCCGCGATTACAATAGCGGCGAGAGCGCGCTGCATATCGTCATCAAGCGTCGTGACGATACCTGGACCCGCTTCCTGCTCGCCAAAGGCGCCAATCCCGACATCCGCGACAATGCCGGTAACACGCCGCTGATCGTGGCCGCCCAGATCGGCTTTCCGGAGGGCACGGCGGCGCTGATCGACGGCAACGCCAATGTCAACACCGCGAACAGTAGCGGTGAAACACCCCTCATCGTGGCCGTCCAACGCCGTGACATGCTGAATGTCCGGCTCCTGCTGGCGGCGGGCGCCAATTCCAAAACCGCCGATCACATCGCCGGCATGAGTGCGCGCGACTATGCGGAACGAGACACCCGTTCCTCAGCCATCCTCAAGATGATCGATGACGCCGGCAAGGCCAAGGCGCCCCCGAAGGCGCAAGTTGCTGGCCCCAAGCTTTAGTAAGGAATACTGGGCGATGGGGATCGCTCGCCTTGATCGGGCCGGCTGCTGACTGGAAAGCGGGCACAGCCGGTTTCCGTGCCCTGCTCGTGTGCGATTAGGTCCACTTTCAGAGCTTGGCCGCTCTGCCATCACTGCCTGAAACCCGAACGCCCAACCGAGCAAATCGGTGCTTGCTGCCACTGCGAACCCACGCTATGAGCCGCCACCTACCGCCACTGCCTTCGCGCAGTGACACGTCAGAGCGGGCGTAGCTCAGGGGTAGAGCACAACCTTGCCAAGGTTGGGGTCGAGGGTTCGAATCCCTTCGCCCGCTCCAGTTTTTCCAAGTAGTTAGGCCATTTCTATAAACTGCCGAGCGAATTTAGGTAGCTCGGGCGCGTGTTTGCCCTGTGCGGGCGTGTGAGCAAGCCGGTCAGGCCGCCAGCATAACCCGGTTTCTTCCAGCCTGTTTGGCGGCATACATGGCTTCGTCCGCCCGCTCGACCAAGGCGTGCGGGGCTTCTTCCATGCGGAGCGTCGCCACTCCAACGGAGAGCGTGATTTTCCCCACATCCTGCCCATCCGCGCGGACTTTGAGCACTCGGGCGCTCAGTACCTCGCAGAAGCGCTGGACCGTCTCCAGCGCGCCGGCGGAACCGAGCTGCGGTAGCAGCACGACGAATTCTTCGCCGCCGAAACGGGCGGGCAGGCCCGACGTAGCGAAGTGCTTGACCATCTGGCCCGCGACATAGCGGAGCACTTCATCGCCCAGCTTGTGGCCCCAGGTGTCGTTGAATTTCTTGAAGTGATCGACATCGCAGAAGGCCAGCGAAAGCGGCTCTTGGGATGCGGAGGCGGTCGTAACCGCTTCGGCCAGCCGACCGTCGAAGGTACGCCGGTTGGGCAGCGAGGTGAGCGCGTCCGTGCCGCTTTCCACCTTCGCCTTTTCCAAATCGCGGCGCAGGACCGATAGTTCGGTACTGGCGTTCGCCAGACTGGCTTCCAGAGAAGCGGTACGCTGTGACATGGAGTGCGTCCGAGTGATCAGATCAGCAATGATCGTTTTGGCATCCGGGCCGAGGTTGAGCGCATCCAGGTGAGCGGCGCCATCGGTCAGGGACGAGGAATAGGAGGCGGCATCGCCCGCCGTTGCCGAGGCGGCGTCAAGCATGACCGCAATCTGCTCGTCCAGATTTGCCATGTGCCGGGTAACGTCAATCTGCCCGCGTGGCGGTCCGGCCGCGTCCAGAATGTGCTGGAACGCTTGGGCGTCAATATGTTTTGTTTGCCCCAGCGCCTTTTCAAAGGCAGCGCAGACGGCTGGGTCGGAGCGCGTGACAAAGCGGTGGCAGAGTTCGTAATTCTCGGGCGATGCGTCAATGCACGCCTGGACGATGATCTCGCTGATGCTGGTCATGATATCGGACTGGCGCATGGATGCTTTCGGCTCTCTCTTCACGTGCGGTTGAATTAATGTACGGACGGCTTGAGCCCCAAAGCCTCAAAGACGAGCGCCAGGGCTTCGTCCGCGCTATAAGGTTTCGGCAGGAAACGGCCCAGATCGCCGACTTGCTCGCTGATCGCGTTTCCCGACGTGATGATGAGAGGGAGAAACGGGTTATCTTCTTGAATCCGGCGCGCCAGTTCCACGCCGTCAAGCGACCCCGGCATCTGGACATCGGTGAAGACAAGATCGATCTCGGTCATAGCGGCATAGTGGCCGAGCGCCTCATCCGCATTTGCCGCCTCAATTATAGTGAAGCCGGCCAGGCGCAGTTCGTCGGCCAAGTCCGCGCGAATGATCGGTTCATCCTCGACGATCAAAATGTAGATGGGCCAGAGATCGGCTCCATAGCCAGCATAGGCCATCGTCAGTCGCCATGGAGCTGGCGCTCAATGCGCCTGAGGAGCTCCTGACGCTCTTCCGCGCAATCTTCATCCCCTTGGCGGAGCGCGTGCTGGATTTCATCGATCACGCGCTGCATAGCGCGGGGACCATGCTGAGCAATCATCCTATCCGCTTGGGTTTCCAGCATTTCGTCGCTGCTTCGTGGCGGCTCCTCGGACCCGTCGAGCTCCATTGTTCCTCCCAGCCGCAAGCACTCGACAGTTGTTAGGCCAAAGCCACCGCCCCTTACGATGGCCTCGCTGCTTGTCTTGGCGACTTGGCGGCCCCATACAGCAATATATGACACTTAACAGCACTTATTTAATCGTCGGATATACCCGTGGCTATTACACCTGACCTGACGCTGGAATCTGAAGACAAGCCGTTTGAGGATACGTGGCGGCCATCGCGGAGCTGGCGTGGCTTCGCTGTCGAGCATGTCGCATTGGCGGAACCCTATAATTTCCGGTGGTCCGGCAACACGCATTATCTCGCTTGGCACGATATTATGTTCAGCGATGGCGCATCACAGGTAGACGGCTTGAAGCATAATCCCACCCGTGATCTACGGAATTCGATCACCTTTTTGCCGAGCGGCTGTTCGATCGAAGGTTGGGCCGTGCCAATGAAGCGGTCGAACTCATTCACGGCATTGTATTTCGAGCCGGGCCTCCTCCGGGATGATCTGGAGCTACGCTATCAGGCCGCTCCCTTGCGACCGATCCAGGATATACGGAACGGTGGACTTCAGGAATCCATGCGGAAGCTTGCGGCGCTCGTTACCGACCCGTTGGTCGAAGACCTTTACGCCGAAAGCGCCTGTATAATGGCGGCCATCGAGGCGCTTGCGCTCACGCCCCCGGAAACAACCGGCAAGCTCAGCCTCCGCCAGCTGAAGGCGGTTACTGACTATATCGAAGAACATTTCGCCGGGGAAATCAGCCTCGCTGATCTGGCTAAGGCGGCTGGCCTCAGCCGCTACCATTTCGGGCGCGCTTTCAAGCTGACGACGGGCCAGTCGCCCTATGCGTTTGTGCTTTCACGGCGCGTCGACCGGGCGGGCGAACTCTTGGCTGCGGGCGATCGGTCGATTGAAGCCGTCGCTGCGCTTGCGGGTTTTGGCAGCACCGCCCGGCTCAGGCGACACTTCCAGCAGGGAAAAGGGATGAACCCTCGCTCATTCCAGCGGACGGTGCGGTAGTTGCGAGGGTATATTGAAGTCCGGTGCCAATCGGTGCCGGCTTCAACGGTCAGTTTTCTTATCCAGCTCTCGCGCCATCGTGAGATGCTTTTCCACGACTGGCGCAATTTCGCCGGCTACGGTCTTGAGACCCGCGTCCGCGCCGTCCGCCGCGAAAGACCGCATCAGTGCAAGAGCTTCTTCGTGGGCATCGATCTGGCCGTCCATATACTCTTCGTCGAATGCTGCTCCAGTCAGCTTTCCGAGTTCGGTGAGATCTTCGTTCTGATCCCGGGTCAGCGTTGCATTGGGCGTCAGTTTCGCCGCTGAGGCCGCTTTCTGGACCTTCGCTGTGGAATCGGTGTGCGCCTTTATCATCGGCTGGGCGAAGGTCTTCACTTCTGGGGAACTGGCATTCTTCGCGGCCATTTGCGCCGCTTGAATCTCAAACGCATCGCTCTTGGCCGCTCTGTCCACGAATTCTTGCGGGGTCGGCACCGGCGCCACTGCGGCACCCACGCGATCCATTGCATTGTCGATCCGTGCTTCGGCGACGTCGGCGGCACGATCGATCTTGGCTCCGGCGGACTCCGCCATCTGATCGGCCTTGTTTCCAAGCTGTTCGGCCTTCTGTTCGGTGGACTGGTTGCATCCCGCCACGATCAAGCAGGCAGCCGCGATCGTCCCCTTCAGTTTGATATCTCGCATGGCAGCTCTCCTTTTGGTGCAATTGAACGAGTGGGAGCTCTGACCGTTCCTGAATTCCTGCCGCCGGGGGCGGCTAAACGCGCTGTATGTTCACTTCGGCAAGGAACAGATCGTCGGTCTGTTGCTTCAGTCCCCGAGATAAGGAGGATGACATGAGCGACACGCACGAACTCAAAAAGACACTTTGGAAGAAGATGGAGGCTGGCCCCTTCATCATGCTCGGCCTGGATGGCGGTGGCCATAGCGAACCGCTGACGGCGCAGCTCGACGAGGATCAGGTGGATACCCTGTTCTTCTTCGTGAACCGCACCAACCGGCTTGTTCCGGGCGGGCCGGCCATGGCTCAGTTCGTGAGCAAGGGGCATGACTTCTTCGCCTGCCTGTCCGGCACGGTCAGCGTGGACCATGATCAGGCGATGATCGACAAGCTGTGGTCCAAGGCCGTTGAATCCTGGTTTCCGGGCGGTCGCAACGATCCGTCACTCACGCTGATCCGTTTCGATATCGATGAGGCGGAATTGTGGGAGGCCGACATTTCGTTGACCGGCAAGTTGAAGATGCTGTTTGGCGGGAAGATAAAACCAAGCGAGGAAGGATCACATGCGGTCGTCGAAACCACGGCTGTTTAATCGTTCCGCCTTTCCGTAAATCACATATCCAGCGCGTCGCCACAGGCCTTCTTGGGTCTCTGCGCGCGCTGGAGCCGGCCCAGTTTGGCCGCTTGAGTCCGTTTAAGTTCGCGTCTCGCAGTCAAACCTCCACGTTATTTCAATTCTCGCTCGAAAGGCGTATCATCGTTGCGATCGGAGGGGCTGTTCCCGATGATCCAAAGTAGCTTCGCTTGTTGTTTCTCGTCTGTCGGCACGGAGGGCGCGGACAATGGTTGAAACACGAAAATCGCTGGCGGCATTGGGATTATGCGCTTCGGCTTTCATGCTGACGAGCGCCACGCCGGCCCGGCAGATTTCGGTATCGGCTGAAACTCTCCGACAACGCGATCCATCGATGCAGATGCTGCAGGCTTGCGGCGGCGCCAGACGTGGCGAAGCGCTCCGGGATCGGATCAAGTTTGCGATGACGTTGAGCCCTTCGACCATCCCAGCGCAAACCGAGCCTGTTCTGGTTCCCGGGCTGGCGTCGGTGCACTATCCGGTCACCACTTCGAACGAGTTGGCACAGCGCTATTTCGATCAGGGTCTGGCGCTGATCTATGGCTTCAACCATGTCGAAGCCATCCGCTATTTTCGCCACGCCCAGACGCTCGATCCCGAATGCGCCGCCTGCTGGTGGGGTGAGGCGTTTGCGCACGGTCCGAACATCAATGCGCCGATGGATCCGGAGGTCAATGCTCAGGCGATGAAGGCAGCGCAAACCGCGCTCTCCCTCAAGGGCAAAGCCGATCCGGCGGAACAGGCGCTGATCGACGCGGTCGCCACGCGCTACGCCGCTGATCCCAAAGCTGATCGGGCCGCGCTCGACAAGGCATTCGCCGACCAGATGCTGGCGGTCGCGCAGCGTTTCCCGGCGGACGATACCGTCGCCGTGCTCGCGGCGGAGGCCGTGATGGATACGCAGCCCTGGGATTATTGGGAAGCCGACAAGCGCACCCCCAAGGGCGGGATCAAGGACGCGATTGCGCTGGTGGAGACGGTGCTGGCGCGCAATCCCGATCATCCGCAGGCGGATCATCTCTACATTCACCTGCTGGAAGCGTCGGCCAATCCGGCGAAGGCGGAGCCTTATGCGGACAGGCTCGCCAAGCCGCTCGTGCCGGCGGCTGGGCACCTCGTCCACATGCCGGGGCATCTCTATTATCGGGTGGGCCGGTTCAAGGACGCCATCCGCGTCAATGTCGATGCAGCCCGGATCGACGAAGACTATCTTAAATCCTCGAAGGAAGCCGGGCTGTATCGCTTCGGCTATTATCCGCACAACGTCCATTTCATCGTCACGTCGGCCCAGATGGCCGGTGACATGACCACGGCGGTGACTGAGGCGCGCAAGCTTTCGACCATATTGAACACCGATCTGTCTGCCGCCATGCCGTGGGTTCAACCGGTCGATGCCGCGCCCTATCTTGCTTATGCCCAATTCTCCACGCCTGCGGAAATCCTCGCGCTCAAGGCGCCCGATGCGCGGCTGCCCTATGTGACGGGCATGTGGCACTATGCCCGCGCCATTGCCTATGCGCAGCGGAAGGATCGCAAGAAGTTCGCCAAGGAAATTGCTGCGATCCGCCATATCCGCGAGACGACTGATTTCAAGCCGATGGCGGATCAGCTCGTTCCCGCCGATGATCTGCTGCGGTTGGCGGAAACCGTCGCGCAGGCACGGCTCGCCTATGCGCGCGGCCGATACAGGGACGCGGTGACACTCTATCGTCAGGCAGCCGCTATCGAGGATACGGTTCGCTATATGGAGCCGCCCTTCTGGTATTATCCGGTGCGCCAATCGCTGGGCGCCGCGCTTTACCGGACGCGCGATTTCACTGGGGCGAGGCAGGCCTTTCTGGAGGCGCTTGCGCAGGCTCCGAACAACGGCTGGGCGCTCTACGGTCTGATGACGGCGCAAACCGCGCTGGGGGATCGGGCGGGCGCCTCCGCGACCGAAGCGGCCTTCGGACGAGCCTGGAGCGGACCCGCCAACTGGCTGACGATGGATCGCCTGTAGCGGCCGGCCGTCAGGCTCTTCTGCGCAGGAAATCGATGATCGCGTCGCTGAACGCGTCGTTTCGATCGCCGACCACCATATGCCCGGCGCGGTCGATCGCCATGATCTCGGCCTGCGGCGCCTGACGCTGGAATTCGGCGACTGCCTCCTGATCGACGACATCGCTCTGCGCGCCTGAGATGAGCATCAGCGGCAGCGTGACGGGCAGGGTGGCGAGACGCTCGCTCAGCATATCACTCAACGCATCGGTGGGCGGCTCGCCCACGACCGCCGGATCCCAATGCCAGCGCAGCCTTCCATCGGCACTTTCGCGCAACGATCGCATCAGCCCGGAAGCATTCTTCGCTGGCCGGCGGGGATTGTAGGCATGCACTGCTGCCACGGCGTCGTCCAGATTTGCGAAGCCGTCGGGATGGCCCTGCATAAAGGCGCGGACCCGTTCCACGCCCTCAGGCGCGAAGCGCGGCACGATGTCCACCAGAACCAATGCACGGACAAGCTCCGGGACGATGAAGGATGCCAGCAAGGCGCTGATCCCGCCCATCGACGCGCCGATCAGGGCCGCGGGCCGGCCGACCGCTTTCAGCACTTCGGCAAGGTCGCGCGCATGGGCGGGCAGCGAATAATCCTTGTCCTGCGCCCAATCGCTATCGCCATGTCCGCGCGCATCATAGCTTCCGACGTCGAACGCGTCCTGCAACAGCGCCGTCGCGGTGCCGGACCAGGCGTGGCGGGTCTGGCCGCCTCCATGGAGCAACATCGCGAGCGGGTCTCTCCCGCCGCCATGGACCTCGCCGATCAAACGCAGGCCCTTGCTGGTCGTCACCTCGATCGGCTGACTCACGCAGGCGGTGCCTTGCGGTTCGCGAAGGCGGCGAAGGCTGCTGCTGCCTCGGGTGTCTTCAATTGTTCGATGAATGCGGTCTCGTCCGCCTTCAGCGCGGCGGCGATCGCCTCGCTGTCCCGCATCAGCTTTTTGGTGGCGATCAGCGCGGACAGGGGCTTGCCGGCCAAGGCCAGTGCCGCCGTCATCGCCGCCTCCGCAATCTCGCCCGCTGGCATCGCACGGTTCGCAAGGCCAAGTGCAGCCGCTTCCGTGCCACTCAGCTTCTCGCCCAATGCAAACAGCGCGAACGCCCGCACATGGCCAATACGCGCCGGGATCAGCAGCGCGGACGCTGCTTCCGGCACGAGGCCGAGATCGATGAAAGGGGTGCGCAATTCAGCATCGTCCGCCACGAAAACGAGATCGCAATGCAGCAGCATGGTCACGCCGATACCGATCGCCCGGCCCGTGACGGCGGCAACGAGCGGCTTCGAGAATGTGGAAATCGCGTCGAGAAACCGCCTGGTGTTTGTGTCCGCCATGTTGAGCTGGCCGGCGGAAACGGCTGCGAATGTCGATATGTCATTTCCTGCGCAGAAGTCGGCCCCTTCGCCGCGGATCAACGCCGCCTTGATCGCGGGATCGCTGTCCGCGGCTGTCAGCGCGGCTGCGAAAGTGCCGTACATGGCATCGGTGATCGCATTCTTCTTTTCCGGCCGATTGAGCGTGATCGTCATCACGCCGCCGGTGGTTTCCACCTTCATCTCGTTCATATCCGTCATCCCTGCGCTGGCTGGAGGCCACGCCCTAGCGACGAACCGCCGTCACAGTCGAGAATGGCCCCGGTTATGTATTTGGCGGAATCGCTTGAGAGATAA
>CAYLIK010000040.1:0-11575 GCA_964383565.1 uncultured Sphingomonadaceae bacterium
CCGACGGCATCGTCGCGGCCGCCAAGGAAGTGAACCTGTCGGTTCCGCTGGTCGTCCGACTCGAAGGCACCAATGTCCAGCAGGGCAAGGACATCCTCGCCAATTCCGGTCTGCCGATTGTTTCGGCTGACGATCTGGGGGATGCGGCCAAGAAGATTGTCGCACAGGTGAAGCAGGCTGCGTGACGTTACGGCATGGCGTGAATTTGCAAAACCGCTTCGAAACTTCGCAAATTCACACTTGCTTTTTGAAGGTTGGGCATGAATTTCGCCCGGTAATCATTGCTTTTTCCGGCCCAGGCATCGTCCCGGGCCAAGCCAGATGCGAATTTGCAAAGCTGGCATTTGGTATTTGAGAGGAGCGTTCCATGAAAGTCCTTGTCCCGGTGAAGCGGGTAATTGACTATAATGTGAAGCCGCGTGTGAAGATGGACGGCACTGGCGTCGATCTCGCGAACGTGAAGATGTCGATGAACCCGTTCGACGAGATCGCGGTCGAGGAAGCGATCCGCCTGAAGGAAAAGGGCGTCGTGACCGAGATCGTGGCGATCTCGATCGGCGAGCAGAAGGCGCAGGAGACGCTGCGCACCGCGCTCGCGATGGGCGCCGACCGCGCGATCCTGATCGTCAGCGAGACCGAAGTCGAGCCGCTGGGCGTGGCGAAGCTCTTGAAGGCGATCGTCGATGAGGAGCAGCCGGGTCTGGTGATCCTGGGCAAGCAGGCGATCGATGACGACAGCAACCAGACCGGTCAGATGCTGGCTGCGCTGCTTGGCCGCCCGCAAGGCACCTTCGCCAGCGCGGTCGTGGTCGAAGGCGACAGCGTGAAGGTCACGCGCGAGGTCGATGGCGGTCTTGAGACCGTAAACCTCAAGCTGCCCGCGATCGTCACGACCGATCTTCGTCTCAACGAGCCGCGCTATGCGTCGCTGCCGAACATCATGAAGGCCAAGTCCAAGCCGCTCGCGCAGAAGACCCCCGCCGATTACGGCGTGGACGTGACCGCGCGCCTCAAGACGCTCAAGGTCAGCGAGCCGCCGAAGCGCGTCGCAGGCATCAAGGTCGCTGATGTCGATGAACTGGTGGCCAAGCTCAAGGCGATGGGAGTTGCAGCATGAAGACGCTCGTCTGGGTCGAACATGAGGCCGGCGCCGTCAAGGACGCCACCCTCGCCACCGTCACCGCAGCCGCGAAGCTGGGTGAAGTCCATCTCCTCGTCGCAGGGCAAGGCGTAGGCCTGGTTGCCGAAGCCGCCGCGAAGATCGCGGGCGTAGGCAAGGTCCATGTCGCTGACGACGCGGCCTATGCCAATGCGCTGCCGGAGAATGTCGCGCCGCTCGTCGTCGAACTGATGGGCCATCACGACGCTTTCCTCGCGCCGGCCACCGCCAACGGCAAGAACATCGCTCCGCGCGTCGCTGCTCTGCTCGACGTGATGCAGATCAGCGAGATCCTGACGGTCGAGAGCGAAGACACCTTCACGCGTCCCACCTATGCGGGCAACGCGATCGCGACCGTTCAGTCGACCGATGCCAAGAAGGTCATCACGGTACGCGGCACCTCGTTCGAGAAGGCCGCCCGCGAGGGTGGCTCCGGCACGGTCGAGGCGGTCACCGGCAAGGGCGATGCGGGCCTCTCCAGCTTCGTGGGTGCCGAGATCAGCAAGTCCGAGCGTCCCGAGCTCACCTCTGCCAAGATCATCGTGTCGGGCGGTCGTGCGCTTCAGAACAGCGAGAACTTCCATTCGATCATAGAGCCGCTGGCCGACAAGCTGGGTGCGGGCGTCGGCGCCAGCCGCGCTGCGGTCGACGCGGGCTATGTGCCGAACGACTATCAGGTCGGCCAGACCGGCAAGATCGTGGCCCCTGAAGTCTATATCGCGGTCGGCATCTCGGGCGCGATCCAGCATCTCGCGGGCATGAAGGACAGCAAGACCATCATCGCCATCAACAAGGACGAGGACGCCCCCATTTTCCAGGTCGCCGACATCGGCCTCGTCGGAGATCTCTTCAAGATCGTGCCGGAGTTGACCGGCAAGCTCTGATCCGAAGCGATCAAAAACAGTGAAGGGGCGGAGGGCAACTTCCGCCCCTTTTTGTTGCACGAACATCACGACTTGATCTCCGCGCAGGACGCCCAATCTTGGCGCGATGCTGACCATCGAGAATTTCCACGCCCACATCTATTTCGATCCCGAGCAGGTCGAGACCGCCCAGGCCCTCGCCCGGGAAGCGCAAAGCCGGTTCGGCGTGCTGGTCGGGCATTTCCACACCAGACCCATCGGCCCGCACCCGCGCGGGAGCTGCCAGCTCACTGTCGGCCCGGACAGCTTCGGCCCGTTCGCGGCATGGGCCGTTCTGAATCGCGGAACCCTGACCATCTTCGCACACGCCAACACCGGCAATGATCTCGCCGACCACACAGCACATGTGATCTGGTTCGGCGAGAGCGAACCGCTCAACCTCTCCATATTCGGCTGAGCGGCCTCCGTTCTTCGTCATGCTGAACTTGATTCAGCATCCATCGGGCCACTTGCCGCAGCATTCGACGAACGAACAAAAAAACGCGCTCTCCCATCTGCCAGTCTGCGACCTGTCGTGGCCGATGCTATCCTCTTGGAAATCACGAAGAGAGGATAACGCCATGCCCGAACTCGACCCCGCCGCCCGCCTGCTCGCGATCGAAGAGATCAAGCAGCTCAAGGGCCGCTATTTCCGCTTCATGGACACCAAGGACTGGGCGGGCCTGCGCACTATCTTCTGCGACGACGCGGTGTTCGACGCCCGCGCCTCCTTCAGCATCAATGGCCAGGGCGCGGACGGCCGCGCCGCCGAGAGCAATGACTGGATCTACGAAGGCGGCCAGGTCATCGCCGATTTCATCCGGGGTGCGGCAGGCGCCTCCCGCACCGTCCACCACGGCCACTGCCACGAAGTCGAGATCCTCTCGGAGGATGAAGCGCGCGGCGTGATCGCAATGGAAGACCAGATCTGGAACGCCGACGGCACCGTCGTCACCCTCCACGGCTGCGGCCACTACCACGAAACCTACCGCCGCGTGGACGGCCAGTGGCGCATCCACACCTCAAGGATCACGCGGCTACAGGTGGCGCTAGGGTGACGACAACATGGTGAAAATTGACGGAGCATGTGCCAATATGGCTTCATGCGCAGTCACTTCTCCTTAAGCTGTATTATTATCGGGCTTATGTTGACAGCCTGCTCGAAGTCAGAGCCACACGCATGCCAGCCGCCACGAGCAACTTGGCCAAAGCCGTACAGTAGTGGCCTCGTGCCTATTGAAAACAAAGTGTCTCTCACGCGCGACAATGAACTCTATTGGAATGGCCAGCATGTGACGGAGACACAGTTGGAACGTCTTCTTACGTTGTCTGAGAAGTTGAATCCGCAACCCAAAGTCTGGCTTCAAACAGAAATGGGCGCATCTTGTCGCCGTCTTGAGGCAGTGCGGGACGCGATGGAGAAGACCCTAAATTGCAACAAGCCCCTCTCGACTTGTGCGGAGGGCATACAGACTGTCTGGGATAGTTTACCGGCTCCACCGGGTACTCCCCCGAGTTAAAGTCGATAAGCCATACTGGTCGAATCTCGCCACCGCCACTTTCAATTTTCCTACAGTCATAACTTCATGCCATGCAGCCCACGGCTCTTTGAAACCCTCGGAAAACCGCCATTTTTTATTCGCATAGGATGGCGTTATGCGCGAGGTTTGTGAAGTTATCGGCTTGCCATGACGCAAGACATTGAGAACGGACGGATTTTTCTGATCGGCGTCTTCATGCCCAGCGCTTGGAACCGTGAAGAAACCACCGTCACCCCGGACTTGATCCGGAGTCCCGCTTACCTTTCCCATGAGACACGAATCACGACGGCCCGCCGTCAAAAGAGCGGGAGCCCGGCTCAAGGCCGGGGTGACGATTTGGGTTATGCCCGTTCGAGCAACCGCTCCCGCGCGATCTTCTCGCGCCACACCAGCGGCCCGGTGTGGTGGACGCTTTCGCCGGTGGCGTCGACCGCCACCGTCACCGGCATGTCCTTCACCTCGAACTCGTAGATCGCCTCCATGCCGAGATCGGCGAAGCCCACAACCTTGGCGCCCTTGATCGCCCGCGCGACCAGATAGGCCGCGCCGCCCACCGCCATCAGATAAGCGGCCTTGTGCTTCTTGATCGCCTCGATCGCCACCGGCCCGCGCTCGGCCTTGCCCACCATGGCGATCAGGCCGGTTTCGGCCAGCATCATCTCGGTGAACTTGTCCATGCGGGTCGCGGTGGTGGGCCCGGCGGGGCCGACCACTTCGTCGCGGACCGGATCGACCGGGCCGACATAGTAGATCACCCGGCCCTTGAACTCGACCGGCAGCGGCTCGCCCTTGGCCAGCATATCCTGAATGCGCTTGTGCGCGGCGTCGCGGCCGGTCAGCATCTTGCCGTTGAGCAGCAGCCGGTCGCCCGGCTTCCAGCTCGCCACCACTTCAGGCGTCAGCGTGTCGAGATCGACGCGGATCGATTCCTTGCTCGGCGTCCATTCGACCTTCGGCCATTCGTCGAGGCTCGGCGGCTCCAGATAGGCCGGGCCCGATCCGTCGAGATGGAAATGCGCGTGGCGCGTGGCGGCGCAGTTCGGGATCATCGCAATCGGCTTCGACGCCGCGTGGGTCGGATAATCCATGATCTTCACGTCGAGGATCGTTGCCAGCCCGCCCAGCCCCTGCGCGCCAATGCCGAGCGCGTTGACCTTGTCGAAAATCTCGATGCGCAGGCGCTCGATATCATTCTGCGGCCCGCGCTCTTTCAGCTGCGCCATATCGATATCGCCCATCAGGGATTCCTTGGCGAGCGTCATCGCCTTTTCAGCCGTCCCGCCGATGCCGATGCCGAGCATGCCCGGAGGGCACCAGCCCGCGCCCATCTTCGGGACCATTTCGAGCACCCAGTCGACGATCGACTCGCTTGGGTTGAGCATCGCGAACTTGGACTTGTTCTCGGACCCGCCGCCCTTGGCCGCGACCTGCACGTCGACATGATGCCCCGGCACCATCTCGACATTGAGCACGCAGGGCGTGTTGTCCTTGGTGTTGACGCGGCTGAAGGCGGGGTCCTTCAGGATCGAGGCGCGCAACCGGTTCTCCGGGTGGAGATAGGCGCGGCGCACGCCTTCATCGACGACATCCTGCAGGCTCTTCTCGCTATCGAGCATGCACTGCTGGCCCCATTTGATGAAGACCGTGACGATGCCGGTATCCTGGCAGATCGGGCGATGCCCCTCGGCGCACATACGGCTGTTGGTAAGGATTTGCGCGATCGCGTCCTTCGCGGCCGGGCCTTGCTCGGCCTCATAGGCCACGCCCAGCGCGCGGATATAATCCATCGGGTGATAGTAACTGATGAACTGAAGCGCGTCGGCGACGCTCTCGATCAGATCGGCTTCCTTGATAAGGGTAATGCTCATGCCCGCCACCTTCAAACTGATGGGCGGGCCATAGAACGCACTCGCACAATTGCCAACCTTACAGCAGTTGCATGATCGGCTGCTTTGGCTAAAGACAGCCGCACAATAAGTTGGGGATCCGAATGTCTCGTAACGCAGCGCGGCCGCTTTCGCCGCACCTGACGATCTGGCGATGGGGTCCGGCGATGCTGGTCTCCATCCTGCATCGCGCGACCGGAACGGCGATGGCGACGGGCGGCGTGGTCCTGTTGCTGTGGTGGCTAGTTGCGATCGCGGGTGGGCCGGAGAGCTACGGCACCTTCCACTTCCTGGTGGTCGACGGCCTGCCGCTCACCAACATCCTCGCACGGATCGTGCTGGTCGGGCTGACCTGGGCCTTCTTCCAGCACCTCTGCTCCGGCCTGCGCCATTTCGTGCTGGATACCGGCGCGGGATATGAACTCAAGACCAACAAATTCTGGTCGGCGATGACCATCGTCATCTCGATCGCGGCGACGGCTGCGGTCTGGGTGCCGATACTGGTGAGGTTCTGATGGGTACGGGAACGGGAATCGGCCGCGTCCGCGGTCTTGGCTCGGCGAAGTCGGGCGCGCATCATTGGTGGCATCAGCGGGTGACCGCGGCGGCCAATGTGCTGCTGATGGTCTGGTTCGTCGTGTCGCTGCTGCGTCTGCCGTCGTTCGATTATGAGGTGGTCGCGCTATGGCTCGCATCGCCGTTCGTCGCGGTGCCGCTGGCGCTGCTGATCGTGTCGGTCTTCTACCATTTCCGCCTCGGCCTGCAGGTGTTCATCGAGGATTATGTGCATGATGACGCGCTCAAGGTGGCCGCGCTCATCCTTCTCAATTTCTACATGATCGGTGGCGGCGCGCTCGCGCTGTTCTCGATCCTCAAGGTTGCCGTCGGGGGAGCTGCTGCGGGATGACCGAGGCGTACAAGATCATCGATCACACTTATGACACCGTCGTCGTCGGCGCGGGCGGCTCCGGCTTGCGCGCCACGATGGGCAGCGCCGAGGCTGGCCTTAAGACGGCATGCATCACGAAGGTGTTCCCGACGCGCAGCCACACTGTCGCAGCGCAGGGCG
This sequence comes from uncultured Sphingomonadaceae bacterium, assembly GCA_964383565.1. Taxonomy (GTDB): domain Bacteria; phylum Pseudomonadota; class Alphaproteobacteria; order Sphingomonadales; family Sphingomonadaceae; genus CANJQJ01. The sequence continues at coordinate 6,558 of CAYLIK010000040.1, forward strand.
GCATCGCCGCCTCGCTCGGCAACAATTCGCCCGATCACTGGACCTGGCACATGTACGATACCGTAAAGGGATCGGACTGGCTCGGCGATCAGGACGCCATCGAATATATGGTCCGCGAAGCGCCCGCCGCCGTGATCGAGCTTGAGCATGCCGGCGTGCCGTTCAGCCGCAACGACAATGGCACCATCTATCAGCGCCCGTTCGGCGGTCACATGCAGAATATGGGTGCCGGCCCGCCCGTCCAGCGCACCTGCGCCGCCGCCGACCGCACCGGCCACGCCATGCTCCACGCGCTCTATCAGCAGAGCCTGAAGTATGACGCCGACTTCTACATCGAATATTTCGCCATCGACCTCATCATGGAAAATGGCGAGTGCCGGGGCGTGATCGCCATGTGCATGGAAGATGGATCGATCCACCGCTTCAAGGCGCATGCCGTGGTGCTGGCGACCGGCGGCTATGGCCGCGCCTATTTTTCGGCGACCTCGGCCCACACCTGCACCGGCGACGGCGGTGGCATGGTGCTGCGCGCCGGACTCCCGCTGCAGGATCTTGAATTCGTCCAGTTCCACCCGACCGGCATCTACGGCGCGGGCGTGCTGATCACCGAGGGCGCGCGCGGCGAAGGCGGCTACCTCACCAACTCCGAAGGCGAGCGCTTCATGGAGCGTTATGCCCCGTCCGCGAAGGACCTCGCCTCGCGCGATGTCGTCTCGCGCTCGATGGCGATGGAGATGCGCGAAGGCCGCGGCGTCGGCCCGCACAAGGATCATATCTTCCTGCACCTCGATCATATCGATCCCAAGGTGCTGGCGGAGCGCCTGCCCGGCATCACCGAAAGCGGCAAGATCTTCGCTGGCGTCGATCTCACCCGCCAGCCGCTGCCGGTCACCCCGACCGTCCATTACAATATGGGCGGCATTCCCTGTAACTATCACGGCCAGGTCGTCACCAAGAAGGGCGACGACCCAGAGGTGATCATTCCGGGGCTTTATGCCGTCGGCGAAGCGGCCTGCGTGTCGGTGCACGGCGCCAACCGCCTTGGCTCCAACTCGCTGATCGACCTCGTCGTGTTCGGCCGCGCCACCGGCCTGCACCTCAAGGAGAACATCAAGCCGAACGGCGCGCACAAGGCGTTGCCGAAGGATTCAGCCGATTTCGCGCTGGGCCGCCTCGACCATTATCGCAACGCCAAGGGCGAAACCCCGACGGCGGAAATCCGGCTCGACATGCAGCGCACGATGCAGAAGCACGCCGCCGTGTTCCGCGACAGCGAGCTGCTGGCCGAAGGCGTCGTCCAGATGCAGAAGGTCAACAAGCGGCTGCAGGACGTGAAGCTGACCGACCGCTCGCTGATCTGGAACACGGACCTGATCGAGACGCTCGAACTGGACAATCTGATGTCGCAGGCGATCTGCACCATGGAAGGCGCGAACAACCGCAAGGAATCGCGCGGCGCGCACGCCCACGAGGATTTCCCCGATCGGGACGACGCAAACTGGATGAAGCACAGCATCAGCTGGTTCGAAGGCTGGGGTGGCTCGGGCGGCAAAGTGACGCTCGATTACCGCCCGGTCCACGACTACACGCTGACCGACGAGGCGGAGTACATCAAGCCGAAGGCGCGGGTTTATTGAGCGTCATCCGACGTCTCCATGCCCCCCTATATCGACCCGAGGATGTTATTCCGCACCTCGGCGCGCCGCATCACTGGAAAGAAGGACGCTCGGCCAAATCGCTGATTGATATGTGGTGGAATGCGAACGCATTACCGCCAAGCATTACTCGCATACTTGATCAGGCACCAGAATGGCGCAACGCGGAATTGATCGACGCCTTCGTCGAACGATGCACCGATCTTGAAGATGGGCGCCCCTCGCATTCGCAAAGTGCCCTGCTCACCTTGGTCGGTTTAGAAAACGGGCTTGGTATAATCGGGATCGAGGCGAAGGTCGATGAAGGCTTCGATGTCACGGTCAAAGACTGGTTGAGCAAGGTCAGCGACGGCAAGCGAACGAGGCTGGCGAAACTTTGCGCGTTGTTCGGGCTCAGTGCCGAGGACGTGCTTCATCTGCGCTACCAACTATTTCATCGCACAGCATCGGCAATATACGAGGCGCGGCGCTATCGGGCGCGACATGCTGCGATGATCGTTCAAAGTTGGAGCCGCGAAGCAGCAGGCTTTAATGATTTTACGTCATTTTTCAAGGCGTTGGGTCTGCGTGAACTGCGTATCGGAGCAATCAGTGACCCGATTTTGGTTGCTGACGTTGAATTGCGTACCGCTTGGTCAGCAGAGCTAAGTTAGGTCGCCATCGCTAAGGGCGAATTTCAACTTCGGCTTCCGGGGCAACGCCAACCTCACCCTCGCAAGGGCGGCGAGCGCAGCCCTAGGAACGGGCGCGTTCCAGCGCGGCGCGCACGAGTGGGATACGATCATTGCCGAAATACATGTCGTCGCCCGCCACAAAAATCGTGGGAGAACCGAACCCGCCACGCGCGATCAGTTCATCGGTGTTAGCGCGCAGCATCGCCTTCACCTCATCGGTCGCAATGGCCGCGAACAGCTGCGCTGGATCAACCCCGCAGTGATTGGCGATGGCCGCGATCTCGGCATCTTGCGAGATGTCTCGATCGTCAGTCCAATAGGCCTGAAATGCCGCACGCGCGAACGGCACGCATTCTGATCCAAGCCAGCAACAAGCGCGCATCACCTTGACGCTGTTGACCGGAAAGACGCTGGGCGGGAATTTGATGTCCAAGCCCTGCAATCCGGCCCAGTCCCGCAGATCCTTGCGCATATAGCGCATCTTGGGAGAGTCCGCGTTCTCGCGCGCCGCATAGACGCTACCGTTCACGGCATTGAACACACCGCCAACGAGGATGGGCTTCCATGCGATCGGAACGCTCAACTCTTCGGCGAGCGGCTGGATGCTTTCGAAGCCGAGCCAGGTCCAGGGCGACGAGCAATCGAAGAAGAATTCAATCAAGGCCTGATCCCCATGAGCGTTTTCTTTGTTTCAGCATCCATTTCGTCGGGACGCGCCATGCGCCCCACGGCCGTGCCGGCTTTCACCGCCGGACGTTCGCGGATTTCGGCAAACCATCGCGCCACATGCGGGAATTTTGCCATGTCGATCCCCTGCGCCTTGTGCGTGATAACCCATGGAAAGCAGGCGATGTCCGCGATCGTATAATCCGCGCCCGCGACATAGGTGCCCGTCTCTCCCAGCCGTCGGTCGAGCACACCGTAAAGACGATCCGCCTCCCGCGCATAGCGATCGATCGCATAGGAAATCCGATCGGGGGCGTAGAGTTTGAAATGCCCATTTTGTCCGAGCATCGGGCCAAGACCGCCCATCTGCCACATGAGCCAAGCCTCCACGCGGCTCTGCCCCCGCATATCCGTTGGCATGAATTGCCCGCTCTTGCGCGCAAGATAAAGCAGGATCGCGCCGCTTTCGAAGATCGCTATCGGCTCACCTCCATCGGCGGGGTCATGGTCGACGATCGCGGGAATGCGGTTGTTAGGGCTGATGGCCAGGAAGTCCGGCGCGAACTGTTCGCCGCGCCCTATGTCAACGGGTTTGACGGCATAAGGGAGGCCGCACTCCTCCAGCATGATCGTGATCTTCCACCCATTGGGCGTCGCGGCGAAATGGAGATCAATCATGGCACACGCTTGTCATGCGCCGTCGCCTAGCGCCAGCGCAGATTGTCTCGGTTCAGTTCACTCACATTCTTCACGCCCATCAGTTTCATGTCGCGCTCGATCTCATCCCGCAGCTTGCCGATCGCGCGCTCGACGCCCGGCTGCCCCGCCGCCGCAAGAGCATAGAGATAGAGCCGCCCGCCCGAGCACGCCTTGGCGCCCACCGACAGCGCCTTCAGGACATGCGTACCCCGGCTGACGCCGCCGTCGCAGATCACGTCGAGCTTGTCGCCGACCGCATCGCAGATCTCGGCGAGCTGATCGAACGGCGCGCGGCTGCCGTCGAGCTGACGCCCGCCATGGTTGGACACCATGATCGCCGTCGCGCCGATATCCACCGCGCGCTTCGCATCCGCCACCGACATGATGCCCTTCAGGCAGAACTCCCCGCCCCAGTCGGCCCGGATCTGCTCAGCCATCTTCCAATCCAGCGACTGGTCGAGCATCGTATTGAAATAATCCGCCACCGACAGGGCAACGTTGCTGCCCTCCTTCACATGCGTGTTGAGGTTCGGCAGCGCGAACTTTTCCCGAAACAGATAATCAAGCGTCCAGCGTGGATGAAGCGCGAAGCTGACGGCGGACGTCGGCGTCAGCTTCGGTGGCGAGGAGAAGCCGGTGCGCAGGCAACGCTCGCGATTGCCGCCGACGATCGTATCCACCGTCAGCGTCAGCGCATCGAACTTCGCCGCCTTGCAGCGATCGACCATGCTGCGGTTCAACCCCTTGTCCTTGTGGACATAAAGCTGGAACATCTTGGGCGTCGAGATCAGCGACCCGACCTCCTCGATGCTCACCGTGGCAAGCGAGGAAATGCCGAAATAGGTGCCGAATTTCTCCGCCGCGCGGCCGACAGCGCGCTCGCCCTGCCAATGGAACAGCCGCTGCAGCGCGGTCGGCGAAAGGAACAGCGGCATCGCGATCTTGCGGCCCATCACCGTCGTGCTCATGTCGATCTCGGCATTGCCCGAGAGCACGTTGGGCACGAGATCGCAGCGGTCGAACGCCTCCCGGTTGCGACGGCGCGTCACCTCGTCATCGGCGGCGCCGTCGATATAGTGAAAGACCGGGAATGGCAGCCGAGTCTTGGCCAGCCGCCGGAAGTCATCGATATTGTTGCAAGCATTTAAACGCATACAGCCCTCCCCACGGGCCATTTACTAGGGCGACCATCACTGTATTGCGAGTCCTGAAGGATGCCCCGACCCTGATGCCAGCACCGCGTTCGATCACTGCCCTGCTCATCGCCGGCCGCCGGCCCGGCATCGATCCGCTGGCGCAGCATTTTGGTGTCGAGGACAAGGCG
>CAYLIK010000040.1:11675-16677 GCA_964383565.1 uncultured Sphingomonadaceae bacterium
CCGCCGGCCCGGCATCGATCCGCTGGCGCAGCATTTTGGTGTCGAGGACAAGGCGCTTATCGCCATCGCGGACGAACCTATGCTGTCGCGTGTGGCGCGCGTGCTGACGGAACACCCCGCCATCGGCACGGTAATCGTGCTGGCGCAGGAGCCCGGGCATCTGCTGGATGCCGTCCCCTGGATGCGCGAGCATCCCGATATCGCCACGCGATCTGGCGGATCATCAGTAAGTGAAGCGGTCGCGGGGGCGATCGTGGATAATCCGGCCCACTTCCCTTTCCTGCTGACAAGTGCCGACAATGCATTGCTCAATCAGGCGATGATCGATGCGTTCATCGACGGAGCGCAAGCGCATAACCTGGCGGTAGGCGTGGTCGAACGGCGCGTGCTGCTCGCGGCGCATCCGCGCAACCGGCGCACCTGGCTCAAATTCCGGGGCGGGGCATGGTCCGGCGCCAACCTCTTCTGGTTCGGCGACCCGAAGGTGGCTGAAGTGCTCGCACTCTGGCGGACGATCGAACAGGAACGCAAGCGCGGCCGCGCGGTGATTCGGGCGTTCGGGCCGCTGATGCTGGCGGGGGTAGGGCTGCGGTTGCTCAGCATCCAACACGCAATCTCTATTGCCGGGCGGCGCTTCGGGCTGGATGCGACTGCGGTCGCCCTGCCCTTCGCCGAGGCCTGCATCGATGTCGATTCCATCGCCGACCACCGCACCGTCGAGGCGATCCTGAAGGAACGCGAACCCGCACCTCAGTGAAAATCGCGCGACTTGGGCAGTATCCGCACATTGCGCGGATGCCGCGCGCGGGGCGGTTGCGGATGCACAACCTCGTCGGCACGGCAAATCGGGAGTGCAGCCCGGTGCGAATCCGAAAGCCGGTCCAGCTCATGGGTAAAATCATGGATGCGGGTCGCCATCAGATGGACGACCCCCTCCTTGCTCTTCTGCACTTCGCCCTCCGCCAGGATCAGGCGTGATGCCATCACTGGCCGCCGCTGTATCTCGAACAGCCGCGCCCAGAGCAGGATGTTGGCGATCCCGGTCTCATCCTCGATGGTGATGAAGATGGCATTGCCCTTGCCCGGGCGCTGGCGCACCAGCACGATCCCGGCGACCTTCACCAGCGAGCCGTTCCTAGCTTCCGAAGTTTCCCGGCAACTCAGGACACCCTTCGCTCGAAAGCTTTCGCGTAGGAACTGCATCGGGTGCCCTTTGAGCGACAGGCGAGTCATCTGATAATCGGCCGTCACATGCTCGCTATCCGGCATTGGCGGCAAGGCCGCGTCAGTCTCATTGCCCAGCTCCCGCGCCCTTGCAGCGGCAAACAGAGGGAGCTGATCCGAAGGAATGCGCCGCACTTCCCACAACGCCTCGCGCCGCCCCTGATCCAGCGAGCCGCACGCATCGGCATCCGCAAGCAAACGCATCGCACGAGTCGGCAGCTCGGCACGGCGGGCCATATCTTCGAGGTTCGAAAACGGCGCTTTGGCACGGGCCGCGACGAGCTGATCGGCCCACTCCTCCCGAAAGCCATCGATCTGTCGGAAGCCGAGGCGAAGGGCGTGGGGATGCTTTTCTCCCTGAACGCCCTCCAGCCCATTATCCCAAAGGCTCGCACTCACATCGACGGGCCTTACTGTAACGCCATTCTTCCGCGCATCGCCGACGATCTGCGCTGGCGCATAGAATCCCATCGGCTGCGAATTGAGCAATGCGCAAGCAAACACCGCCGGATGATGGCATTTGATCCACGCCGAAACATAAACCAGCCGCGCGAATGAGAGGGCGTGACTTTCGGGGAAGCCGTAACTGCCGAAACCCTCGATCTGCTTGTAACAACGCTCGGCGAAGTCCTGATTGTAGCCGCGCTTCGTCATGCCTTCGACCATCTTTTTCCGGAAATGGTGGATGGTGCCGACATTACGAAACGTCGCCATCGCCCGACGAAGTTGGTTGGCTTCCGAAGGTGTAAAACCCGCTGCAATGATGGCCAGCTTCATGGCCTGTTCCTGAAAGAGAGGAACCCCGCAGGTTTCTTTCAGGATTTTCTGCAGTTCATCGGGATCATGAGGTGGAGCAGGCGAAGGATATTCTACCTTTTCTTCCTCCGCTCGCCGTCGGAGATATGGATGCACCATGTCCCCCTCGATCGGGCCGGGCCGAACGATCGCAACCTGCACCGTCAGATCATAGAGAGTTTTCGGTTTCAGCCTCGGCAGCATATTGATCTGCGCCCGGCTTTCCACCTGAAAGACGCCGATACTTTCCCCCTTCTGGAGCATCTCGTACACGGCAGGATCATCGGCATCGATATCGACAGTGAGAGTATGATCGCCGAGATCATTATTCCGCATCAGATCAAAGGCCTTGCGAATGCAGGTCAGCATGCCGAGAGCCAGCACGTCCACCTTCATCAGGCCGAGCGTATCGATATCGTCCTTGTCCCATTCGATGAAGGTACGGTCATCCATCGCAGCGCGGTGCACCGGCACGGTTTCATCGAGCCGATCCTGGGTGAGCACGAAACCACCCACATGCTGTGAAAGATGACGAGGGAATGGGGTTTCGAGCAATTGCTCCATGATCGCTCGCAACCTGATAATTTCAGGATTTTCGAGATCGAACCCGGCTTCGGCAATCCGCTGATCGCCAACATCGCCGCCATAGCTGCCCCACACCGTATCAGCGATGCGCCGTGACACATCTTCGCTAAGGCCCAGCACCTTCGCCACTTCACGAACAGCGCTACGCGAACGGTAATGAATGACGGTCGCGGCAATACCGGCGCGGTGACGGCCATAACGATTATAGATATGCTGCATCACGTCTTCACGCCGTTCATGCTCGAAATCGACGTCGATGTCCGGTGGCTCCTGACGCTCCTCCGATACGAAGCGCGAAAACAGCAGATCATGCTTCATCGGATCAACCGAGGTCACGCCAAGCAGGAAGCAAACGATGGAATTGGCTGCCGATCCCCGTCCCTGACACAGGATCGGCGGCTTCTGCGTTCTGGCAAACTTCACCAGATCATAAACCGTCAGGAAATAATAAGCGTAACGCTGCTCATTGATGAGTTTGAATTCCTCAGCGATCAGGCGCTTCACCTTCTCCGGCAACCCTTCACCGTAGCGCTTGTGCGCTGCCTCCATCACGACATGCTCTAGCCAAGCCTGTGGCTCCCAGCCCGGCGGCACTGGCTCGTGGGGATATTCATATTTGAGGTCGGTCAGGTGGAAATCTATCTTTGAAAGGAAGCGCATCGTCTCGTCGATCGCCTCCGGACAGGATCGGAAAAGGCGCGCCATTTCAGCAGGGCTTTTCAGATGGCGCTCGGCATTGGCTTTCAGCTTTTTGCCCGCTTCAGCAATTGTCGTACTTTCGCGGATGCAGGTTAGCACATCCTGGAGCGGTCGCTGCTCTGCTCGGGCATAGAGCGCATCATTGGTTGCCAGCAATGGTACGCCGGCCGCATGCGCGATCTGCCGTAGCTTTGCCAATTCCCGCTCATCCTGCCCTCGACGGTTCATCGAGACACCGAGCCAGACCCGCCCCGGCGCCTTCCGGGCGAGATCCGCAGTCACCGCCTCAAGCCCTTGCGGCGCAGATTTGACGAGCCTGAGCAGAGGCGTTTGCGATGGCGCCGCCTGCCCTGCATCTCGAAAGGGGTAATCGATTTTCTTGGGATGAGGATTGATCTCGAGGGTGGTCGAGACCGGCAGGACGATCAGCAGAAGCGCATCCAGATGTGCACGCAGGTCCTCATAATGGAGGATGCATCCGCCTTTCAGCGACCTCAGATTTCCCGTCGTCAGAAGACAGGTGAGATTGCCCCAGCCCTTCCGGGTCGTGGGATAGGCGACGATATCCGGCGTATCATCGGCAAAGACCAGTCGCGCGCCCACGACATAGTGGATATCAGGCCAGCAGGCCTTATCCTCTTCCTCAGAGACTTTAGGACCTTCGCCCTGGTTCAACTTGAGGGCAATCAAGCCCTCCTTGGCCGCTTCATGGCCCTTCTTCAGAGCCGAATAGCCGCGTACGACACCGGCTACCGTGTTGATGTCGGCAATGCCGATTCCCCGATATCCATGCTCCAGCGCCTGATGGATCATATCCGATGGATGCGAAGCACCGCGCAGAAACGAGAAGTGCGTCGCGGCGACCAGTTCGGCATATTCGGGGGGCGGGTCGGTCATGCGAATAGACCGTGCAGATACCAGTCGGGATGTTCGCGCTCGCGTTCATACAGGCCGTGGCGGAAGATCCAGAAGCGGCGGCCACGGACATCCTCGACGCGGAAATAGTCCCGGGTCAGGCCCCTTCTGCCCGGCGGCAGGTTCCACCATTCGGGTGCGATGCGTTCCGGCCCTTCGAAACGGGCGATCTCATGCTGGCTTTGCCGCCATTGGAACCGGCGCGGCGGGCCATCGGGGACTTCGGCGCCCGCGACCCGGATCAGTTGCGGGGGATCGAACAGGTGGATCGGGCGGAGCGGCGGCTCACCGGCTTCGGGGCTTTCCCAGCGCGCCGGGGTCGCCGCCTCGATCGCGGGAAGCGCCAGCACCGCCTGTTCCGGAATATGCGTGTCCTTCGGTGCAAAGCGGCGGACGCGGGTGCGGCCGAGGCGGATGCTCAGGCGATCGATCAGGCCAGCCACGGCAGTTTCCGCGGCCGCGCCGCCCTCCAGCTTGAGCTGACCTGCCGTAAGCGGCTCCAGCCTGTCCACCCCCAGCCGAATCAGATCGAAGCCGAAACCCGGATCGATCGGATCGGCCAGCGCATCCATCCGCTCACGAAAGAGCCGTTCCAGCACCTTCGGATCGCGCGAGGGAAGGCCAGTCTCGACCGCGATGTCACGCACGGCCCCGTCGCTCCGGAAGAAGCGCGCCAGAAAGCGACGCCCGCCTTTGCCGCGTTCATCGAGCAGAGTTGCGGCTTCTCCCGTCAGTTCGGCGAGAACCTTGAGGGCCGTCTCGACCCGTCCGATCGGCTCGGCGA
>CAYLIK010000040.1:16687-22119 GCA_964383565.1 uncultured Sphingomonadaceae bacterium
CCCAGCGCGGGCAGCGGGCGGCGCGGGGTGATGCGGCTGTCGGACTGACCCAGCAGGCGGGCGAGCCGGTCGGCCATCAGCTTGCCGAACCGCGTGGAGAGCGCGGACGAAGGGCGCGAGGCGAGATCCGCGATGGTCTTTAGGCCGGCGCGACGCAGGCCGACCTCCGCTTCCGGCTCAAGCTCAAGCGCGGCCACGCTCAGCCGCCTGACCGCCATCGCCTCATCCGTCGCGGGGCGCGACTGGAAACGGGCAAGCGCATGGGCAGCCTCCGGGGCATAGCCGGATGCAATCCGCACGGTCATGCCGATCCGGGCGAGGCGGCGCTCCACATCCTGGATCAACCCCGCCTCGCCGCCGAACAGATGATCGCAGCCGGTGGTATCGATCAGCAGCCCGTCGGGCAGATCGATCGCCACCATCGGCGAATAGCGCTCGCAGCCATCGGCCAGCCATTCGAGCAGGCGCTGGTCGGCGCCCGGATCATGATCGAACACCGCCAGATCGGGGACGGACGCACGCGCGTCCGCCAGCGTGATGCCGGGCGAAAGGCCAAGCTTCAACGCATGCCGGTCGACCGCCGCGAGCCGTATCGCATTGCCCTGCTTCTCGACGAATGCGGACGGACCGTCAGGCGACGTGCCGGTCAGCCGCAGCCGATCGGCCGGCAGGAAGGGGAAGAACAGCGCGAGAAAACGGCGTTGCGCTGAAGCTGCACTGGTCACGATTCCACTCCATGCGCCAGGCAAGCCCGTCCGGGCCGCCACGATGACGCAGCAAACTGATGTCGAAAGCCGGATTGCCCGGCGCATCTGCAGGCAAAGCCGTCGATATGGCCGCCCGTACTCCCCAGCGGGTCTGGGCAGCGCTTGGCCCCGGTTCGGCCCCGGCACGCAGGATCAAGGCGGTCACGTCCGATTGCTCGGCGGCGAGCGCGAGACGGCGGCTGGCGGTCAGGTCGATCAACCGCGTGTCACGCCACGGCTCGATAACCACCGCGCCGAGTCCGGCACAGCGCAGGCTATCCCCCGCCGCCTTCAGCAAGGTAACGGAATCCCGCGCGACCGCGAGAATCAGTCGTCCGGGATCAAGCCCGATCTCGGCAAAACCGGGAGCATGCAGCCCGCCAGCCCGCTCACCCGCTTCCTCCCGCAGCCACAGGATCGGCATCGCCGATGCCGCCCGGATAGCCAGCATGAGCGCAAAGCCCGCCGCGCTGCCGCCATCCACAGGCTCGGACGCAAAGATCTCATGCAACCGGCCATGGGCCATTCCGCCGCCGATCCGCGCATCGGCAGCTTCATCACCCAGCGTGAACAACCGGTCAGCACGCACGGAGACATGGCCTTCCAGCGAAGCAATCCGGCGTTTAAGCGCCTCCAGGTTGGGTGCCGACTCGTTCATAAATGTTCTCTATCTGTTCTATAATCCGCGAGGGCCGGCGGAGAGTCAAGACGGCGGCTTTTCCTCTCTCTTCACAGCCTCTAAGGAAAATTCATGCTTCACTCTCACGCCCTCGACGAACTCGGCCATCTGCTCGCCACCGAGGCGGGATGGCGCGCAAGCGGCCATCGCACCGCCATTGCCACGGTCATCCAGACCTGGGGCTCGGCGCCTCGCCGCCGCGGCGCGCATCTGGTGGTGCGTGATGACGGCCTGTTCGAAGGGTCGGTCAGCGGCGGCTGCGTCGAGGGCGATGTCATCGCTCAATCCGTCGAGGCGATCGCGGCCGGAAAATCCCGGCGGCTCGATTACGGCGTCAGCGAGGCGCGCGCCTGGGAAGTGGGACTGGCCTGCGGGGGCCAGATTTCGGTCTTCGTACAGCCAATCGACGAAAACGGCTTCCCGTCCGCCCTGCTGGAACAGGTCATGCAAAGCCGCAAGGCGGGTCAGCGGCTGACGGTCACCACCGATCTCGAGTCCGGACAGAGCGCCACGGGCGAGCATCCCGGTGCAGCCACCTTTATCCAGACCTACGATCCCCCGCTGCGGCTGGCCATCATCGGCGCGGTGCATATCAGCCAGGCGCTGCTGCCGATGGCGATGCAGCTCGGCTACCAGACGCTGATCATCGATCCCCGCACCGCCTTCGCGACTGCCGAACGCTTTCCGAGCGCCGCGATCGACACCCGCTGGCCGGACGAGGTGCTGACCGAATGGAAACCCGATGGCGCTTCGGCCGTCATCGCCCTCACCCACGATCCCAAACTCGACGATCCGGGGCTGAGCATCGCGCTCGCATCGCCCGCTTTCTATATTGGTGCGCTGGGATCCCGCCGTACCCAAGCCGCCCGGCTCGAACGGCTCGGCGCGGCCGGGTTCGGCCCCGAAACGCTGGCCCGCATCCACGGCCCCGTCGGCCTCTCGATCGGCGCGGCCAATCCGGCGGAAATCGCCCTTTCGATCATGGCGGGCATTACGGCCGCCTGGCGCCAGACCATATGAGCGCGCCGTGCGGTGCGATCATTCTCGCCGCCGGCCAATCCCGTCGTATGGGCTTCAACAAGTTGCTCGCAGACTATCGGAGCAAGCCGATGGTGGCGCATGTGGCCGATGCGATAGAGGCGGCCGGATTGCCCGCAATTGCCGTGCTTGGCCATCAGGAGAAGGAGACCCGAGCCGCGCTTGCGGGCCGTCAGATCGGCTTCACCTTTGCCGATCATCACGCAGAGGGCATGGGCCGTTCGGTTGCGGCCGGGATCAGGGCCGTCCCGTCCGAATGGCAGGCCGCGATCGTCTGTCTTGGCGATATGCCGCTGATTACCCCGGACCTGCTTCGCCAGCTGGCGGAAAGGGCGGCGCCGTCCTCGCTCGTCATCCCGACCTTCAATGGCCGCCGGGGCAATCCGGTTCTCTGGGGCCGCGACCATTTTGACAAACTCGCCACGCTGCGCGGCGATGTCGGGGCACGCACCCTTTTCGAACGGCTTACCGCTCAATTGACCCTGTTACCCTGGCACGACGACACTGTCGTGAGAGATTTTGACGAACCTTCTTCCCTATATCCTTCATAATAATGATTATGAAGGACGGATTCGTCCTCATCGAGCAGGTCCGCCAAGATCGCCATCTGGGCCTTTCCGCGCGGCGCACCCAGCCATATTCGGCGAGATGGCCCCGCAGTGCGTTGATGAGCTGGGTGCGTTGCCGAACCAGCAGGTCTCGCGTTCGGAAGACCATACCGGCGGCCTGCTGTTCTTCCGTCTTTATCGCAACGAAGCGCATGCCCGGTCGCCGCGCCGCCTCGCAAATCGTTTCTGCATCGACCGCATCGTTCTTGTGCCGCTTCACAAACGGTTTGACGTAGGCGGGCGGGATAAGTCGCACCTCATGGCCGAGCTGTGTCAGCTCGCGCGCCCAGTGATGCGCCCCGCCGCATGCTTCCATAGCAACGAGGCAAGCTGGTTGAGCAGCGAAGAAGTCGAGCAGCTTTCCGCGGGTCAGTTTGCGACTGAACAAAGCCTCACCGCGTTCATCGGCGCCACGCTCTTACGAGACTGGGACAGCAAAGCGCTGGAAACTTTCAGAAAAATGGTGCTGCCGGTGAGGATTGAACTCACGACCTCAGCCTTACCAAGGATGCGCTCTACCACTGAGCTACGGCAGCACGGCCAGTTCGGACTGGCGGACGTCTTCGGGACGCCAATGCAGGCGGGGCTATGAAGAAAGCGTGTAGCTGCGTCAAGGCTTGCTCCTTTTCCATCGATCGGCCTATCGCTGGGCCATGGCTGGCAACGATCCCGAACGCGCGCGGCGGCTGGCCGAGCGGCTGCGCGAGAATTTGAAGCGGCGCAAGGCGCAGGCGCGTGGCGCCGACGCCCCCGACGCGCCGGTTACGCCTTCGCCGGAGCCTTCAGAGCCTTCTCGATCGCGGACGTGACGACCGGATCGGTCGGTTCGGTCTTGGTCGGGAACGCGGCGATGAGCCGCCCGTCGCGGCCGATCAGATATTTGTGGAAGTTCCATTTGGGCGTGTTTTCCGGCCCAAGCACCCCGGCCGCCCAGCGATAGATCGGAATCGCGCCAGCCCCAACGACGTGTCCCTTTTCCGCCATCGGAAACTTGATCCCGAACTTGGTCTGGCAGAAGCCCGAAATCTCCTTGTTGCTGGCGAACTCCTGCCCGAGGAAATCACCCGACGGCACCGCCAGAACGGTGAAGCCGCGCGGCCGATAATCGAGGTGAAGCTTCTGCAGCCCATCATATTGCGGCGTGTAACCGCATTTGCTGGCACTGTTGACGAGCAGCACGACCTGCCCCTTATATTTGCTCATCGGCATCGGTTCACCGTCGATCGCGGTGAGCTTGAAATCCCAGGCGGACAGCTTCGCCGCATTGGCAAGCGGCGGCGTCGCCTCCGGGACGAACTTCGCATAGCCGACCGCGCCGCCTACGGCGATCAGAACAGCGGCCGCACCTCCAACAATCCAGCGCTTGCGCATCATCTATTCCCTTTCCAGCGGACGGCAAATCTCGTCCAACCAAACCCTTGCCGCGCCATCGAGTTGCGGGCCGATCTTTTCGGCGACCTGCGTATGATAGGCGTCGATCCAGTTGAGTTCGTCGGCGTCCAGCAGAGCAACGTCGATCAGCGTGCGATCGATCGGCGCGAGCGTCAGCGTTTCGAAGCCAAGCATGTCGCGCTCCGCACCGGGGATGTAGCGCGGCTCGACCAGTACGAGATTTTCGATGCGGATGCCGAATTCGCCGGTCTTGTAATAGCCGGGCTCGTTCGAAATAATCATGCCGGGCGCGAGCGGCTCGTCGCCGGGACCGCTGACGGTGGCGATACGCTGCGGCCCTTCATGGACCGACAGATAGCTGCCGACGCCATGGCCGGTGCCATGGGCATAATCGACGCCCGCCTGCCAGAGGAATTGCCGCGCCAGTATGTCGAGCTGGCCGCCGCGCGTGCCCCTCGGGAAGACGGCACGGGCGAGCGCGACATGGCCCTTGAGGACGCGGGTGAAGCGGTCGCGCATCTCGGGCGTGGGCGTGCCGATGGCGATGGTGCGGGTCACATCGGTGGTGCCGTCGGGATATTGGCCGCCGCTGTCTACGAGGAAGAGCGAGTTCAGTTCGATCGGGCGGTTGGTCTGCTCGCTGACGCGGTAATGGACGACCGCGCCGTTGGGGCCGGCGCCGGAGATGGTGTCGAAGCTGAGGTCGCGCAGCTCGCCGGTCGCGCGGCGGAATTCGTGGAGCTTTTCGGCGGCGATGATCTCGGTGAGCTGGCCCTTGGGCGCCTCGACCGACAGCCAGTGAAGGAAGCGGGTAAGCGCGGCGCCGTCGCGGGCTTGCGCTGCCTTGTGGCCGCTGATCTCGGCTCCATTCTTGGTCGCCTTGGGGAGGACGGCGGGATCGCGCTGCTCGATCAGCTTCGCGCCCGCCTTCTCCAGCGCCTCGAAGATCGCAACGACGGCGCGGTCGGG
>CAYLIK010000041.1:0-21704 GCA_964383565.1 uncultured Sphingomonadaceae bacterium
CTTCATAGCCGTGGCGTCGAAACAGTTCCGCCAGTGTAGCTTTACTGAAAAAAAAGTGGTGATAGAGGTTGAATACCGGAAACCGCTCACGCAATAGCCGGCCTAGAATCGAATCGACATTGTGTACCACCGCGAGCAGAACCCCACCCGGCCGCAAATGATCGCGCGCGCGGGACAAGACAATGCGCGGGTCGGCCAGATGATCGAGAACATGGATCATCGCAATCAGGTCGAAGGAAGCCGTGGAATAGTCGGCCTGTTCGTAGAAGTTGCCCGCGACCATGGACCCGGGAATATTTGCCGCCGTCGCCCGCGCGATTGGGTTCGGCTCAAGCCCATGCATTTCGGTGAAACCGTCCGCCCGAGCGGCCTCCAGCAAGAAGCCCATGTCGCAACCGATATCCAGCATCTTTCGCCGCGCGGGCAGATGCGGGGCGGCCAAGCGGTAATAGAGCTCCATCGTGCGACGTACGTTGGGCTCCTCACCTGGAGTGACATTGGTCTCGGACGATTCTCTGTACAGGGCGGCGACGCCCGGCTCATCCATGATAGGGTTGGAATGGATAAGCCCACAGCCTGCGCATTCGTTGATCTGGTAATGGCACGCATAGGGCGAGGGCGGCGATTTTTCATCAAAATCAGCCGGCAGCGTCGCGGGGTAGACCGTTTTCCGTTCGGTTCCGCCGCAGATTGGACACACAATCTGGCGCATGCCGTTTCCCGCTTCGCTATTCCTCTAACGCCGGACCAAGGACACAACTCGGCAACAGGCCGCTGCGCCAAGGCTCATTTCCCGCCCACTAGGCAGTCCTTCGCCGCCGCGACCAGAGTTTCTGTCTTCGGATAAAATGCCTCTTCAAGCGCAGCCGATGTGGGCACAAAACTCTGCGGCCAGCCTACGCGCCTTGGCCTTGAGCGAAGCTTGTCGCCCATTTCCTCGCATACGGCGGCGATAATCTCGGCTGCTGCACCGAATTTCAACCAACCCATCTCGGCCACCAGCAGACGCCCGGTCTTCGCGACCGAAGACAGCACTGTGGCCATATCGATCGGCGCTAGGGTGCGCAGATCGACCACCTCAACGTCGATACCCTCCGCACCCAGCCGGTCGCTTGCCTCCATCGCCATCGGCACCATGGCGCCGAAGGTTACCAAAGTCAGATTCTTCCCCGGACGGCGGACGAGAGCTTGGCCGAGCTTGATGAAATATGGCGCGTCCGGAACCTCTTCCTTCATCGAATACAGCGAGCGGGCCTCGATGAAAATCGTCGGGTCATTGCTCATAATGCTGGACATGAGCAGTCCCTTGGCGTCCGACGGGCTGCCGGGAATCACGACTTGCAGGCCCGGAACATGCGCGAACCACGAGTGGAGGCTTTTCGAATGCTGCGGCCCTTGTCCCCACCCCTTGCCGACGATCGCCCGAACGGTCAGCGGCATCGTGGAGCGCCCACCTGAAACAAAGCGCCAAGAAGCGATCCAATTGATCAGGTGGTCCATCGAATAGAGCATGAAATCGACGCGCTGATGGATCAAAACGGGACGCAACCCCGACTGCGCCGCACCGGCAGCGATTGCAGTTAGCCCCTGCTCGGAGATAGGAGTATCGAACACGCGCCTGGGCCCAAATTGCTGGACCAGTCCCGCCGTGCTACCGAAAATCGCAGATTTCTTGTCGGCGCCGATGCCGTAGACGAATACGTTGTCGTCCAACTCCATCGACTGTCGAAGCGCCGCGTTGATCGCTTCAACGAAAGTGATCTTTGTAATTTTCATGCGATGCGGGTCATGCGCTCAAAACGGCTCAAGCTTCGTCTCTTTCTGGCCGCCCTGGAATGCCGACTGCGGATCGCGGAAATACCCGTCGGCCACTGGCGCGTAGGAATTAGACCAATTGGTTCCCAGCGCCCAATCCAGGGCCGGGAAGGGCGCGGCTTTTGCAGCGGCGATTGCTGAAATAACCTCGCTTTCGATTTCAGTGTCGATATGGATCATTAGGCTAATGTTCGACGGATCTGAAAGCAGCTTTGCGCGCAGCTTACCAAGAGGATCCCGCGCCTGCTGTTCAGAAATCTCTTGGGCAGTCCGGTATTCCAGATAATTATCCGGCTGTGGCCCGACATGGGCGCAGAAGCGGTAGGTTTCGACCTCGATATAGCGCGGTCCACCTCCGCTCCTGATTGCCGCTATCGCAGTACGCAAGCATTCAATCAGCTTCGGAAGATCGTATCCATCGACGACACTTCCCTTTATCCCCATCGCCTCGACTTTCGGAAGCAACTCCGGACGGCCTAGCCGTTTCGCCACTTCCGTATTCGCCGCGTATTTGTTGTTTTCGCAGACGATCAGCAGGGGCAGTTGATAGAGCGCCGCAAGGTTCATTGACTCGTAGCTTATCCCCTCGTCGAACGATCCGTCGCCCATGACCGCAATGCTAATGTCGTTTGTCCCGCGGTACTTCTGTGCGAATGCCGCCCCCAACGGGATCACCATGCTGCCGCCAACGATCGCGCCGCTGCAGAAATTGTATTCGTGGGAGCCTAACTCCATCGACCCGGCGAGGCCGCCGTTCGATCCGTTCGCTTTGCCATAGAACTCCGCGACCATTTCGGTGAGAGAACCGCCTTTTCCCAAATAATACCCGTGCGACCGATAGTGCGACATCATCACGTCGCTCTGTCGCACAAAAAAGGAAAGAACTGCGGGGGTGCTTTCTTGGCCGACGCAGAAATGCATGGGACAGCGCATCTGCTCGGCCGGCGCATATTCCGACATCAGATGCTCCTCGACGCGGCGGATGCGTTGCATCGCGCGATAGAGCGCAAGCGAATCGATTTTATCGATGGTTGCCGGCAAGCTTAGGGCCATATTTCATTGAATTTGTTGTGGTTCTTAAAATAGCCGCTTCACCCGGAGATGCAACAGGATTCAGGGCGTTTCAGCGACGCCTGGCCGCGGTTTCGCAGCCCGTTCGAGGCGCTGAAACCCGCTGGCGCACCCGTCCATTTCCGTGCGATAGAGGACCGTTCAACCATCCGTCGATACCATGACCGATCCGAAAATCCGGCGAGCGGCCCTGTTCGTGCTAAAGATCGCGGTGTCGGCCGCGCTGCTGGCGTTCGTCGTCATGCAGGCGAACCTCGCGGGGTATGCCGCGATCGTATCGGGCCTCTCGGCCGCGCCGCTGGTCGCCGTGATCGCCATCATCGTCTTGCAGATGGCCGTCATTTCCGCATGGCGCCTGAAAACGATCCTGGCGGTCATGGGCAGCAGCATAGACGTATTCCGTGCCGGCCGCGTGACGTGGTGCGGGTTTTTCGTCGAACAGGTCGGCGCCTTGTTCGTCACCGGCGACATCGCGCGAATCCTTCTGCTGCGCGCGGCCGCTATCGACCTCAAGACCGCTATCGAAGGCCCCCTTCTCGACCGCCTAATCGGGCTTGCGGCCATCGCCGCCATGGCGTCGGCCGGCATGCCCTATCTATGGGCCGGGTTGGCCGAGCGCCAGCGCGGGCTGATCTTATGGCTCGCCCTGGCCGGAATACTCGGCATGGTGCTGCTTACCGTGCTGCTCGCGCTCTTTTCCCAGCTCTGGAGCAAGATGGCGGACACGATGCGCGCCCTCCTCAAGCGCATCTTCGTCATCGCCGCGGGGCTGGCCGCGCCGTATTCCCGCCGCCGCGTCGCCGCCGTCGCGCTGCTGGCCTTCTCGACGCACGCGCTCAACGTCGTGGCCATGTACCTGCTCCTGGGCGCGGTCGGGGTACAGATCGGCATCGTCACCTGCTTCATGGTGACGCCGACGGTCCTGCTAGTGTCCATGCTCCCCGCCTCGATATCGGGCTGGGGGGTGCGTGAAGGCGCGCTCGTCGTGGCGCTCCAGAGTTTCGACCTGCCGCCGGAGCAGGTGATCGCCGCATCCGTGCTCTTCGGCTTCTGCGTGCTGGCGGCGAGCCTGCCTGGCGCCCTGATCTGGCTTTCCCTGCCGGACCGGGGGCGCGCCAACCCTGCGGCCTGATCTGCCGTCCTACCGGAAACGCACGCCGCGCATTACTATACGGCCCGGCGAGGCATAGAGGTTCGGTCTATGGTTTCCAGCAGTCCTGACGAGACCCCCGCGCGATTGACGACCCGGTCGCTGACGGTCGTCCTGGTGTCGCACAACGACGCGGCAGGACTGGCGGCGACGGTCGAGCGGCTGCATCGCGCGCTGATTGTCACAACCGAGGAGTTCGAGATCGTCGTCTTCGACGACGGCAGCACCGACAACTCGCCGGCCATCGCCGCCGATCTGGCGCAACGCTTTCAAAGCCTGCGCGTCATCCGCAACCCAACGCCGCAGGGAGCCGGCCATTGCTTCAGGGCCGGCTGCGCGGAAGCGAAGTTCAATTTCCTGGTCTACGTTCCGGCCGACAATACCTGGCCCTATCGCTCCTACATCGAACTGTTCGGCAATATTGGCAAGGCCGATGTCATCACGTCGTTTCCTGGCAACTTGCTCGCCAGCATGCGACCGCTCCGTCGTATCGTCTCGCGTAGCTATACTTTAATGCTCAATATGATTTTTCGGCTTGGCCTTCATTACTACAACGGCCTTACCATCTATCCGACGGGCTTCCTGCGTTCCATCGAGTTCGCCTCGCGCGGGTTGAGCTTCCAAGCGGAGGTCCTGATCAAAGCGATCGGCAGCGGCTATTCGTTCATCGAGGTCGTATTGCCGGTCGACGATCTTAATGTCGTCAAGTCGCGCGCCGTTACACCGCGCAATATACTCGACTCCCTCGAGATGCTTGTTCGGCTGGGCGTCGGGAACCGCATCCCGCCGGCTTCTGCGATAGGGCGCCGGGCGGCGGCCCCTGCGGTTGAAATGGCTCCGTCGGCAGATGAAATCGGTTTGGGTGGTGCGCCCTCGCGCTCGCAACCGTCGAAAAAAGGGATTGACGCAGTGCCCAGGGACCTGCGCATCGCCATCACCGGCGCCAGCTCCGGTATCGGCGCGGCCCTGGCGCTGGCCTTTGCCGGTGAGGATCGTAAGATTTTTGTCTGCGCGCGCCACGGCGATCGGCTAAACGCGATTGCCCGGCAGAAACCATCGATTCGCGCGATCGTCTGCGATGTGACCCAAGAGGCCGACGTCGCCAAGTTCGTATCAGAGATCGCAGCCGAGACTGACAGGCTTGATGTCCTGATAAACTGCGCTGGCGCTTTCGGCGAAATTGGCGCCTTTGCGACGACCGACAGCAGCGAATGGTGGAACACGTTGCGCGTCAACGTTTTCGGCCCTTATCTGATGATCAAGCATTGCCTCCCATTACTGGAGCGCGGCCGGAAACCGCGTATCATCAACATTGCGGGCGGCGGCGCGTTTAGCCCCTTCGCGAACTACAGCGCCTATGCCTGCTCCAAAGCTGCCTCGGTGCGCTTGACGGAATGTCTGGCTGTCGAGCTTCAACCAAAAAACATTCGCGTCAACGCCGTGTCGCCCGGCATCGTCGCCACCGGCATCCACAAGGCGACATTGGAAGCAGGCGAAGAGCGCGCCGGGCGTCTGCAATACCGGCGTACGATGGCGGTAATGGCGGAAGGCGTGTCGCCCAGCGGCGATCTGGTCAACTGCTTCTGTGCGCTCTTGTCTCCCAGTTTCGATCGCCTCACGGGCAAGACCATCAGCTCCAATTTCGATCCCTGGCAAACTGAAGCGTTCCGCACGCATATCGAAGACATCACATCCTCGGATCTTTACACCATGAGACGCGTGAACCTGGTCAACCTGCCGGACGGTTATCTGCGAAAAAGGCTAGCGAGAGCCTGGGCCAATTTCGGCAGCGGCACATGATGACGGCCGGCGCGAACGGCAATCCCAAGAAACCGGCGGACCCGAAGCCGTGAAGGCCGTCATCCTCGCCGCCGTAATGACTCTGGCATCGATGCTTCTGGCGACGGCCATGTTCCGCCTCAAGCCAATCGAACACCGCGCCTTGGCGCTGCTCTATATTTATGCCGGCGTGCTCGTCGTACTGGTCGCAGCAAACCTCGTGACGCCTGACGACTTGTCATTCCTGCCCAGGGACATGCTCGCCGAGCCACGGTGGTTCGATCTGGCAAGCGGCGTGTTTTTCTACAGCGCCGCTTTCTTCGGCGGCGTGATGCAGCTCTACAATCTGGCGGATCGGGGGTTTTCGCTGCGGATTCTGATCGACCTGCTGGAATCCCCCGGCCAATGCGCCGCCGCCGAGGCGCTTTATTCCGGCTATAGCCGCGGCAAGGGCCTGGGGTGGATGTATGGGAAACGCATCGCCGGAATGGTGGACAACGACCTCGTCGTATCCCACGGCGGCACGCTAGCCCTCACCGCGCGCGGACTTAAGGCGGCGAACCTCTATGCCCGGCTCCGGCGCTTTCTCAATGCCGGCCCAGGCTAGGTGCCCGCATGCCGCCCGCTTTTCTCGGATTTCTCCTTGGCTGCTTCTGGTTCGGCGCCTTCATGGCGGCCCATATCGCCATCCTGCATTTCAAGAAAACCGCCAGCCCCTCGCGCTGCCTGATCCAGTGCTTCGCCGGCGCAGTGACCACGGCGATGGCCTGCATCGCGCTCGCCCAGGCCGCTGGCTGGCCCGGTCTACTGCTCGCGGAAATCTACGGCCTGATGACAATGGGGTGCCTGTTCATTCTCTATGCGCCGTTTTTCTACACGATCTATACGTCGCTTTCGACCCAAAGCCTGCTGGCAATCCAAAGCACGGGCGGAAACCTATCCGTTGAGGCTCTTGTCCAGCGCTTTGCCTCGCGCGAGCTGTTCCAAGGCCGGCTCGCGACCATGACCGCGAGCGGATATTTGGCCGAGGAGCGCGGGCAATACAGGCTGACCGCAAAAGGCGCTCTGGTCGCGCGGTACTTCGCCGCAGTGAAATCGTTCTGGAGGCTGGGCCCGGGCGGTTGAACCGGCGGATCAGCCCCTACCTTCGCGGCTGTCGGCCGGATGTCCCACCCAGATCACCTCTACGCTGCTGGGCGCGACGGCCGGAGCAGCCCCATCCGCGGCACCGGAACGCAGCTCATCCTGGATAATAGCGAGCGGCTTCTCTTTGATCTGGATGTACATCCTGCTGATGTATTCGCCCTGTATGCCGATCAGGAACGCCAGTGCGCCAAGGCCGCCGAGCTGGATCAGCGTCAGCGTGATGAAGCCCAGGGGCAGCTCCTTTTCAAAGAACCACCACAGGCTGAAATAGAACATGCCCAGGAAGGCGGCGATGATCGTCACGACGATCGCGAAATAGCTTGAGATTACTAGCGGCACGACGCTGTGGTTGGCGATGCCATTCCACGACAGCGTGACCAAATCGTGCAGCTTGAACTTGGTGACGCCGCGCGTGCGGCCGGACCGGTCGTATGGAATGCCGGTCTGGCGCATGCCGAGGCTCGCGACCAGCCCGCGCAGATAGGGCGTCTGGTCGCGCACTGCGCAGACAACGTCGATCAGCTGCCGGTCGAGCAGGCGGAAGTCGCCGGAATCCGGCGGAAGATGGTCGTCGCTGATACGGTTGAGCACGCGATAGAACACGCGCCGCAGCGCCGAGTTCAGCAAGCCTTCTTGGCGCGACCGGCGCACGCCGTAGACCACGTGATAGCCCTCGCGCCATTTCTTTAAGAAATCGCCGATAAGCTCCGGCGGATCCTGCAGATCCGCATCGATCTGCACCGCCGCCGCACCGCGCGCCTTGCGATAGCCCACCAGTATCGATTTCTGGAAGCCGATATTCTTCGAGAAGCGGAACACCCGGAGTACGAAATCCCGCCCGTCATGCGACTTGGCGAATTCCTGCAGCTTGTCGTACGTGCCGTCGGTCGAATGGTTGTCGGTGACCACGACCTCGAAATCGTAGCCATCCTCTGCCTTGATCGAGCGGATGACCGTGCCGAGGCGGCTGAACAACGGCTCTATGTTCTCGCGCTCGTTATACACCGGCACCAGGATCGAGATAAGCTGGCTCACGTCCCCGCCTTCCTGATGCCCAGGCCTTCAAGCCAGGCCGCAATACCCTCGACCGCGTCGCGGCTCTCCGCGCAATGCGGCGAGCGCGCATAGGAACCCTCGATGACATCCCCGCGCTGCGCGGCTAGGGCGCCGACCCGCATCATCCCATCCAGGCCGAAATGGCGGAACACCGCCTCGGCCAGCGATTTGAGCCGGATCGTATTCCCCGAATTCAGCTCGATGCGCTCCGGCGCCGAAGCGGCACCCTGCAAATACCGTATAACATTGCCCGCGACATCGTCCACATGGTGGTATTCGCGCACCTGCTCGCCCGCGCTCATCAGGAACGGCGTGCGTTCGCGAAGCGCCTTTTCCATCTGGCCCAGGAACATGAAATCGTGCGGCTTCCGGCGGCCGTAGAGCGTATGGAGCTGGAAATGCACCCAAGGCAGGCCGCCGCGCGACGCACGATCCTGCCATGCCATCTTCAGGCGGGATTTGCTGGCGAGATAGGGGTTCGCCGCGCCAATGGCCTCGCGGTTCTCTAGGATCGACCCGAAAGTGACGATGCGCACTGCGCCTGCGGTCAGCCCCTGGGCCGATGCGGCGCCGGCTACGGCATCGTAGAGCCGCAAGGGCAGATCGACGTTGGCGCGCTGCAACTCGGCCGGGTCGCTTTTCGGATTGACATTGCCGAAAGCGAACAGCCAGTCCTGGCGCGCGTCCGCGCGCTTGCAAAGATTGGCTACTTCGCGTCGCCCCTCGCCCTCCAGGCGCGCCAACAGTCTGCGGCTATCGATGGCGGCAACTGGTCCCCCGCCGCCAAAGCGCGCTACCAGGCTTTCGCCCAGAAGGCCGCCGGCGCCGACCACCACCGCGTGGATACGATTTCCAGTCAAGGACGGTTTCCGGCCGCGGCAGGGCGGGCTGTGCGTGCGTTCACGGTTCCGCTTAACAGGCTATTCCTCCGCGCGTCAATCATTCGACACCGACTAATGGGAATAGGAAGCGCGCGGCCGATCCTATAGCATGCGGGGAATGATTCTTGCGGCAGAGAACACGCGCGGGGCCTCCGGATGACCGGCCGAATCGACCCGGCTTTCTGGCGGCACAAACGGGTCCTGGTCACGGGGCATACAGGCTTCAAGGGCGCGTGGCTTTGCCTCGCGCTGAAGCGGCTGGGCTGCGAGGTGGCCGGGCTTTCCCTGCCCGCGGAAGACCCGGGCCTCTACCTTCAGGCCGGCATCGGCCGGCTATTGAGCGCGGAGCATCTGGGTGAGATCGAGAATTACGAGGCCGTTCATGCGTTCCTCGGAAAATTTCGGCCCGAGATCGTGGTGCATTTCGCTGCCCAGTCCCTGGTGCGCCAATCCCACCGCAACCCACGCCGCACCTTCGCCACCAACGTGATGGGGACCGTCAATCTGCTGGAAGCGGCGCGGCACTGCGACGACGTAGGCGTGGCGCTGATCGCCACGACCGATAAGGTCTACCTGAACATGGAATCCGGCCGTCCGTTCCGCGAGGACGACCGCCTGGGCGGCCTTGAGCCTTACAGCGCCAGCAAGGCGGCGACGGAAATCGTCGCGGCGTGCTGGCGTGCGCGCTACCTGCAGGGGTGCAACGTCGCCCTGGCGGTCTGTCGCGCGGGCAACGTCATCGGCGGCGGCGACTGGTCTAAGGAGCGGCTGATACCCGACATCGTGCGCGCGGCGATGGCGGGGCAAATACTCGACGTGCGCAACCCCGGGGCAGTGCGCCCCTGGCAGTTCGTGCTGGACGCGCTCTACGGCTATCTTCTGCTGGTGGAACGGTACTGGCATTCCCGCGCCGCCGCGGCTGATCCTGACACCGATGCCTGGAATTTCGGACCCGACCCAGGCGACGGACATGTCGAGGTCTCGCAGATCTGCAAATGGGCGGAAGCCAACTGGCCGGGGCGGTTTTCGTGGCGGATCGCGCAGGACAACGAGGGCATCGAGGAAAGCAAGCTCTTGATGCTCGACCCGCAGAAGGCCTTCTCTGCCCTGGGCTGGCGGCCGAAGTTCTCGCCGCAGGAGGCGGTCCGCCGCACGCTCGATTGGTATGCGCACCACCTCGCCGGGGGCGACGCGCGGGAACTCTGCCACGGGCAGATCGAACACCACTTCATCGGCAATGCCTGAGATGAGCCACCTCTGCCGTTCCTGCGGCGCGCCGCTGCAACGCCAAGTCCTGGACCTGGGCGCACAGCCCGTGCCCAACGCGCTGGTGTCGCCTCAGGACGTGCACAAGGGCGAGCGCTATTACCCGCTGAAGGCGATGGTGTGCGGCTCCTGCCACCTGGCGCAGCTCGTCGATTGTCCGCCCTCGGACGTGCATTTCCACGACAGCTACGTCTATTTCTCGTCCTATTCGCAAAGCTGGCTGCAACATTGCGAACGCTACGCGGCGGACGCCGTGGCGCGGTTCGGGCTTGCCCCCGGCGACCTGATCCTGGAAGTCGCTTCGAACGACGGCTATCTGCTGAAATTCTTCCGGCAGCGCGGTTTCGACGTCCTGGGCATCGAGCCCTCGCGCAGCGTGGCCGAGAAGGCCGTCGAGGCCGGTATCCCCACGGAGATGCGGTTCTTCAACCGCGACTGCGGCCGGCAGATCGCCGCGCGCGGCCGCAAGCCCAAGCTGGTGGCCGCCAACAACGTGCTGGCCCATGTGCCCGATCTGAACGATTTCGTGGCCGGCTTCCCGCCGCTCCTCGGCCCCGATTCCGTCCTCACTTGCGAATTCCACTATTTCAGGGACCTGATCGAGAAGACGCAGTTCGACTCGCTCTATCTCGAGCACTACTCGTACTTCACCATCGCGGCGGTCGAGGCGTTGTTCGCGCGGCACGGCCTCAGGCTTTTCGACGTACAAAGGCTGCCGACCCACGGCGGCTCGCTGCGAGTCTATGCCTGCCTGCAAGACACGCCGCGTCCCGCCTCTGCCGGGCTTGCGGCCATGCTCGCGGAGGATAAGGCATTTCTCGCCGATCTGCCCCGCCAGATCGAGGCATTTCAGGACCGCGTGTTCGGCCTGTGCGGTGCCTTGAAGGAATTCCTGCTGAAGGCGCGGCAGGAAAAGCGACTGGTCGTCGGCTTCGGTGCCCCCGCCAAGGCCTGCACGCTGCTGAACGCCGCGGGCGTTCAGCCGGGGCTGCTGCCCTATACCGTAGACAACAACCCGCACAAGCAGGGACGGCTTCTGCCCGGCGTCCATATCCCGATCCGCTCCGTCAGCGCACTGGAGGAGGACAAGCCCAGGCATGTGCTGATCCTCGCCTGGAACCTGCGCAACGAGATCATGAAACAATATGCAGGGGTACGACGCTGGGGCGGCAATTTCGTCAGCCCCATCCCCAGGCTGGAAATCCTGCCCTGAGCCGCGAGCAGCTTAGCGAAACACTGCGGTCTTCTGCACCAGATACGACGCGGTGATGTTGAGCGGCAGCAGCAGCGCCGGGGCTAAGCGCGTATCCACGCCCCAGCCGATCAGGACGCCGATCAGCCAGATATTCGCGCCATAGATCGCGCCCCAGCCCGCGACGTAATAGACGAAACGCAGGGGAGGAACGTTCTTGAAGACCACGGACTTGCCGACCAGGAACCCCACGACCAGCGACGCGGCCAGGGCGACGGCCCAGGCCGGCGCATAGCCCAGTCCCAGCCGCAGCAACAGCAGATAGAGCCCATAGCCCAGGGCCGTGTTGAATACGCCGGCGATGAGGAACCGCAGGAAGCGGCTGTCGATGGCGGAAACCACGCGCTTCATTTCCTCAAGCGCATCCACAGCAGGAACGCCGTCTTGGAGACCGTCACCACCGCGCGATTTATTTCCTGCGCCAGCCGTTCGAACAGGGTCAGCTTCAATCCAAAAATCTTCGCGACTTCTTCGAACTGGCCGCGGCTTTTCGAAAACAGCCCCCAGGTCGCGTTGTGCCCGGTAAAGCGGTTGCCGATCAGCGCCTCGGGTAGGTGATAGACCTTACCCTGCCGCGCCGTCTCGGCCGAGTGGACCACATCGAGCGTGTAGGTGAGGCTCTCGCGATAGCGGAACCGCGCGGCAACTGCCGTGCGATGCAGCAGCGGGATGCCGAACAGATTGCGACTCGCGATGATCGACCGGCGCAACGCGGCTTCGCTATCGAATGGCCCGCTGCGCCTGAATCGGCGCGTCATGACGCGCCGGCCCTTTGCGTCGATATAGTCCATGTCGCAATAGACCGAGACGACGTCGGCCGCCCCTTCCATCACGCGCATGGCCTTCCGCAGCGCTCCTTCGTCCAAAAGCATGTCGTCGCTGCACAGGACCATGTAGTACGTCGCGGTCGCAAGGCCCGCAACTTTGTTGATATTGGCCATGTAGCCGAGATTTTGCGGGTTGCGGACCACGCGCAGTCGCGGCTCTTTTTCTGCCAGGGCTAGAGCGTATTCGTAGGTTCCGTCCGTGCTCGCGTTGTCGGAGACGATCACTTCCACATCGACGCCGGTTTGGCCGAGGACGGAGCCAATCGCCGTGGGCAGAAAGCGGATGTCGTTGTAGACCGGGATATAGACCTGCACCCTCGGTCCAGGCGCGGCAGGCACGCTCCGCTACTCCGCCCGGTCCGCGGCCGGCGCGAGGGAGTTCATACCCTGCAGGACCAGCACGCGCGCCGTGCTGCCCAGCCGCGCCATATGGCTTTTGATCTCCTCGGCGTACACCGGATTCATGATGACGACCGACCGGATCGCGTGTTCCGCCATCCGCTCCGGCGCCACGATGGGATGCGCCGTCATCGGCAGATACCCGCCCTGCTTTGCCGGATTCACATCGACGATTACGTTGACCAGCGAGGCGTCGGGATCGGCCAGCAGTGCAAAGGTGGCGCCCTTCGCCCCCGCGCCCCAAACCGCGACCGGCCCCTCTTTGCGCGCCGTCCGCAGCGCCGCCTTCCATTGCTCCGCGAGTTTCTGCATCGCCGCATCGAAGCCCCGGGTCGACGCCGCCCCGCCGGTCCAGTTGACGGCCTCGGCCCAAAGATACTGGCCGCCAAAGCAGGCTTCGATCAGCACGGGCACGAACTCTGCCTCGCGCAGCGCATGGGACATCGAGCCGAAATCGAACAGCGAGCAATGCTCGTAGAAGAAATCCTGGAAGGCCCTGTTGCGCAGGATCCAACCGCTGTCCGGCTTCTCCAGGAACAGCCGTGTGGGCTTGCCCTCCGGGATGGTCTTCCGGATCGCCTTCAGAAAGGCCACGGGGTCGGGCACATGCTCGATCGTATGCCGGCAGATCAGCACGTCCGGCGTCATGCCCAATCGCCCAGCCGTGGATTTATCGAAATACTCGGCGTGGAATTCTATCGGGCCCGCCTTTGAAGAGGGCTTCGCGCGGAAGGCCGGGTCAAACCCGATCGCGCGCGGCCTCCGACTGGCCGGCAATGCCGCCAGCAACCTCCGCAGGAAGTCTCCCTGCCCGCAGCCGATCTCGACGATATTGAGCGGGCCTTCGGCCGACAGGGCGGCAGCGACTCGCGCTATCCTGGATTGCATATGCGCGGAAAAAGCTTCGGACGCGAGCTGGCTGTTGTCGTAGGCCGCACCATATTTGAACAGCGCAGCGTCGAAGGCCGAATTCCAGATGAAGCCGCAGACAGGGCACAACTCCATGCGCAACTCGCCCATCGGGCAGCCGCGCGCGCTTTCGGCGGTCTGGAAAACCGCGTTTTGAAGAACGGGCGTCGACAGCCGTTGCAGGAGACGGGTCGGCGGTGCCGAACGGCAGACAGGGCAAGGCATCATGCACCAGCGGCAGGGTTCGAGGCCGATGAATACCGGCCACCTCTGCCCCGGTCAACGCCATTGATGGTCGCGGGCTACCCTTGCGACCGATCCGTCGCGATTGAGGCCCTCCAGCCGTTAGGTTAATATTGTCGTGTTCCCTCTTGGCAACAGCGTTGAGACCTTGCGCGCCAATTTGTACCTGCCGCTGAATTTGCCTTCGCGTCCGACGTGAAACGCGTCCTGGTTACCGGCGCCAGCGGCTGGATCGGGCAGCACTGCCTTGCCCCGCTCGAGGCGCGCGGGTTCGAAACGGTCTGCCTGTCGCACGCCTTTCCAGGCGAGGCCGGTCGGCAGTGGCTTAAGGCCGATCTACTGACCGAAGAGGGACGCGCTCGGGCCGTTGAGGCCGCGCAAGCGACGCATCTTTTGCATCTTGCTTGGTACGTCCATCCCGCGCAGTACCGTGAATCGCCCGCCAATCTGGATTGGCTGAACGCCAGCGCCGATCTGTTTGAACGCTTCGCGCGGAGCGGTGGACGCAGGATCACCGGCATCGGCAGCTGCCTCGAATATGATTGGGCGAACGGTTGGTGCCATGAAGACCGCGCCAGCCCCTCGCCCACCACGCTCTATGGCCGGGCTAAGGCAGAACTCTCCCGCTCCCTCGCCGAGATCGCGGACAAAACGGGAATCTCCACCACCTGGGCACGAATCTTCTATGCTTTCGGACCGGGCGAAGCGCCGCAACGGCTTATACCCCTTGTCGTCCGGTCGCTATTGCAGAAACAAAGCATCGATTGCTCGCACGGCCGGCAATTCCGCGATTTCCTATATGTCGAAGACATGGCCGACGCCCTCGCCGCGCTGATTGACTCGCCGGTGTCCGGTAGTGTCAACATTGCCTCCGGCAGGCCCATCCAATTACGTGATCTGCTCGGCCGATTCGGCAAAAAGCTGCAGGGGATGGACTTGATCCGGTTCGGCCGGCGGCAAGTGACGGGCGAAGACGCCGAGCCGCTCCTGGCTGGAGACGTAAAAAGACTGTCCACTGAAGTCAACTGGCGTCCTACAATCGGGATGGAAGCGGGCATCGACCGCACGATCGATTGGTGGAAAAGCCGAGCTTGAGATCCGGAAGGAAAAGCCGACCTGCAATGACCGGCCAAGGCGACGCGAACTCACGGGTAACGGCGATAAAGATCGACATGGAGGCAGGCAGCGTGACGGCCACCGGCCCAGATGGCGAACGGTCGTATCCGATGGCCTCAGCCGAGGCCTTCAAGATCGTTTCGGATGCCTGGCTGCGTTGCGCCTGGGACACCCGCTATTCCTACAATTTCTCTTGGCTCGGGCGGCCGATCATCCAACTGCCCGAGGATATGGTCCGCCTGCAGGAAGTCATCTATCGCGTGAAACCCGACGTGATAATCGAAACCGGCGTCGCACATGGCGGCGGCCAGGTGTTCATGGCGAGCCTGTGCCACAGCTTCGGCCGCGGGCGCATTATCGGCGTGGAGTTGGAACTGCGTCCGAGAAACCGCGAGGCGATCATGGCCCATGCCCTCGCGCGCTACATCACCTTGGTGGACGGCAGTTCCACCGACCCCCGCGTGGTCACGAAAGTGCGCGGCATGATCCGCAGTGGCGAAACGGTTCTGGTCGTGCTCGATTCCAACCACGCGAAAGACCATGTGCTGGCCGAACTCGAGGCCTATGGCCCGATGATCACTCCAGGCTCGTATATCGTGGCCACGGATGGTGTGATGGAGCAGTTTGCGGGTGCGCCGGGCAGCAAGCCCGACTGGTTGTGGAATAACCCGAAACGCGCCGTCGAGGAATTTCTGCAGAAGCATCTGGAATTCGCACTGGAAATTCCCGTGCCGCCCTTCGAGGAAGGCCTACGGCTGCCGCCCGTCACACATTGGCCTTCGGCCTATTTGCGCCGGCGCGAACGGTAGGCGCCACATGAAGTGCGTCATCCTTGCAGGCGGCCTGGGCACGCGCATCGGCGAGGAAACCACGCTCCGGCCGAAGCCGCTCATTCAAATCGGTAGCGAGCCGATCCTCTGGCACATCATGAAGATCTATTCGGCTCACGGCATCAATGAGTTCGTCGTGTGCTGCGGCTACAAGGGCAACATGATCAAGGAGTATTTCGCCGACTATTTCATGCACAAATCCGATGTCACCTTCGATCTAGCCGGCAACCGTATGGAAGTGCATAAGACCGCGATCGAACCGTGGCGCGTCACCCTGGTCGATACCGGCGACGACACGATGACCGGCGGGCGCCTAAAACGGGTCCGAAGCTATATCGGCGACGAGGATTTCTGTTTCACCTATGGCGATGGCGTTTCCAACGTCGATATCAAGGCGCTCGTGGCATTTCATAAGGCGCAGGAAACGATCGCTACCCTGACCGCGATCAAGCCGCCGGGGCGGTTCGGTTCTGTCGAAATCCGCGGGAAAAGAGTGGCCAATTTTCTGGAAAAGCCGCCCGGGGACGGAGGTTGGGTGAACGGCGGGTTCTTCGTCCTATCGCCGCGCGCCCTCGATTACATCGACGGCGATGCCACTCTCTGGGAGCGCGAGCCAATGGAGACGCTCGCGCGGGAAGGCAATCTTGCCGCGTTCCGGCATGAAGGCTTCTGGCAGCCAATGGACACGATGCGCGACAAGATTCTTCTGGAAGAGTTGTGGAAGTCCGGCAAGGCGCCTTGGAAGATATGGCCGTGACCGCGTGCCGCGGGATCCGAGCCGAGGCATCGGCGGCCGCGCCATGCTGATCGGCGAAACCGCCATCGCTGGCGCGTTTATCGTCGAGCCGGAGAAGCAGACGGACGAACGCGGCTTCTTCGCCAGGGTATTCTCTGAAGATGTTTTTGCCGCACATGGGCTGGAAACTCGATTCGTGCAATCCAGCGTCTCCTTCAACCCACGCCGCGGCACACTGCGCGGCATGCACTACCAGGCGGAGCCGCACGGGGAAATCAAGCTCGTGCGCTGCACGAGGGGCGAGGTCTACGATGTGATTGTCGACCTCAGGCCCAACTCATCCAGTTTCCGGTGTTGGCACGCCGCCAAGCTGTCGGCAGAGAACCGGCTCACATTGTATATTCCCAGAGGCGTTGCGCACGGGTTCCTGACCCTCGCGCCGAACACCGAGATTTTCTATCAAATATCGACCGGCTATCGGCCCGAGGCCGCGCGCGGTTTGCGCTGGGATGATCCGGCGATCGGCATAGATTGGCCAGGAAAAGTAGAGCTCATCAGCGATCACGACGCGCAGTTCCAGCTGCTCGACCCTCGAAAGGCATCGCCCTAAGGATTGAATTCCGGATTGTCGCGAAACGCATCGGAGATTTTCAGGCGTTGAAAATCCGTGCGGTCCCGTAAGCGGCAAGTAGAGTTGGAGAATGGTCCGGTAAAATACGCGATTCTAAGATCAACAGCCCGATCGAATGACACCCCCGTGAGCACGAGGTTGGCCCGGAACAAACGGGCCTCGCTCGGCACGCCCTTCAACACAAGACAATTGCTGAACTCGATCGGCAACAGGAGAATCGATCGCCCAGCGCTCGTCGCACGCACCCTCACTTCACCGCGCCCGATCGAGAATTCCTCCAACCGCGCCGGTATCAGAGTTCCTGCAATCGGATCGCTTGCGATCACGCTGCGCTTGGGCTGGAAATTCGGCGATGCGAGCGCCTTCAAAATATCCGCCGCCGCATCGATCCGAACCGCTTCAGTCGGTGAGTACTGGCCAAGATTGACGTCGGCCAGTTCATAGAGATGTACGGAAAACTCCTTGAGTTCCTTCGGCGCCTGAATTTCCTTGCGATATTTTTCGTCAATTGCGACTGCGGTTTCCTTTCTAAGCGTGGTGCCGTCATCGTATGGGGCGTCGGTCACCACGAAGCGTACGCCGGCCATTGCCAGCAAGCGCGAGTCTATGCGTCTCATTTCCACCCGGTTTCGGGTTTGATAGTCGCCCGCGAGCGAGAAGAATCGGCGCATGAAAACGAAATGCGCAGGCGTCATCAGCGGATTGTATTCCGCCAGAATCGGAACCGCGTCCTGCCAAAAACTAGCCCCGTGATACATGCTTCCTTCCTGCTGCAAGGCGAAATGCCGGAGCATGTTCCAGACCTGGAAATCGGTGACCTCTGGCACGGAGCGGCCGAAAAAATCGGCGACGCGACCGCGGAAGCGGCGTTCCGACTTCAGCGAAATCTCGTCTTTGAGAATCCGCCCGATCGCCGTCTCGGCCTGAGGATAGGGAATGATGTAGGGTCCCGCGCTGCCGGTCGTCCCGCGATCAAGCACATAGCCGGACGCCAGGCCGGCAAATGCAATTCCTACGAACGTTCCGGCGACTGTGCTCGGCACAAGCTGCGGTGCCGGCAAGCGGCTGGCCAGCCGCCTTATCAGGGAGGCCACGAGAACAGTCGGCAGACGCAGGGCGATATATGCGCCCGCAGCACTGCAAAGCGCCAGATAGAAGAAAATGAATCCTTCAAAATACCAAAGCGCCGGCCCGAACCAGAACGGCCGGATGAGCTGCAAGCCGCCGATGGCGAAAAACGTCGCCTCGGTCAGCAGGACACCGGCCCCCATGAGCCGCGCCGGCCCCCTGCCCGCCCAGGCGAGCAACGCCGCCCCTATCAGCCCGCCGACGATGAACAGCTTGTAGCCGCCGAAAAGAGGGTAAGGCTGCCAAAAGGCCACCGAAATATCCTGCACCGTCGCTGGTCTTATCGACAAACTCTTGAAGAAGCTGGCGGTCGAACCCAGAAACAGACCCGCGACGAACGCGCCGAAAACCGCCAGGCACAGTGCCACGACCGACCCGTATGTCAAAAGCCGCAGCAGCGCTTCGCGCCGACCCGGCGCGCCGATGCAGGACAGAAAGGCGCACATGCCGACGATCGGCAACGCCAGAAGCAGCAAGGTCGGCGCCACGATGGCGATGAAGCCGATGCCAAGAGTAAGAACAGCGCCTGCCGTGACGGCGCCGGCCCAAGAGCGCACATTGGCTGCGAGGCATGAGGCAGCCAGCAACATGGCGACGGCCTGCACCGTACCGTAATGCGGAAATGCTGCCGACGAATGCGGGATAAGGCCGAAGCCGAAATACGGCATGACTATCAATGGCGCCAGCCAGCCGCCGGCGATACCCACGAGCTGCGGAAGCTGGACCATTCGCGCGGTCAGGTAGATCGCGGTGAATATTTCAGTCGCGCAAATGGCATAGGTAAGCGCGAAATTTGTGTAGGCTCCCTGCCACGACAACGGCAGGAAATACGCGGGGATCCAATAGGGGTTGACAGTGAAGACGACATTTCCCAGCCCGCGAAGGATGTCGCTGGTGAAGCCGATCAATGGCGGCGCGAATGCGGGAAACTGCTCGATCAGCGAAGCTTCGAACGTGCCGTCGCCGCCGTAGAACAGGAATTCCGCGTTGCGGCGGAACACGATCAGGCTCAGCGTGAAGAATACGGCCAGATTGACTGTGAAGGGATGGCAACTCGCCGCGGCAACCGTCTGCCGCCCAAAGGCGCTGACGGGATACGGCGGAAGGCGCGAGGCTTGCGCGATCAGAGGCGCCACGCGCGCCAGCCAAGCGCCAAGATTGCGCCCGCCGCTGAGCAGCCTATTTGGCATTCACGATCCCCATCGCAAAAGCCTTCACGGCGGCGCCAAGGCCGGCGAAGCCCCGTACGGCATGCGGATGGGACGCCGCGAATATATCGCGCGTTTCCTTGAAGACCTTTAGGCTCGCGAGGTCCTTCAAATCCTGCTTGCGGCAGGCGCTGTGAAACAGCCCAAAATTGAAACGGATGCGCAGATCGATCTCGCCCTCGAACAGAACGCCCGTTTGGATGAGATTGGCGCGGACAAGACGGCCAGGCCCCGCGCGTTCGACCGAAAGACAGTTGGAATAGTCCAAGGGAAGAACGACAAGCGAGCGGCCGCCGCTGCGGGCTTTGACCCGGACGGCCCCGCGTTCGAAACGCATCTCGGCCGCACCGGCCGGCACAAGCGGGCCTGGCAAAGGGTCGAACATCAGCACCGACTTGCGGGGATCGAACGGCCGGCTCCAGATCGTCCGCATGACCGACATAGCGTCGTCCACGATGACTGGCTCGGTCGGGCTGTAGTTGCTCAGGTTCGGATGGTCGTATTCGTAGATCTGGAAGCCGCGCATGGAGCCCGCGACGGAGCTTGCGGGAGCCTCTTCTCGCAAACGGACCGAGTCCCCCACGACCGGCTCCGCAGGCGTGGCGCTTCCTGCGACCACCGCTGAAACGAAGTACCGAACGCCCAACGCCTGAAGTACCTTGTCGCTAGTAAGCTCGATCTGGCCGCCGAGCGCCAGCAGCCGGTCGCCAGTGATCGTCCCCGCCTTAGGAAGCTCGCTGAAGGAACGGTCGAAAAGATACGGCGCGGAGCGCTGAATGAAAAAATGAACCGCTGGGGATTCGAAGGTGTTGTACGCCGCCAAGGTGGGCACCAATTCGCGCCACAGGCTTGCCATCGTCAGATGTCCCGGGTAATCCCAAGCCGGCCGCACGACCACGCTACCGCGGAACCGTCCGTCCTCTCCCAGGCCGGCATTGCCGCGGAGATAGGAAATGAGCCGCTCGTTCGAGGCCCACGGCTCGTTGAGGATGTTGACGAGGCCTGGCGAAAACCGCGTGCCATAGACGACGAATTTGTTGAACCAAATCCCGGCGAGCAGGACCAAACCGACCGCGCCGAGAACCGGCAGCAGGCCGCTCGATTTGGCGAAACGGCGCGCCTCATCTGGAAAGGCCGCTGATACTCCCAGCCCCGCCCATACCGAATTCCACCGGGCGGCAACGGCTTTCGAGCGCCACAGGGCGCCCGCGGCGGAGGCGAACCCGGCGGCGGCGCCTAGGACGTAGATGGGCGCCACCATGACTTCGTAATAGATCGGTATGGGCCCTATCCAGTCGAAGCTGGCGAACAGATAGCAGCCAACCTCAGCAAGAAAGGCGGCAAAAAGAAAGCCGCAAAGAATCCCTGCCTTGCGCACGGCGTCACCGCCGAACTTATATGCCAGCGCCCAACCGATGATGAGGACCAGATACGTCCATTTCAATGCGGGTGAAATGACCGCCCAGGTGGCGAACTGATAAGCATGCAGCCGGGCCCATTCTCCGGCGAAATAGATCCGCGCCGAGTAGGCGAACAGCACGCGCACGTAGTCGACCAATCCGGCCGCATAGAGCATAGCGAAAGCGAGGATGAAAACCGCGCCGCGCGCCGCCGCCACCTTGATCCCGGGCGCGTCCAGAACGCAG
Organism: uncultured Sphingomonadaceae bacterium; assembly: GCA_964383565.1. Taxonomy (GTDB): domain Bacteria; phylum Pseudomonadota; class Alphaproteobacteria; order Sphingomonadales; family Sphingomonadaceae; genus CANJQJ01. Next base: position 21,090 of record CAYLIK010000041.1, read on the forward strand.
AACAGGAAAAGCGGAATGAAAATAAAAGCCGACCCGACGAACCAGCCCGGGCTGACGGCCACGGCGTATCCCAGGATCAACGCGCAAAACAGTCCGGCAAGCAAGACGCCGCGCCAATGCGCCGTCCGCAGCCGGTAGACGAGCGTGGCGGCGGCGATGCACAACGCGCCGCTGATCGCCGCGTCGGGGATGATCGCGAACAAGGACGTGAAGCCCGAGACATAAATGAACGGCGGCATGACGATGACGGCGCCAAGCGAGCCAACGATGGCCATGCCCGCGGGCAGACCGAGCGCGCATCCCAAGGCGAATACCGCCGCGGCGAGCGCGGCATAGGCCACCAGCGTGGACGCTTGCGCGGCGATGACGGTGTCGCCGAGAAAATGGAACGGCCAGAGGACTGGGTTGGTCCAGATATTCACCGGCGTGCTGAACCCGGCATAGCCGTGGATCGGCGAGACGATGTTGATGTCGAACGGCGCCGCGAACTTCCTGAAGGCGACGATATGGGTGAGCATGGATTTGCCGTCGCCGCCGCCATAGACCGCCGGTCCGACGATCGACCAGGTCCACCAGATCATGGTCATCATCAGGACGAGGCCCGCGCCGAAGCCC
>CAYLIK010000042.1:0-21506 GCA_964383565.1 uncultured Sphingomonadaceae bacterium
CAGGTCTGGCACCGCCGACTGGAACGCGCCGATCGTCACGCCCTGCAAGCGTCCGCAGCTCATGCTGCGCATGCCGACGGCGGCAGGGAATTTCGGGTTGAGGATCGTGCCTTCGGGGATGATGCAGCGCGCCGGTCGCGTGATTCCGCCATTGAGCAGGATGCTGGGATCGATCGAGTAGAGGCAGTAGGTGTAGCCGACCATCAGCAAGATGTGGCGTTCGGCACCGCCCGTCGGCACGTTCAGGGACGACAGGAGCTGTGGGTCGGAGCCGGTGAAGTCGAGGATCACTTCATCGCCGCGAATCTTCAGGTTGAGCGCCAGCCGCACGGGCAGGCCGCCTGGCGCGTCCTCGTCGAGATAGTCGGAAAAGAAATAGTCGCCATTGGGTATCCGGCTGATCAGGTTGCGTGCCCGCCTCTCGCCGAGGTCGAGCAAATCCTTTACGCCCTGGCGGAACACATCGACCCCGAACTTCCGGATCATATCGTGGACCCTGCGCTCGCCCGTGTTCATCGCGGCGACTTGGGCCTTCAGATCGCCCCAGTTTTGCTCGGGCATGCGTACGTTCGTCAGCATGACGTCGAGCAGCGACTGGTTGAGCGCGCCCTCCTCATAGATCTTCGTGGGCGGAATGCGAATTCCCTCCTGATGCACTTCGGTTAGCTGGCGCGACAGCGACGCCGGAACGGCGCCGCCGACGTCGGTGTTGTGGATGTGGCTGACGGCGAAGGCGACCAATTCGTTTTCCCAGAAGATCGGCTTCCACATATGCAGATCGGGGGTGTGTGTGCACACGAAGCCGCTATAGGGGTCGTTGGTGATGCAGATATCTCCCGGGTGGTAGTCCCTTACCATGCGCAGGGCATTGGCGTAGTCGAGGCCGATGAACCATGTCGCGCCGAGATCGCGTGGGCTGGCGAACGTCATGCCGTCGGGCGTGGCGAGACCGGTGGTGAAGTCCTCGGTTTCCTTCACGAAGGTCGAATGGGCCGTGCGGAACAGGGTGAAGGCCATGCTCTCGGCCGCCGCCTGGGCGTGGTTGGCAAAGATCTGCAGCGTGACCGGATCGATCGGCATGAAGCGGCCCCTCTAGCCTTGAAGACTCAGTAGAATGTTGCCGTGCGCGTCGATCGACCCGTTGAATCCGGCCGGCACGCAGGTAGTGCTGTCTTCCTGCACGATGACGCAGGGGCTTGCGAAACGGTGGCCATGACCAAGATCGGCCCGACGATAGAGCGGTACCAATTGTCGCGCACCGTCCAGCCAGACATCGATCTGCTTGATCGGTTTGGGCGTGCCGCTGCGCCTTTCCTGGGTCGGAAAGCGCGGCTGCGGCGACGCGCCGACCGCCACCATGCGCAGGCTGATGATCTGAATGGCGTCCTCGGTATCGCTGTGCCCGTACAGGCGGTCGTGCTCGGTATGGAAAGCGGCGGCGATGCGGTCGATGTCGCCGGCCACGAGCCACTCCATCTGCAGCGACACTTCGATCTCGAAAGATTGGCCAAGATAGCGCATGTCGGCGGACGGCAGCAGCACATGCGGGCCAGCGAAACGCTGCTCGTCTGCGATCCAGGCCTTGGCGCGGTGGGCGAGTGCTTCGAACTCGCGCTTCAGGCGCCCTAGCTCCGCGCGCTCCAGCATGTAATACGCCGTGGAGATGAAATCGTTCTTGATGTCGGCAATCAGGCCACCCAGCGCCGACAGCACGCCCGGCGCGGTCGGGATCATCACCGTGCGCATGCCGAGTTCGCGCGCCAAGAAGCAGCCGAGCATTGGACCGGCGCCGCCGAACGCGAGCAAGGTGAAATCGCGCGGGTCCACGCCTTGGCGCGATGCGAGCTTGCTCACTTCCCGGTACATGCCCGACACGGCGACCTGGATGACCGCTTCCGCCGCTTGCTCCACGCCGCGCCCCATCTTGCCCGCGATCATCCCGATGGCTTCGCGCGCTTTGCTGGCATCCACGGTCACCGCGTCGTAGCCCAGATTGCCGTGGCCGATGAAACCGCAGATGGCGAAGGCGTCGGTCATCGTGGGGCGCGTCCCGCCACGCCCGTAGCAGGCGGGACCCGGGCTGGAGCCGGCGCTTTCCGGCCCGACCTTGAGGGCGCCGAAATCGTCCACGGTTGCGATCGAGCCGCCGCCGTTGCCGATCGAGGTAACGGAAACAGTCGGGATGTAGATTGGGAACTCGCCGATTGTCACGCCGGTGCCAAAACTCGGCTTGCCGTCCACGATCACCGCAACGTCGGCCGAGGTGCCGCCGATATCCAGGCTCATGACCTGCTTGAGCCCGGCCTGGCGCGCGGCGAAGCTCGCCCCGATCACTCCCGCGGCCGTGCCAGAGAGCAGCATCTGCAGGCAGGCCTGCTTGCCCAGCTCGGCTGTCATCACCCCGCCGTTGGACTTGGTGACCATCGGTTCGGCACCGACGCCCGCCTGCTTCAAAGCCTGTTGCAGTGAGGACAGGTATTGCGTGATGCGTGGCTGCACATAGCCGTGGATCACGGCGGTGGTTGTCCGTTCGTACTCGCGAATGATTGGCCAGACGTCGCTGGAGCAGAACACCGGCATTTCCGGTGCCCATTTGGCGAGCAATCGCTTTACCGCATGCTCATGCGACGGGTTGCGGTAGGCATGGAGCAAGGCGACGACGATGCCTTCTGCGCCGATCGTTCTGGCGCGGTCCAGCGCTTCGCGAACGCTTGCCTCGTCCAGTTTTACGTCCACGGCGCCATCCGCACGGATGCGTTCGCGTATCGGCAGCACGCGATCGCGCGTCACCAGCGGCTGGGGCCGGGCGGACATCAGGTGGTACGGGTCGGGCATCTTCAGCCGCGCCAGTTCTAGCACATCGACGAAGTTCTCGGTGGCAAACAGACAGAGCCGGATTCCCTTGCGCTGGATTACCGAATTGATGCCGACCGTAGTTCCGTGCGTGAAATAGGAAACGGCCTGGGGCTCGATGCCGAAGCGGCGTTCAAGCTCGCCAAGACCGGTAATGACCTCGCGCCCCGGCTCGTCCGGCGTCGACAGGACCTTGAGGGTCGACAGCTCGCCCGTCGACTCGTCTAGCGCGCAGAAATCTGCGAAGGTTCCACCGATGTCGACGCCAATGCGATACCCCATTCTTTTCTTTCCCCATTCCCTCGGCTTCAAGCCGCCAGCCGATAGCCCAGCCGCTGGCTGATCCTGGTCGCGGCATGGATGACCGCGGCGATGATCCGTCGTTTGGCTGCCGGATAGCGCGATGACACTGTGCCCACGTTCAGGGCAGCGATCACCGTTCCATCGTGGAGCAAGACTGGTGCCGCTGTGGCCGAGCCGCCAATAACGTATTCCTGCTCCAGGATGGCGTAGCCGTCGTCGCGCACGCGTGCCAGGATCGCGCGCAATTTCTGCGGATTGGTCACCGTATGGGGTGTGTAGGCCTTAAGGCGGGTGCGCGCGAGATAGGCATCGATCGAGGCCTGGTCCCAATTGGCGAGCATTACGCGTCCCATGCCCGTGCAATACGCGGGGCGTAGACCGATGAGATCGGCATCGTAGCGGATCGAAGCGCGGCTGGCGGCCTTGCCCAACACCTTCACGTCGCCGCGCGCGCCACGCACGCCCAGAAAGACCGTCTCGCCGACCTCGTCGCGAAGCTGGTCCATGATCGGCCGGGCCACGGCGAGAAGCCGAGCTTCGGTACCGCCCGCCCATCCCGGCGTGCGTCGAAAAGATTCGTGCAACGCGTAGCGCTCGGCGCTATCGCGCTCCGCATAGCCGCGGACGACGAGCGTCTGCAACAGGCCATGGACGCTGCTCTTGGGAATGCCTAGCGTGGCGACGACATCTTTGAGCGCGACCGGTGCTCCGTACCGCGCCAACAATTCAAGGAGTTCCAAGACCCGTGCGGCCGACTTGACTTCGCTGTTCACATGCATGAACCAAGTTCGGGTGCCTAAACGAGGCTACGAAGCCGCCCGGTCCGTTGTCAAGGCGAATCTCCCAGACGGGGGATGACTTCATGGGTTTCACCTCCCACCCAAGCGACCCGACGATCTTCTTCGCGAGTGGCTATCGATCGAGCGGCGGTAATCTTGGGTTCATCTGTCAACGCCGGAGTAAAAATGGGCACTATCTCAGTTTGAAATTGGCTGGCCGTAGCCGCTCTATCGTCGCATTGGCCAGTTTCCTATATGCTTGGGGGTAAGCATGGAGAGGAACCTGTTCTTTGGCGAATTCACTCCAGATTGGCTTCGAGGCTTCAACAAACGCTTTCACGTCGGCCTGGTTGACCTGCATGCCCTTCGACTTGGCGAACTCGGCGACCTCGGCATCACCTTTGATTCCTGCCTCGACTGTCGCCTTGGTAGCGGCCAGAGCGGCCTCGCGCAGCAGCTTCTGCAAGTCAGATGGCAGCTTCGCGTGAATCTTGTCGTTCATCATAAAGTAGCTGACCGTGTACACATGTCCCGTGAAGGACAAATATTTCTGCACTTCGTAAAACTTACTTGAGATCACCTCGATCGCGGGATTCTCTTGGCCGTCAAACACTTTGGTTTGATGAGCTGGATAAAGTTCCGGGTATGGAAGGGCGGAGGCATTGGCACCATACTGCTTGAATATTTTAATCCTAAGTGCGCTGGCAGGGGTCCGCATCTTGATCCCCTTGAGGTCTTCAGGTTTCATGATCGGTCGCACGTTGTTGGTAATCTGGCGGAAGCCACCCTCGAAATAAGCGAGAACCTTTAGCCCCTTCTTCTGAAGCCGTTCTGCGATCAAGTCGCCGACCGGACCGTTCATCACCTTCGCGACATGATCGCGGTCGCGGAAAATGTAAGGTAGGCCGAACACGCCGAGCAGCTCATCGGCCGTGGTAATCGGAGTATCTACCGTGCCGATATCGAGCGTGCCGGTCTGCAACGCCTGCAATACCGAAACGTCGTCGCCGAGCGAGCCGGAATGGAACAGACGGATGTCGATCTTGCCGCCGCTCCGTGCATCGACAATTTCTTTGAACTTAGTGAGGCCGACGTAGTGGATGCTCTGAGTATTGAACCATGGTCCCGAGCATCAGAGTAGCCATTTGGACTCGCCGCGGCAATCTGGAACCCGGTAAGGACCGCTCTGCCCGCTGCTTACGATTGGCGAACATGGCCTTCCCAGGCCGCTGTTGGCTCTGTTTTCCGTCATCAAGGCACACCTCATCGCGTCGTTTCTGTCCGACCGCGCGGCGGTAAAATGCGCTGCGCTGGCGCGGCAACAGGCGGTGGCCTCAATTCCGCAATAGGCTGGAACAATTCCCTCGGCACCGCGACCTCGGCCATCTGGAACGTGACGTAGCGCGCATGCGTGACGATCTTGGCGCCGATCTTGACGAGCTTCTCCCCGAGGCTGGTCAGCGACCAGTGCGCTACCGTCTTCGACAGGGCGAGCGTCCGCATGAAGTTGGCGAGATAGTAGGCTAGTGCCAGGATCGAGAAATGGACACGCCACTTCAACGAAGACCGGCCACACACGGCGCTCGGGAATTTACCCCGAGGTAGTTCACTGAGCAAGCTCAACAAGCTCGGAAAGTTGCACGAGCCCCGGACCAAAGTTCGGGACAAATCCACCATGGGCACAAAACCATACTCCGGGGAGGCCACTTCATAGGAGGCAGACCACAAGCATCTGTCACTTCTGTTTTGCTAAATATGGCCGGAATCCTTCGAACGGAAGAAGCCGGTCCATCGGTGTTATTGAGCCGTCCTCTTCGATCCGAGTATCGATGCTGTGGCCGCCCCAAGTGTATTCCCGATTCAATATCGCTTGCATGCCGCCATGCCGCTTTATGTGATGCGCTTGATCGGCGAAGGCGCGGGCATTTACCTCCTCGGGATTAACGATGCTTCGCAGCAGCCCCTCGCATTTTGTGCGGATGTCTGCGTATTTTAGATCTGTGCCTAAATCGACCGTTTCGTTAGGGTCCGCATCGAGATCGAACAACTGAGGATCAAAGCCTACATAGTGGATATATTTCCATCGCCTGTACCGGATCATGAAGATTCCGGTAATGGAGCCGCCGGCGTGATACTCGCTTAAGACCGTTCGATGCGGCGCATCGCCATTGGCAATTCCGACCAGGGAATGACCTGGCAATTTCCTATCCTCGTCGGTTAATGTTTCACCGATCGCCTCGACGATGGTCGGATAAAGATCCACCAGGGAGACCACGTCATTTACCTGCTTGCCATTTGGGATACCCGGACCGTGTACGATCAGTGGAACGCCGACCGATTCTTCAAACATTGCCGACGTACTCCAGATCCCTCGGTTTCCCAAACATTCCCCGTGATCGCTCGTGTAGATGATCAGGGTATTTTCGTATCCACCGCTCTCCTTGAGAGCATCAATCAAGATGCCGATATTGTGGTCGAGAAAACTGCAGAGACCGTAGTATGCAGCGCGGGCCCGAAGCACTTTGTCCTCATCAAAGTAATCGTCATAGTTCCAGATACGAGTCAGCGCCTGGATAACAGGATGCTTTGAGCGTTCGTGCTTTTCATACTGTATCGGCCGCGGTATGGAACCGACAGGATAGAGGTCATAAAATTCCGGTGGCGCGATAAAGGGAAAATGCGGCGCAACAAAGGACACGTAAAGCAGCCACGGATTGGCCGGGTCTTTTCCGCCGTTCTCAAGCAACCACGAGCTGGCGGCCTTCGTAATACGACGATCATAGTCTGTATGATTGGACTCTCCGCGGCCGATCGCGTCGGACATCATTTTAGGTCCGTTTATGGCGATCGGCGCACCCAACCCGTAGTCCCGTTCCGGACTGCCATAGGGAACTTGCTGCTTCCGGAGCAATCCGGTTCCGTCACCAAGCCCTGCATTCGACAGGTACATCGGCAATATTTGCTTTTCGAAGCCGAGCGTGCCGGTCTGTTGATAATGCAGCTTCCCAATCGAGACGCATCTGTGACCGCCATCGCGCGCGCGATGAGGCCACCCCGCCACCGACCCGTCCCACCCATTGCAATTGTCCCAGCAGCCGATGTCGTGAACATATCGCCCGGTCGCAAAGCTCGCGCGCGATGGAATACAGAGCGGCGAGTTACAGTAGGCTGTGTTGAAAATCGTGCCGCCGGCAGCTAATCGGTCTAGGTTTGGCGTCTTTACCAGATCGCTACCGAAGCACCCAGCGGCTTTTCGCGTGTGCTCATCGGACGTGATCAAGAGCAAGTTTGCCGGCTTCAAGGAGTATCTCTCTTTCCTTCTTGGCACTGGCCTCTATCGAGGGTCTCGAACAGTGGCAGGACGAGAAGTGGCAGCACCAAGTTGAAACGATCGAACACTGCCCTCGACGCCCACCCCAGAATTTCCAACGGCCTAGGATTGCGGCTGCTCACAGGGCGGTGGCACACCCCAGGTATGCCACGAAGCATCGATCCCCCGGTCCTTTCCTCCTGGCCAATGATCAAGACACTACGCGCCCCGCAAATTCTTCAGGCCGTTGGCGACCCGGCTGTAGATCGAGCTCAAGACGCCCAATATCCAGTTTTTTATCGAGCTCCCGAAAGCACGGTTCAGAGACAGCGGGCTTGTCGCCGTTCTTTCACCGTTACCCGCAAGCTCTAGTTCCAGATTTTTCCCGAATTCTTCGATCAGCGCCACCCCGATCGCGTTGACGGCCGGCTGCGCAAACTCCGCCAAAATCCCCTGCAACTTTGCGGTTGAATTGAGCCGAATGACGGTGCGTGGTACTTTCGATGTTGCATTAAGTTCTTCATGAAGTTGGTATTCCGTACGGATGTCCGCGTGAGTCCCGCGAACATCTCCACGCCCACGGCCGATTACTTTCCCCGTCTTCTTTTCCAGGTCTACCTCGCATGTTACGCGGCCATGGAATTTGACGCGTTTTGGACCGAGCGCGACCACCATCGTGCCGACATAGGCGCCGTCAGCATCGCGGCCATCGAGTGTTGCGCCGGGGACGCAACGGGATACGCGTTCCACATCGGCAAGCAGCTGGATCACATGTTCCGGTTTTCCGGCCACACGGAATTCCCCCGCGAATTGCATCATGCTTGCTGGTGCTTAGTTTGCCGACGAAGTAGCGGAGCTTGGTTCGCCTGCCCAAAGAACAGCTTACGGAATGGGTCACTGATTGTCGTTGGGGAAACGGGCGCATCGATCAGAAACAGACCGCCTTGACCCAAGCCATGATTTACAGCATCCACAATTTCATGCTCGGCCTTGAGCCGTACCCCATCGCCACCGAAAGATCTGGCGAGTGAGACAAAATTGGGAGACTTCCACTGTGCCAAGCGGGGCTCCAGGCCTTTTGCCCGCAATTTGTGGACTTCCGCGCCGTAGCCCCCATCGTTCCAAACGATTAGTACCAACGGCACACGATAACGAACCAACGTGTCCAATTCCTGAAGGTACATCATCAGGCTTCCATCGCCTTCAATTGCGATATGCGGGCGTCCGGGACTGCCGATCCCGATTCCCGTCGACAGAGGCAGTGTTTGGCCTATTGCATCAAACTGGTACGAGAAGTGCATCTCTCCGTCCTGAGGCAGCGTCAGATACATTGCCAAGAAGGAGAAGAAGTGCCCCATCCCACACGTCACCAATGCGCCTTTCGGCAGGGCCTTCGACAAATGGCCGGCAAGCGAGCGCGGATCGAGACCATCGGTGGGCTTCTCGGAAAACACCGGTCGAGCCTCCAGAACTTTCCGGGTAGACGAGGTCCGAAATCCCTCTTTCTGGATTCGTTGGCGCTCCAGAATCTCGTTTAGCGCAGCCACCGTCCTTGCTGCATCGCCATGGACAAACAGGCCGGGCGTGGCGCCAATCTCGTCCGGAGCCGACTTGATGTCGATTCGTGCGACCGATGCTTGCGGAAATAGCAGCCCGCCCTCGCTGGTGTACAAACCGACTTCTGCACCGACCCCCAGCACGAAATCGGCGTCGGCCAGCAGCTGTTCGCTGGGAGCGCTGGAGAACGCTCCAGCGATTCCAATGTCGTAGGGATGGTCGGAGAACCAATTCTTGGCCTGCAACGAAGTGGCCAGAAGCGCGCCGACGCGATCGGCGAGCTTGACGATTTCTTCTCTTGCAGTGCGCGCCCCGCGGCCGGCAATGATGACAGGACGCTTGCTTTGGATTAGGGCCTCGGCGAGCGACAATACCGCATCAGCGTTTGGCGCCACGTTGCCATCCTGCATGACCGCTTTCGACGAACGGTACTCCCATTCCCACTCAAGGTCCTGTTCCTGCACGTCGATTGGCAGCGACAGCACCACGGGTTGGCGGTGGAGGCGGCTCGCATAAAAGGTTTCGGCGATTTCGTCAGCCAGATTTGCAGAGCTCGTTATCGCATGGAAGCGAGCGCCGCAGGCTTCGGCGAAGCCGCGCTGATTCATAGACGATGTTCGACTTTTCGAACCGCGGGGAATGTCGCCAGCCAATAGAACTAAAGACGATCGGTTTCGGCTGGCTACCATGAGGGATGTACCGACCTGTGTCAGGCCAGGGCCATAGGTGACCGTCGCTACCCCAATTCGGCCCGTGGCCCGTGAATACCCATCTGCCATAGCAACGGCGGCCGCTTCATGGCGTGTCAGATAAATTCGGACCTTGCCGTCGTCACGTCCCAATATGTTCCAGAACAGCATGTTCCCTTCGCCCATCAGACCGAAGATCGCCCCGCATTCTTCCTCAACGAGGGCCGATGCGATCGCTTCGTATGCCTTCATTGGTGTTTCCCCGTACTTAAGTTTGCTGCGCGCGACCTACTCGACGCCTAGATTTCGGTCCATCGAATGCTCTCCAGGATGGCCACGGCGCCGAACGGCGTCTACACCTCCGTGCCGTGCAACGGTCGCGACCTGATCAGCGAACGCCAATTCCGTGGCCTTTTTGGGATCGACGATCGAACGGAGCAACCGCTCGCACAAGTATCGAATCTGCCGGTATGCCGGATCACCCGATAAATCGTTACCTTCGTGCGGATCGGCCGCCAGATCGTAGAGTTCCGGTTCGTAGCCGGTATAGTGGATGTATTTCCAGTTTTCGAACCGAACCATAAAGCAGCCGGTAATCGAGCCGCCCGCGTGATACTCGCTGAAAACGTATCGCGTCGGCTCTTCCCGTCGAATCAGGCCGTTGAGCGCGCGCCCCGGCCGCTCATTTTGCGCCTCGTCCAACCCGCCCGAAGCCTCCAATAGGGTCGGAAGTATGTCTACATGCGAAACCGGCGTGACGACAGTGCGCCCCTTCGGCACGCCGGGGCCGGACAACAAGAGCGGAATACCCGCGGAATCTTCGTACAACGCCGAAGTACTCCAGATTCCTTTGTTGCCCAACATCTCGCCGTGATCGCTGGTGTAAACGATCAAGGTGTCGTTGCGGAATCCCTGCTGATCCAAGGCATTCAGAATCTGACCTATGTTGTCATCGAGATAACTTATCAGGCCATAGTAGCCCGCGCGTGCACGCAGCAATTTCTCCCGATTGAAAAAATCGTCGTAGTTCCAGATTTCCATGAGCGCACGAACCACCGGATGCTTTGGGCGCTCGTCTTTTTCGTAGTGTATCGGCCAAGGCAGCGATTCAGGACGGTAGAGGTCATAGAACTTCTTCGGCGCCACAAGAGGAAAGTGCGGAGCAACCATCGACACGTACAGCGCCCATGGTTCCCCCTTTAACTTCGGCGCGTCCTGCGCTAACCACCGGCATGCCGCTGCCGTAATTTGGCGATCATATTCCGTGTGGTTCGTTTCCCCGGAGCCGGCCACTTCCGCCATCATCGCCGGACCAAAAACAATCTTTGATGGATCGTTGGGCGCCGTCTTTCGATCCGCTCCAAGATTTGGATAAGTTGCGCGCTCCTTTCTCAGCATTCCAAATAGATCGCCGATACCCCACCTGACATGCATTGGTAGGTGCTCTTCATCAAATCCGTTGTCGTCATCCGTGCTACGAAAATGATTCTTGCCGATCGATACCGTCCGATATCCGCGGTGACGCAGAAGATGAGCCCAACCGATTGGAGTGCCATGGTACGGGTGGCCGTTGTCCCAACAGCCGATCTGATGCACATACCGGCCCGTAATCATGGCGGCCCGGGCCGGCACGCATAGCGGAGAATTCGTGTAGGCGGCAGCGAATCTGCACCCCGAAGCGGCCAGCCGATCAAGATTGGGAGCCTTTATGAAGGGGGCGCCGTAACAGCCAAGGGCGCCCCTTGTATGTTCATCGGCGCAAAAGAAGAGAATGTTCGGCTTCATGTTCGGATTCTCCCAAGTTACCCCGTATTGTTAGCGCCCGCGGTAGTTCGCTGTCGGATTTTCGCCAGCGATAGCCCCGCCAGAGCCAGTGTTACGTTGAACAGAACCAGGATTGCCGATACCGCTGCCAGCACGGGACTGAGATCGTAAAAGATGCCGTCCAAGAGCCGCTTCGGCAGGGTCATCGCGCTGGGGCTGCTCAAGAACATGGCGATGACCACCTCATCGAATGACACAACGAACGCAAAAATGGCGCCAGCAAGCACCCCTCGCCATATCAGCGGCAGGGTTACGAATATCAGGGTTGCGATTTGATTCGACCCAAGGCTCGCCGCTGCATCTTCATAATCACGCGGTACGGCGCGGAGGGCGGCAGTCACGTTCAAGAAGACAAACGGAACCCCCAGCACCGAATGCGCAAGCGCTATTCCATGCTTCGTTCCCACCAAGCCGAGGCTTACATATATTCCGTAGATTGCGATCGCCACAACGACATGCGGCAATAGGATCGGACACATCAGCATGACAGTTCCCGCCTTTCGCCCGGGTAGCGGCCAGCGAGCCAACCCGATCGCCGCCGCCGTTCCGACCGCTGTGGCAAGCAGACTTGCGTAGGTTGCGATTTCAAGACTTAGCAGGGTCGATTTGATCCAATCCGCACTGTTGAAGAATCGTTCATACCACTTGAACGTGAACCCGGTCGGTGGAAACTTCAGAATGAAATTGGGATCGATCGAAAGCGGAAAGATCATGAGGATTGGAATGGCAAGAAATATCATCGCCGACAGTCCCACGACCGTCATCGCATAATCTACGAGGCCACGCTCACGCATTGTCTGATTCCATGCCCGAAAGCCGGTCGGCAGCTTTCAAGTAGAGTCCGATGACCACTGTCACGACAGCCAGCAATACCATCGAGGCCGCCGCAGCTTGCGGCCAATTCAGCAGCTCCTCGATTTGCCTTACGATATCGGTGGCGGCCATCAGCACGCGTCCGCCGCCGAGAAGTGCAGGCGTCACGTAAAAGCCCAGTGCGGTCGCGAATATGACCAATGTTCCGGCAACGATGCCCGGCACACTGAGCGGCAGCGTTACCGTTAGAAAACCAACAGATGGCGTGGCGCCCAAACTGTTCGCGGCTTCGAGCAAGGCGCGCTCCTGCGCCTGCAGAGACACAAAGATCGGAAGCACCATGAACGGCAGCAGGGCATTTGCCATGCCCAGCACCACGGCAAATTCATTGAACATTAGCGGAAGCGGCGCCGGAACCACGCCCCAGGCGACGAGCATTTCGTTCACCGGGCCGCGGCGCTGCAGCAGATAGACCCATGCATAGTTTCGCACGAGGAGACTGGTCCAAAATGGAAGCAAGACCGCCAGGCCGATGATGGCACGGACAATGGCGGAACTCTTGACCATCATGTAAGCAATTGGGTATCCGAGCACTATGCATACGGCCGTCACCAGAGCGCTGACGCGAAGGGTGCGGACCAGCACCGTTGCGTAGTCTGTTGCGGTAAAGAGGTGTCCGTACATGGACAACGACCAAAGAGGCGCCTCAAAGCTCAGCGCAGCAAGACGACCGATAGGAAAGACGAAAAGACCCCCGACGAGAAGCACGCCCGGTGCGAGAAGCGCAAGGCAGAACAATGAACTGGGGGGAAGCCGCTTCTTGTACCCCGCGCTGCCGGTGCTACTGTTCGCCAATTCAACGTTCATGTTCGCGAACTCGTTGAAACTAGCGCCGATTCCCTCCAGTCCCAAGAGAGCCGAACCGGTTGCCCCACCTGGTAGCGCGGGGCCGAATCGGAGCTGATCTCTTTGACTCGAACGGATCCGCTGGACACGTCGACAACGTAGACGGTCATGTCGCCCAGATATGTGGCTATCGACACCGTTCCAGCCATTTCATTGGCCGACAGTGCCGCGCCTTCGGCGCGCGGAGAAAGATTGATGCTTTCAGGCCGCAAAAGAAGCTTCGATTTCTCCTGGGGCTGGCTGACTGCACATGTCTCGGCAAACGCTCCGCCCACCAGCCGCAAACGTGCCTGCCCCTGCCGCACCTCTAGCACCTCACAGGGGATAAGGTTTGAATCTCCTATAAACCCGGCCACAAACTCGCTGCGCGGCGAACGATAAAGTTCGGCCGACGTTCCAACCTGCTCGAGCGAGCCGTGATTGATTACCGCGATGCGATCCGACATGGCCATCGCTTCGCTTTGGTCATGCGTCACGAAAATGGTCGTGATGCGCAGTTGCTGCTGCAGGCGCCGGATTTCTCCCTGCATGCGCTCACGAAGTTGCTTGTCCAGCGCCCCCAATGGTTCATCTAGGAGCAGTATGTCCGGCCCGAAGACAATAGCCCGGGCAAGAGCGACCCGTTGCTGCTGGCCGCCACTCAATTGCGTGGGATAGCGGCCAACAAGGTCGCGAAGGCCGACAAGGTCAAGCACCGCTTCGACCTGCTGCTTCCGCTTGGTTCGCTCGATACCGCGACGACGAAGCGGAAACTCGACGTTCTCTCCCGCAGTAAGGTGCGGGAACAGGGAATACTTTTGGAATACGACGCCAATATTTCTTCTGTATGCAGGATAGTTTTGGACGTCGCGCCCGTTCAAGAGGATACGCCCGCGTGTCGGATACTCAAACCCACCGACAGCGCGGAGGATCGTCGTCTTGCCTGATCCGCTTGGCCCGAGAAGCGATAGGAACTCGCCCCTGCGAACCATAAACGACACGTCGCGGACCGCAACGAACGAACCGAATCGCATCTCCAACCGGTCGACCACCAGACCCGGGGCATTGTCGTCCAGCGCGACCTGGAACGGCTCTGGCGAAGCGCGAGGAGCCCCAACTGGGGCTCCTCCACAAGTGAGGTCTGCGTTTGCGTCGCTGACTTGCAATTCCGCTTTTTTCACGGCCTTGATCGCAGGTTTTTATTGCGGTTGTTTTAACCCGATGTGATCGCGTTCCATCGAGGCCCCAACTTACCAAGATTATCCGCCCACCAGCCGCCGTCGAGCTCGACCTGCTTGGCAAGATTGTCTGGATGGGTCGTCAAGTTTCGGAGCACCTGGTCATCCTTGATCAAGTCGAGCGCGCGCTTGTTCGTTGGCCCATGGTACGTGAGTTTGGCGAACTCCGCCTGCCGCGCGGGCTGGCTTGAGTAGCGAAGAAAAGTCTCGAGATTAGCCTTGTTCGGAGCATTCTTCGCAACGACCCAAGTCAATAGATTCATCACGGCTTCGTTGTATTCGAAACTGAGCGGTATCCCTTGCGACTGCAGAAATCCCGCTCGACCCGACGAGAATTCTCCGCAGTCAATCTCGCCATTGGTCAACAGCGCTTCCATCTGCGCTGTCGTCTGGTACCAAACGGGAACTTTTCCTTTTAGCTCCTCCCATTTGCGAAACGCGCGATCGACCTTGGCGTCGTCCAAGGGGTTCACCTTGCTGGCCGGCACGCCGTCCGCCATCAGGCTATATTCAATATGGCGTGCCACGAGCGGGCCAAAGAACGACCGACGGCCCGGAAACGACTTCAGATCCCATACGTCACGCCATGACGATGGAGTCTTCTTCGGGAAGCTTTTCTTTAGCGCGGCGATGCCCCACGAAACCGAACCATAGGCGTATCCATAGTCTCCGATGGCGCTGGGGACGTGGCTAGCGGCGTCCTGCAACCCGCTCAGATTGATCTTGTCCAGCAACCCCGTCTTTTGCCCGATTGCCGCCCAGAACGGCGGGCCGTCCAGGGCATCGACCTCGACCTTTCCCGCTTCGGCCTGAGCCTTGAGCTTGGCCAGTCCTTGGCCGCCCCAGGTCAGTTCCACGACCTTGACCCCGGTCTCCTTCGTGAAGGGTTCAAAATACGCTTTCCGAAGTGCTTCTTGAAAGCTGCCGCCCCAGCTGCTCAAAACGATTTGCTTCTCTTGAGCGCGGGCCGCACGACTGACAAACGGACCGAGAGCCGCGGTTAGACCGGCGCAGCCGATCGACCTTACTACGGATCGCCTTGTATGGTGCTTGGCCATCGAAGACCCCCTTTCAAGATTTGTTGGCATCCCCCAAAGATTCAAATTTCGGTTAGCCGCTACACGCGTTTAGAGCAGTGGCGCAACAACGGTGCCAATTCGTGCTTGGCAACGACGTCGTTCCGCGCGCCGCAGTGAGAGACGACCTCGCCCATGCAATCACTCGGACTGCGCGCATCATTGCATTAGCCATCCAACACTGTCTTGGAAGCATCTAGCGCCGCTGTCAGCCGATCGAAAAGAAAGTCGACTTCTTCTCGGGTGATGATCAGCGGTGGGCATATCCCAACAACGTCGCCTGGGAGTGCGCGCAAAATCAGGCCAAGCTCTAGGCATTTACTGACTACGAGGGCGGCAGCTTTGGCCGATTGCGAAAATTGCTCCTTCGTCGCCTTATTCCGGACGATTTCGATTCCGCCTATCAGGCCTACCCCTCGCGCTTCCCCTACCATTGGGTGCTGTCCGAGTGCGGATAGTCGACGTTGGAAGTGACCAGACGCCTGCGCTGCACGCTCCACTATTCGATCTGACTCGTAGATGCGTAAAGTTTCCAGAGCAACTGCCGCAGATACCGGGTGCCCGCCGTAGGTGAATCCAATTCCTAGTACGCCGACCTTATCGGACTCCTCGGCTATCACGTCAAAAAACCGGTCCGTCATCAGCACCGCCGCGATCGGCAGATAAGCAGAGGAAAGCTGCTTTGCGCACACAATCATGTCAGGCTGGAGGCCATAGGTATCCGATCCCCACATCCGGCCTGTCCGCCCAAATCCACAGATTACTTCGTCGACAATCAGCAGAACGTCATGTTTGCGGAGCACCGCCTGTATCTTGTCAAAATATTTGGTCGGAGGGACCAGGACGCCGCCAGCACCCATGACCGGCTCGGCGAAAAAGGCGGCGACTGTATCCGATCCGACTGCCGAAATCACCGTATCGAGCTCCTCAGCGAGTCGAGAGGAAAATTGTTCCTCGGTTTCGCCCGCACGGCCTTCCCGATAGAAGCAAGGCGGCGTCACGTGTAGAAATCGATCGGCCATCGGACGGTCGAAGTTCTGGTGCGCATACGCAAGGCCCGTAAGGTGGCCCCCGGCGAGACTGACCCCGTGATAGGCGCGACGACGACCGATGATGCGCTTCTTGCCTTGCTTGCCGCGTGCGTTGTTGTAGTACCACACCAGTTTGATCGCACTGTCGACCGCCTCGGAACCCGAGTTGACGAAAAATACCTTCGATAGCGGCCGTGGCGCGATCGCCGCGAGCCGGCTTGCAAGCTCGATGAGCGGCTCGGATGAGCGGTGCGCAAACGCATGAGTAAAGGGGAGCTGCTCGAGTTGCCGGCGCGCAGCCTCGACAAGTCGCCTCTCGCTAAAGCCAAGCCCTGTGCACCACAAGCCCGCAAGTCCTTCAAGGTAGCGATTGCCGGCGTCATCGAACACCCACACGCCTTCCCCCCGTGTGATGATCAATGGCCCCCGGTTCTGATGCGCGCGGAGATTGGTGAACGGGTGCACAACATGTGCGATGTCTCGCGCAGCGAGCGAGTTTGCGGCACCGGTCATTGAAACGTTGCTTTCCGTATGCGTCTGGCGTTCTGCCGGCCTGACGCGCTAGCACGCCCGCTGCCGCGACTAGTGGCAACCAGGCTGGAACAGCGCGAGCGCACGGTCTGCTGAAACCGTGTTGCAGACTCTCGGGTGCTTGTCCTTTTCCACATTGATGGTTGCTTTCGCTACTCGGGACTAGACAAGTTTCGCTGTGCCAAGTATGTTTCGTCAATCAAAATCAACTTTCGTTTTACGAAAGTATGCCATGTTGCAGATTGACGGCTCCCGGCTCTGGGGCACGATCATGGAAATGGCGAAGATCGGGGGTACGCAGGATGGCGGCGTCTGCCGCCTGGCGTTCACCGAGCTCGATCGTCTTGCCCGAAATCAATTTGCTGGTTGGGCGAGGATGGACGGCTTTGAGGTCGCCGTGGACAGAGCCGGCAACCTGTTCATTCGTCGCCCAGGCACCCGGAACGACTTGCCACCAGTCTTGATTGGTAGCCACCTGGACACACAGCCAACAGGCGGCAAGTTTGACGGTATCTATGGCGTTCTAGCCGGCCTTGAGGTGCTGAGGTCGCTTAACGCCGCCGGCGTCCGCACATTGCGCCCAGTTGAGGTTGTCGACTGGACGGCCGAGGAGGGCGTCACCTTCAAGCCCATGCTTGGCTCACGTATCTTTACCGGAGCCTTGCCGCTCGACGAGGCATATTCGCTAACCGATCCGGACGGGCGAACGCTGAAAGAATCCCTTGAAGCCATTCAGTATCTCGGCGATCGCCCATTCTTTCCCGCCAATGTCCATGCATATTTCGAGCTTCACATAGAGCAAGGACCCGTTCTTGAACATCAGGGCCGGCAGATTGGCGCTGTGACGGGGGCGGTCGGACAACGCTGGTACGACCTGGTAATCCGAGGTCAGGAGACTCATGCCGGCCCGTGCCCCATGAGCCTGCGCCGGGATGCGCTGATGGGCGCGGCTGAAATCGCCCTCCTCGCCCGCCAAATCGCCTCCGCTGATTCCGATGGGCGCGCGACCGTTGGCATGCTCAGCGTATCGCCGGGCTCGCGCAATGTGGTGCCCGGCAAGATCGAAATGACGGTCGACCTACGCCACCCGGATGCCGGCTTGTTGAGCAAATTTGATCAGCAATTCCGGTCTGCAAGCGCCGATCTGGCTGCGCGCTGCCGGCTGGAGATTGAGATCACCGAGCGCGTGCAGATACCCGCCATCCGGTTTCACCCCTTGCTTGTGGAGCGGGTTAGAAGCGCGGCGCGATCCATGGGCGCTAACTACGCCGACATAGTCAGCGGCGCGGGTCACGATGCCTGCAACCTAGCGCTGGCCCTGCCTACCACTATGATCTTTATCCCCTGCAAAGACGGTCTTAGCCACAATGCGGCTGAAAGCGCGACGCCCGAGGATGTCGCAATGGGCTGCTGTGTTCTTGCCCAAGCCGTATTGGCCACAGCGAACGACGCGTTCGCTCTTGAGCCGAAAGCTGCATGATCGAGCGTTCCCCCGTCATGTGGTCAGGCGCTGGTGGGCCCCAGGACGTTTTCTACGCCCGGGACGTCGAATGGCCTTACCCTGTCATTGTGGATGGAGAGGGCGTTCGCCTCACCGACAAGAACGGCAAGCAATATCTGGACATCTCTTCGGGCCCTGTCGCGAGCAACCTGGGTCACCGCAATTCTCGTGTCGTGGAAGCAATACTGCGCCAATCAAAACGACTCAGTTTTGCGTACCCTCGCGTCGCGCGCACCGAGGAAAACATCGCTTTTTCCGCCGAGCTCAGTTCGATGGCCGGCCCGGGTCTAGAACGGTGCTTCTTGGTTTCCGGCGGTTCCGAAGCTATGGATATGGCGCTCAAGTTCGCCCGCGTCGCTGCTCTTGCACGAGGTGAAGCACGCCGTACGCGGATTTTCAGCCTGATGCCGTCCTACCACGGCGGCACTCTTGCCACACTCGCGATCTCGGGTGACGAGACCGTGGAAAAGACGTTTTCCGGCATGGCCGTCTTTGCCGATCACATACCTGCCCCCCTGTCGTACCGGCCTCACCCCGGCCTCAACGCAGCCGCCAACGATCAAAAAACCCTCGAGTTGTTCGAGGAACGCATTGTCGCTGGCAATCCCCAGTGCTCGCTTGGACTTGTCCTTGAGCCTGTTGGTGGGACGGCGACCGGCGCCAATGTTCTGTCGGCACATTTTCTCAAAGGCGCGGCAGCGATCTGTCGTCGCCACGGCGTGTTCCTGATCTTCGATGAGGTCATGTCGGGGGCCGGCCGCACCGGCACCTTCCTTGCCGCGCACGAGGCCGGCATCAGGCCCGACGTGCTCGTGTTGGCAAAAGGACTAAGCGCGGGGTATCAGCCCTTAGGCGCCATGTTGGCATCACGTGAGCTCGTAGACGGGCTGGCACACTCGGTCGGTTTCAACTTTGCTCATACGGCAAATGCAAATCCAATTGCTTGCGCGGTCGGATCTGCAGTTTTAGCCGAGTTACGCGCGCGGAATCTTGTTGCCCATGCGCGCGATCTTGGCCAACACATTCGAGCGCGGCTCAACGATGCGCAGCAACGATTGCCAATCATCGGCGATGTTCGCGGCCGCGGTTTGCTGATGGCTGTCGAGGTAGTGCAGGACCGCACGCAAAAGCGCCCCTTCCCGACAGAGGTGAATGCTCCTTCAGCCATTCGGCGAATTGGGTTGGATCACGGCATCATGATATACGCGCGCCGAACCAACAATGGTCGCTTCGGCGACTGGTTTATGGTTTCACCCCCACTCGTGACGTCGTTCGATGAAGCCGATGAAATGGTCCACCGACTTGAACTTACTTTGCGCGATTTCAGCGACACGATGACGCGTCGCGGGTTCTCGATTGCCGCATGACGGCCCCTTCCGCACGTGTCGCGCTGATCACCGGCGGTGCCTCCGGTATCGGAGCGGCATGCGCGCTCCGCGCAGCTAAGCTGGGCTACGCGGTTGCAATCAACTTTCATACCCGCAATGAAGAGGCACAAAAAGTCCGTAATCAGTGCAGTGCCCTTAGTCCCGAGGTATTGCTTGTCCAAGGCGATGTCACAAGCGATGACGACTGCCGACGAATTGCCGGACATATCCGTGAAACATGGGGCCGGTTGGACATTCTTGTTAATAGCGCCGGCACCACGCGCGTTGTCGATGGACGTGACCTGGACGCCCTTTCGACCAGCGACTTCGATGCCGCGTTTTCGGTCAATTGTCGCGGACCTTTCCAAATGATCCGTGCGGCGCGTTCAATGCTCGAAGCGTCAAAGGGCAGCGTGGTCAATGTGTCATCGCATGCCGGTATATCCGGGTATGGCTCATCGCTTGCGTATGCCGCGTCCAAGGGAGCGCTCAATACGCTTACGCTTGGCTTGGCCCGCAGTCTTGCGCCGGCGATCCGGGTCAACGGCGTTTGTCCGGGCTTCGTTCACACCGATTGGCTGAAGCGCCGGGTTGATCCCCAAACGTGGTTGGCGCTGCAGGAAAGCATGAAGGCGGGCACGGCGCTGAACATTGCGGTTGAAGCCCAGAACGTCGCCGAATGCGTATTCTGGTTGGCAACTTCTCCAGCCGTTACTGGTCATCTGTTGGTGGTTGATGCCGGAACCCATTTGGCAATCGCAGCTCCGCTACCCCAACGGTCCTGATGAAGGAATTCAACATGCGGAACGACCCCAACTTTCAACCCCATGATGCGTCACTAGTCCCGCGTTTTGCCGAGGTGGCTACCTTCATGCGGACACGGCAAAAGGACGCCACCTCCGACCTGGACATCGCCCTTGTTGGCGTTCCTTTCGATCTGGGCACAAACTTCCGTACGGGAGCGCGCCTGGGGCCCGCCGCCGTGCGCGAGGCGTCCAGGATCATTCGTCAGGTGCATCCCACAAGCGGAGTAGCGCCGTTCCGGCTGTGCAACGTCGCGGACGTCGGTGACGCACCGGTTAATGCTCTGGATCAACAGCGGAGCTTGGACAGCATTCAAAGCTTCTTTGAGTCCCTGCATACCGTGGGTGCAGTGCCAATCGCCATTGGCGGTGATCATACAATTCCGCTGCCTATTCTGCGCGCGATCGCGAAGGCGCGCCCGGTTGGTGTAGTGCACTTCGACGCCCACCCAGACACACTGGATGAATTGCTGGGAACCAAGATCAACCATGCGACCCCGTTTCGTCGTGTCGTTGAAGAAGGCTTGATCGAACCCGAGAGAACCATCCAAATCGGATTGCGGGGGAGCCGCTTCGGCGATGACGATCTTAAGTTTAGCTACGATTCTGGTATGCGCGTCATCACGATGGACGACTACGAAGAATTGGGCAGAGCCGCTGTCATCCGAGAAATCGATCGTGTTGTTGGTGACGGCCCCACTTATATTAGCTTTGACGTAGACGGCCTGGATCCTGCCTATGCAATGGGAACCGGCGTACCCGAAGTTGGCGGCCTTAGTGTCCGCGATTGCCAAGTGATGTTGCGAAGCCTGCGCGGGAAGTGGCTTGTGGGCGCCGACATTAGCGAGGTTGCGCCAATGTATGACCCGACGGGCCACACTGCCCTCAATGCCGCAAATCTTATGTTTGAAATGCTCTGCGTGATCGCAGAGGATGTTGCCAAACG
>CAYLIK010000043.1:0-21239 GCA_964383565.1 uncultured Sphingomonadaceae bacterium
TGATTTTGCCTAATCCGGTGAAAAAGAGTAGCGCGGCCCCATGTCCACGACCTTCACTATCGACACTTCGACCAGCCGCGCGAATCCCACGCCCGCGCCGATGCGGCGGCTCACCGTGCCTGCGGTTCGCGCCCACAAGGCGAATGGCGTTACCGCCGAGCCTCTGGTGATGCTGACCGCCTATACGGTGCGGATGGCGCAGCTGCTCGATCCGCATTGCGACATGCTGCTGGTCGGCGACAGTCTGGGGCAGGTGATTTATGGCCTGCCTTCGACCATCCCGGTCAGCCTTGACATGATGTGCGCGCACGGCGCGGCGGTGGTGCGGGGCAGCTATCACAGTCTTGTCGTCGTCGACATGCCGTTCGGCAGCTATGAAGGCTCGCCCGAACAGGCGTTCGCCAGCGCGTCGCGCGTCCTCAAGGAAACCGGCGCGGCGGCGGTCAAGCTGGAAGGCGGGGAGGCGATGGCGGAGACGATCGCTTTCCTTTCCGTGCGCGGTATTCCGGTGATGGCGCATGTCGGCCTGACCCCGCAGGCGGTCAACATGCTCGGCGGCTATGCCGCGCGGGGACGCAGCGATGCAGAAGAGCGCAAGATCGTCGGCGACGCCAAGGCCGTGGCCGATGCGGGATGTTTCGCGATCGTCGTGGAAGGCGTGGTGGAGCCGATCGCGATTGCGATCACGCAAGCTGTGCCATGTCCCACGATCGGCATCGGCGCGTCCGCGCAGTGCGACGGGCAGGTGCTGGTGGCGGAGGACATGCTGGGCCTGTTCGAGCGAACGCCGCGCTTCGTGAAACGCTTCGGCGACATGGCGGGGGCGATCTCCGAGGCCGCTGCTGCCTATGCCGCCGACGTGCGGACGCGGGCCTTTCCCACGTTAGAACAGACCTATCAGCCCAAAATCTGACCCGAGGCCACCCATTCGGCATAGCCGGGACCAGCCTGCACGACTGGCCAGACGGTGATCGCGGGCACGTCATAGCTGTGCATCGATGCGATTGCGGCGACCAAAGCATCGACCCGGTCAGCGCGGACTTTGAACAATGCGGGCGCTTCTTCGGCGGTCTCGATCGCGCCTTGCCAGCGATAGATTGAGCGGCAGGGGGCGAGGATATTGATACAGGCGGCGAGATCGCGCTCGATCATTTCCCGTCCAATCCGCTCGGCTTCATCGGTGGTGGCGAAGACCGCGTAGACGGTCGCGATCTGTGTCATGCCCGTTCGCCGAGCTTGTGCGCGGAGAGCACCAGCGTCCCGAGCAACAGCACTGCGACTGCCTGATGCGCCGCCGCGATCGGGATGGCGACGCCCGAAAGTAATGTCTCGATCCCAAGCAGGATCTGCACGGCCACCAGACCGGTTACGATAAGGATTGCCCTCGGCCATTTCCGTCGCGCCTTGAATGCGAGCAGGATAGCGCCGGCAGCGGCTACCCATGCCCACCAGCGGTGGAGGAACTGCACGACGATCGGGTTGTCGCGGACATTCTCGATAACGCTCAGGTGAAAATGCCATCCGCCGGCCGGGAACAGGCTCTCGCCCATCAGCGGCCAGCTCGCAAAGGCGAAGCCCGCGTCGAGCCCCGCCGTGAAGGCGCCGAGCGTGATCTGAATCGCCAGGATCAGCAGCACCGCGGCCGGCAGCGTGTGCAGCCGCGCCGGTCGCATATCCGGATTCCGGTCGTGATCGAACAGATCGAGCGCGGTCCAGATCAGGCCAGCGAAGAAGATCAGGGCGGTGACGAGGTGAATCGAAAGCCGGATATGGCTCACGTCCGGTCGATCCACGAGCCCCGATGCGACCATCCACCAGCCGATCGCCCCTTGCAGCACGACCAGCGCGGTGAGCGCGGTCAGGCGCGAGCCGTAACCCTGCGGAATCGCGCGCCGCCAGGCGAACCAGGCCAGCGGCAGGATCATCGCCAGCCCGATCAGCCGACCAATCTGGCGGTGCAGATATTCCCAGAAGAAGATGTCCTTGAATTCATCCAGGGTCATGCCGCGATTGATCTTTTGATATTCGGGGGTAGCCTGATAGCCGCTGAATTCCGCTTGCCACTGCGCCTGGTTGAGCGGCGGCACAATGCCGGAGATCGGTTCCCACCGCACCATCGAGAGGCCGGATTCGGTCAGCCGGGTGATCCCGCCGATCACCACCATCACGAAGACGATCGCTGCCACGATCAGCAGCCAGCGCGCCAATGCCCGGGGGCGTGGCGCAGTTTGAACCGGGGATGGAGAGCTTGGCATTATGCCCCTGCACTGACGAATGGAGCGCCTTGTAGTCCCGAGCCAAAGAGTCCCGCAACAGAAGTTTCCCCTGCAAGCTCGTGCAAGATCTCGCCACAACAATCTCGGCGTTCGGTATTGACGCGCTGCAACATCAGTCGCACCTAGCGACACCGAGCAGGGTGGGGTCGATGCGGATCGTGATTGTCGATGACAGCGGATTGCGCGCCACGGTGCTGGAGGAGGGCCTGCGTGAAGCGGGCTATGACGATATCCACGTCATACCGCCGCAAAGCGGGTTCGTGGCGCGTATCGAGCGGATGGCCCCCGATGTCGTATTGATGGATCTCGGCAGCCCGAGCCGCGACACGCTGGAAGAGATGCTGGCCGTCAGCCGCGCGCTTGCCCGTCCGATCGCCATGTTCGTCGATCAATCGGATGAGACCATGATCGGCGCGGCGATCGACGCAGGCGTTTCCGCTTATGTGGTCGATGGCTTGCGCAAGGAGCGGGTGAAGCCCGTGCTCGATCTCGCCATCCGGCGTTTCAACGCATTCGCGCGGATGCAGTCCGAACTGAACGAAGCGAAGACCGCGCTCGCCGAGCGCAAGACGATCGATCGCGCCAAGGCGATCCTGATGAACACGCGCAAGCTGAGCGAGGCCGAGGCCTATTCCCTGCTGCGCTCCACCGCGATGAACCAGAACCGCCGCATCGTGGACGTCGCCGAGGCGCTGATAACGGCAAGCGACTTGCTGGGGGGATCCTGATGACGCCGCTTTCGATCGCCTTCCTGCCGCTCACCGACAGCGCCGTGCTCATCGCCGCGCGGGAGAAGGGGTTCGCCGAGGCGCAGGGCATCGATCTCCACCTCGTCCGCACGACCTCCTGGGCAACGCTCCGCGACCGGCTCGTGTATCGTCAGGTCGAGGCCGCGCACATTCTTGCCCCGCTCGCCATCGCGGTGACGCTGGGGTTGAGCCAGACTCCCGCCAGGCTCGCCGCACCGTTCAAGCTCAATGTGAACGGCAACGCGCTGGCAATGTCGACCGCCTTCGCGGCGGCGCTTGATCCCGATCCGGTTTCACGGATCAACGATCCGGTGGCGGCCGCTCACGATTTCGCCGCCGCCATCGGATTGCATCACCGCAAGCCGATCGTCGGCATCGTTCACCGTTTCTCCAGCCACGCGCTGATGCTTCGCTACTGGCTCGCTTATGCCGGGATCGATCCGGATCGCGACCTGACGCTGCGTGTCCTTCCCCCCTCGCTGATGGCCGGGGCGTTGAGGGCAGGGGAGATCGATGGCTTCATCGCCGGCGAGCCCTGGAGCAGCGTCGCGGTTGCCGAAGGATTGGCCGAGATCGTCGCCGTCGGCTCGCGCATCTGGCGGCGCGGAGTCGAAAAGGTGCTGGGGTTCCGCGCCGACTGGATGGAGGATAATCCCGAGATTGTCGATCGTTTGCTCGTCGCCCTCTCGCAGGCTGCCGAATGGTGCGACGACAACCGCGAGGAGCTGGCCACGCTTCTGGCGCAACCAGGTTATGTGGGCCAGCCGGCTGAAAGATTGATGCCCGCGCTGAGCGGCCATATCATCTTGCGGCCCGGCGAGGTGGCCGTGGATTTGCCGGATTTCATGCTGTTCCATCGGGAAGCCACCGCCTTTCCGTGGCGCAGTCAGGCTTTGTGGATCTATTCCCAGCTCGTGCGCTGGGGCGAAATCGAGGCCAGCGAAACCGCCGAGCGGGATGCTGCGGCCATATTCCGATCGGACGTCTATCGCCGCGCACTGGCTGATGCCGCCCAGCCGATGCCCGGCGCCAGCATGAAGCTTGAAGGGGCGCTGTCGACGCCGACTGCGGTCGGCTCCCATCGCGGCGCTCTGACGCTCGGGCCTGACCGCTTCTTCGATGAGCGGGTGTTCGATCCCGGTGCGATCGATCGCTATCTGGCGGGTTTCAGCCAAAAATAGCTGCATCGCAACGAAAGATGCTGCGGATGCGAAAAAGCCCCTTGCAATGATCCCGAATCATCGGCAGTTTCCGCCGCGACGGGGCAGAGCTGCCCCGACATAAGCCGACCGCCCAATGACGGGTGGGTCAGGCTCATCTTAGACAGATCAGGCAAAGTCGCCGCCGACAGAGAGCATATTCTCGTCGCGCGGCTTTTTTTCGTTTTGGGGGAATTGGAATGACGGATAGCCACGACGACGACCGCAACACCAACAGTCCGGAGACGCCGGCGGTGAATCGCCGATCCTTCGTACAACTCGGCGGCGCGGCGGCGACAACCGCACTGTTCGGCGCGATCAACACCGCCTTTCCATCCGGCGCCTTTGCCGCTGGCCCCGGTCCGGAGGTGAAAGGCGCGAAGCTCGGTTTCATTGCCCTCACCGACGCTTCCCCGCTTATCATCGCCAAGGAACTCGGCCTGTTCGCGAAATATGGCATGCCCGATGTGCAGGTACTCAAGCAGGCAAGCTGGGGCGCGACTCGCGATAATCTCGTGCTCGGGTCGGCGGGCGGCGGCATCGACGGCGCTCACATCCTGACGCCGATGCCCTACTTCCTGACGCTCGGCACGATCAATCAGGGCAAGCCGGTGCCGATGAACATCCTCGCGCGGCTCAACGTCAACGGGCAGGCGATCTCGGTCGAGAAGGAATATCTGACGGCGAAGGCCGATCTCGATGCCGCCAAAATGAAGGGCATCATCGCCAAGCGTAAGGCTGCGGGCAACAAGATCACCATGGCGATGACCTTCCCCGGCGGCACCCACGATCTATGGCTTCGCTATTGGCTGGCGGCCGGCGGAATCGATCCCGACAAGGATCTGGAGGTAATTACCATTCCGCCACCCCAGATGGTCGCCAACATGAAGGCGAACACGATGGAGGCCTTCTGTGTGGGCGAGCCATGGAACGACCAGCTCGTCGCCCAGAAGATCGGCTATACGGCGGTTTCGACCGGCCAGATGTGGATGAACCACCCTGAAAAATCCTTCGCGATGCGGGGCGATTGGGTTGCCCAGAACCCGCGCGCCGCCATCGCGCTGACGGCTGCGGTGATCGAGGCCCAGCGCTGGTGCGACAACCCGGCCAATCTAGCGAAACTTTGCGAGATCGTCGGCGGCCGTGACTGGTTCAAGGTGCCCGTTACCGACATTCAGGATCGCCTCGCCGGCAACTTCACCATGGGTGACGGCCGTGTCTTCAAGAATGCGCCCTTCAAGATGAAGTTCTTCGCGCAGAATGCGTCCTTCCCGTACAAGAGCCACGATCTGTGGTTCCTCACCGAGAACCAGCGCTGGGGCAAATTGCCCATGACCACCAACAAGACGGCGTTGCTCGCGAAGGTCAACCGCGCGGACATCTGGCGCAAGGCCGCCGCTACCGCGAAGGTGCCGGCCAATCTTATCCCCAAGGGCGATAGCCGTGGCGTCGAGAAATTCTTCGACGGCAAGGTTTTCGATCCGGGCAATCCCGACGCCTACCTCAAGAGCCTCGCCATCAAGCGGGTCTGATCTTCTGAAGGAATGCGGTCATGTCCAGTTCTCCCGTGACACTTGTCGAGACCGGCGCCGGCCTGTTGCCGGAACATGTCTCGGCGCGGCAAAGTGCCGAGATCATCCGGCACCCTTCGGCGCCGAAAGAGGAAGTGAAGGCATCCATGCCCACGCCGCCCGCCAAAGCCCGCCCTGCCTGGCTGACTCGTCTGGGCGAAACCGCCTCGGCGATACTGCCGACCCTGTTGCTGCTGATCGTGCTGCTCGGTTTCTGGGAGGTGGCTTGCTCAGGCGACGATGCGTCGTTGCCCAGCCCGTCGCGGATCTGGACCGAAAGCCATGAGGTGATCGTCAATCCGTTCAAGGGCGTGACGGTCGATGGCAGGGGCCTGCACATTCAGGATGGCGGGGATGTCGGGGTCGCCGGTCATATCCTCACCAGCCTTGGCCGGGTCGCCTACGGCTATGGCCTGTCAGCGATCATCGGCATCGCGCTCGGTGTGCTGATCGGGCAGAGCCGCACCGCCTATCGCGCGCTTGATCCTTTCTTCCAGGTGCTGCGGACGATTCCCCCGCTCGCCTGGCTGCCGATCAGCCTTGCGATCTTCCAGCAGGCGGGTCCTTCGGCGATCTTCCTGATCTTCATCACCGCGATCTGGCCGGTCATCCTCAACACCGCGACCGGCGTGCAGAATATCCCGCCGACCTATCGCAACGTGGCGAAAGTGCTGGCGCTCAACCCGTTCGAATATTTCGTGAAGATCATGCTGCCGGCGACCGTGCCCTACATGTTCACCGGCCTGCGCATCGGCGTCGGCATGAGCTGGCTCGCGATCGTCGCGGCCGAGATGGTGCAGGGTGGCACCGGCATCGGCTTCTTCATCTGGGACAGCTACAACAGCTCGCTGCTCACCGACACGATCGTCGCGCTGATCTGGATCGGCATGACCGGGTTCGCGCTCGATAGGCTGGTCGCCTTCGTCGGCCGCCGCATTTCCCGTGCTTGAGGAGACAGCATCATGAAAGTCCGCAGCTATCTTGCGCTTGAAGGCATTAGCGTCGTCTTCCCGACCGCCAACGGGCCGTTCACGGCGGTCGAGAATATCGATCTCTCGATCGAGCAGGGCCAGTTCGTCGCGCTGATCGGCCATTCGGGGTGCGGTAAATCGACGCTCCTCAATGTGATCGCGGGTCTCACAAAACCAGCGCGCGGCGTGGTGTTCCTCGATGGCGAAACCGTCGATCGGCCGGGGCCGGATCGCGCGGTGATCTTTCAGGATCACTCGCTGCTTCCCTGGCTTACGGTCGAGGAGAATGTCCGTCTCGCCGTCGACAAGACGATGGCCGGCAAGAGCAAGGCCGAGCGCAAGGATTGGGTGCATCACAATCTCG
This sequence comes from uncultured Sphingomonadaceae bacterium, assembly GCA_964383565.1. Taxonomy (GTDB): domain Bacteria; phylum Pseudomonadota; class Alphaproteobacteria; order Sphingomonadales; family Sphingomonadaceae; genus CANJQJ01. The sequence goes on from CAYLIK010000043.1 coordinate 7,131, forward strand.
AACTGGTCCATATGGGGCATGCCGCGACCAAGCGGCCAGCCGAGATTTCCGGCGGCATGAAGCAGCGCGTCGGCATTGCCCGCGCCATCGCGATGCAGCCGCGCGTGCTATTAATGGACGAGCCGTTCGGTGCGCTCGACGCGCTCACCCGCGCCAGCCTTCAGGATACGGTGATGGAGATCCAGTCCCAGCTCCACACCACCGTCGTCATGATAACCCATGATGTCGATGAGGCCGTGCTGCTCGCCGATCGCGTGGTGATGATGACCAACGGCCCCGCCGCCAGCATCGGCGAGGATCTGCCCATCAAGCTCGAACGTCCGCGCAACCGGATCGAGGCAGCCGAACTGCCCGACTATAATCACGCCCGGCACGCGATCCTGCACTTCCTGCATCAGAGATATTCAAACCCGCTCGACGAAGCGGCCTGACGCGGACGCGCCCCGGGAGAGGGCGCCTGAAAATTCCATAAAACCAAGCTCATTTCCAAAAGGGGGAAAAATGAGAACGCTACAGCTTTGCCTGCTTTCCTGCGCCGCCATAGGCTCGCCGCTGCTGGCCGAACCGATCAAGTTCAAGCCGCTGATCGACACGCGCCTGCGCTACGAAAATGTCGATCAGGCCGGCGTCGCCCGCGAGGCCGATGCCATCACGGCGCGCGTCCGCGCCGGCTACGAACTCAGCAGCGGCCCCTTCTCCTTCCTCGCCGAAGCCGAAGGTACGCTGGCGATCAGCGAGAAATATAATAGCGGACTCAACGGCAAGACCGCCTATGGCGTTGTCGCCGATCCGCAGAATGTCGAGCTGAACCGGCTCCAGCTCCAGTTCAAGGGCATTCCAAAGACGGTCGTCACCGCCGGTCGCCAGCGGATCAATCTCGACGACCAGCGCTTCGTCGGCGCCGTCGGCTGGCGCGATAACGAACAGACTTTCGATGCCGCCCGCGTCGAATGGTCGGGCGTCAAGAACCTCAAGCTGGACGTCACCTACGCCTGGTCCGCCCGCACCATCTGGGGCATCGACGGTACGCTCGCCACCACGCCGCCGCGCCCGCAGGCGATCAAGGGCGACAATGTCTTCGCGAGCCTCGCCTACACCACAAAGATCGGTACGCTGACCGGCTTCTACTATCGCGTCGATCAGGACGAGCCGGCCGCCGCGCTCCTCCGCAATTCCAGCCAGACCTTCGGCGGTCGCTTCATGGGTGCATACCCGCTCTCGAAAGTGGTGAAGCTCACCTACACGGCCAGCTACGCCAAACAGTCCGATATCGGCACCAGCACGATCGATTATTCCGCCGATTATTATCTTGCGGAAGCCGGCCTAGAGGTGAAAGCCTTCAAGCTCGGCATTGGCTACGAAGTGCTGGGCGCCGACGGCAGCGTCACCACCAAGGCGACGGGTCTGCCCTTCGCGGGCGGTTTCGCTCTCCAGACCCCGCTCGCCACGATGCACAAGTTCCAAGGCTGGGCTGACAAGTTCCTCGTCACGCCAGCCAACGGGATCAAGGATCTCTATGGCTCGGCGGGCTATGGCTGGAAGAAGGTCGGCCCGTTCGACGTGATCGGCATCACGGCGGTCTATCATGACTACAAGGCCGATCGCCTCGGCGCGGACTATGGCGACGAGATCAATCTCCAACTGCTCGCCAAGGTGAAGAAATACACGTTCACTCTCAAATATGCCGATTACAACGCCAAGGCTTTTGCGACCGACACCCGCAAGATCTGGGCCTCGATCGAGTGGGCGTTCTGAAATGATGCACTGCGGCAAATACAGGGTTGCGCCATAGCCCGAATCGCATGATAATGGCGGCAACTGAGGAAAGCCCAACGCCGGGCTGACTTATTACCAGCAACAGTCAGCAAAGCCGCTGTTCGATTCCTGCCTCGCGCCGGGATCGACAGCGGCTTTTTGCGTTTCGGGGACAGGTAATGGCGACGACATTCTGGGATGCCACCAGGGAAAAGACGGAAAGCAGCTTCTGGTCGGCGGGCCACCGCCCCACGCTGATCGCCGCCTTCCTCTATTTCGACCTGGCTTTCATGGTGTGGGTGCTGCTCGGCCCGCTCGCGCCGGACATCGCGGCGGCACTGAGCCTGACCCCTGCGCAAAAGGGGCTGATGGTCGCGACCCCGACGCTTGCCGGCGCGATTCTGCGCGTGGTCAACGGCCTGCTGGTCGATCGCATCGGGCCAAAGCGCTCCGGCGCGATCAGCCAGGTGATCGTGATCGCCGGTCTGTTTACGGCCTGGTTCTTCGGCGTCAGCAGCTTCGGTGGCACGCTTGCGCTGGGCATGATCCTCGGTTTCGCGGGCGCCAGCTTCGCGATCGCGCTGCCGCTCGCCAGCCGCTGGTATCCGGCCGAACATCAGGGCAAGGCGATGGGCATCGCCGGCATGGGCAATTCGGGCACCGTGCTCGCTGCCCTGTTCGCGCCGACGCTGGCCAAGCTGTTCGGCTGGAACGCGGTGCTGGGCTTGGCCTGCATCCCGCTCACGGTAGTACTGGTCGCCTATCTCTTCATGGCCAAGGACGCGCCGAACGCACCCGCACCCAAGCGCCTGATCGACTATTTCGAGCCGCTCAAGACCGCCGACGCCTGGTGGTTCATGCTCTTCTACGGCGTCACCTTCGGCGGTTTCGTGGGTCTTGCGGCGTCGCTTCCGATCTACTTCACCGATCAGTTCGGCCTGACCCCGATCATGGCGGGCTACGCCACCGCCGCCTGCGTCTTCGCCGGATCGCTGATCCGCCCGATCGGCGGTGCGCTGGCGGATTCGATCGGTGGCGTGAAGACGCTCTCGGTCGTCTACATTATCGCCGCGATCATGCTGGCCGGCGTCAGCGCCGCGCCGACCGTCGCGACCGCGCTCGGCTTCTTCGTCCTCGCAATGCTCGCGCTCGGCACCGGCAACGGCGCGGTGTTCCAGCTCGTTCCGCAGCGCTTCTCAAAGGAGATCGGCGTCATGACCGGCCTTGTCGGCATGGCGGGCGGCATTGGCGGCTTCTACCTCGCCTCGTCGCTGGGTTTCGCGAAGCAGCTGTCGGGCAGCTACCAGCCCGGCTTCCTGATCTTCGCCGGGCTTTCGCTGCTCGCCTTCGCCTGCCTCAGCATCGTCAAGGGCAAGTGGCGCGCAAGCTGGGCGGCCGCCGCCAGCGTCCGCATCTGACCTTTTGTACCGGGGAGCGTAAACATGGATTTCCAGGGGCATGATACAGCAACGGATGAGGCGATGAGCGACACCGCCGATCGCGCCGTGCCGCACCTCGTCGTCATCGGTAACGGCATGGCGGGCTGCCGCGCGATCGAGGAGCTGCTGGCGCGTGACGCCGGGCGTTACCGCGTCACCATCTTCGGCGCCGAGCCGCATGTGAACTATAACCGCATCATGCTCTCGCCGGTGCTGGCGGGCGAGAAGAGCTTCGACGAGATCGTCATCAACGATCGCGCCTGGTACGCCGACAACAAGATCCAGCTGATCGTCGCCGATCCGGTCGTGGCGATTGACCGCACGGCGAAAACGGTCACGGCTAAATCTGGCCGCACCGTCCCCTACGACAAGCTGCTGATCGCAACCGGCTCCGATCCCTTCATCATCCCCGTGCCGGGCAAGGATCTGCCGGGCGTCATCAGCTTCCGTGACATGAACGATGTCGATCACATGCTCGCCGCCGCCGATCGCGGAGGCGATGCGGTGGTGATCGGCGGTGGTCTGCTCGGGCTGGAGGCTGCGCATGGCCTGACGCTTCGGGGCATGAAGGTCACGGTGCTGCACATCATGCCGACGCTGATGGAGCGGCAATTGGACGAAGCCGCCGGCTGGCTGCTCAAGTCAGCGCTCGAAGCGCGCGGCCAGACCATCCTCACCGGCGCCGACACCGCCGAGATCTTCGGCGACGGCAAGGTCGAGGGCGTCCGCCTGAAGGACGGTCGTGTGATCCCGGCCAGCCTCGTCGTGATGGCGGTCGGCATCCGCCCCTCTGTCGCGCTGGCCCGCGAAGCGGGCTTGGCGGTCGGTCGCGGCATCCAGGTCGACGATCATATGGTTACATCCGATGAAGACGTGCTCGCCGTCGGCGAATGCGTCGAGCATGACGGCAATGTCTACGGCCTCGTCGCCCCCCTCTGGGAGATGTGTCGCGCGCTGGCGGACGGCCTTGTCGAAAAGCCCACCGGCTATCGCGGTTCGGTCACCTCAACCAAGCTCAAGGTCTCAGGCATCGACGTCTTCTCGGCGGGCGATTTCGCTGGCGGGGCAGGGGCCGAGGACATTGTCCTCCGCGATGCTTCGCGCGGCGTCTACAAGCGCGTCGTCGTGCAGGACGACAAGCTCGTCGGCGCGGTGCTCTACGGCGACACCGCCGACGGCAACTGGTATTTCGATCTTCTGAAAAAGGGTGAGGACATCTCCTCGATCCGCGACGTGCTGATTTTCGGCCAAGCCTTCGCCTCGGGAGGGGGGCAAGCGGACCCTAAGGCAGCCGTTGCGGCGCTCTCGGACGATGCCGAGATTTGCGGCTGCAACGGCGTCAGCAAGGGCAAGGTCGTCGCCTGCATCGGCAAGGGGGCGGCGACGCTCGATGCCGTCCGCGCCACCTGCAAGGCGTCCGCCTCCTGCGGCTCCTGCACCGGCCTCGTCGAAAATCTCCTCGCTCTCACCTTGGGCGACGATTATTCCGGCGAACGCGCGATCAAGACGATGTGCAAATGCACGTCCTTCGGCCACGACGATGTCCGCAAGGCGATCGTCGAGCGCGGCCTCAAGGAAATCCCGCAGGTCATGCAGGAACTCAGCTGGTCGACGCCCGACGGCTGCTCGTCCTGCCGCCCCGCGCTCAACTATTATCTGCTCTGCGCCTGGCCCGGCGAGTATGTCGACGATCAGCAAAGCCGCTTCGTCAACGAACGCCTGCACGCCAACATCCAGAAGGACGGCACCTATTCAGTCGTCCCGCGCATGTGGGGCGGCGTCACCAACCCGAAGGAGTTGCGCGCGATCGCTGACGTGGTCGAGAAATACAACGCGCCACTGGTCAAGGTCACCGGCGGCCAGCGGCTCGATATCTTCGGCATCAAGAAGGAGGATTTGCCCGCCGTCTGGGCCGATCTCAATGCCGCCGGCATGGTCTCGGGCCACGCTTATGGCAAGGCGCTGCGCACGGTGAAGACCTGCGTCGGCTCCGAATGGTGCCGCTTCGGCACGCAGGATTCGACTGGCCTCGGCATAAAAACCGAACGGATGACCTGGGGCAGCTGGATGCCCCACAAATTCAAGATCGCGGTCTCCGGCTGCCCGCGCAATTGCGCCGAAGCGACGATCAAGGATTTCGGCATCGTCTGCGTGGATTCCGGCTACGAACTGAGCGTCGGCGGCAATGGCGGCATCAAGGTCCGCGCGACCGATTTTTTGTGCAAGGTCGCGACCGAACGCGAGGCGCTCGATTATTGCGCCGCCTTCATCCAGCTTTACCGCGAGGAAGCCCGCTATCTCGAACGCACCGCACCGTGGATCGAACGCGTCGGCGTCGACTACGTGAAAAGCCGCATCGTCGACGATGAAGCAGGCCGCGAGGCACTCCGCGCCCGCTTTCTCGTGTCGCAGAGCTTCAGCCAGGACGATCCCTGGGCTGAACGCGCGGCGGGCATCGAGCGCGAGCACCACAGCCACATGGCGCAATTCTTTCCGATAGCGGCGGAGTAAGAGACATGATCGGAGACTGGCTCGACATCGGCTGGCTGAACGAAATCCCGGTCCGCGGCGCGCGCACCGTGCCGGTCGAAGGCGGCGAGGAGATCGCCGTCTTCCGCACCAGCGACAACCGCGTCTTCGCACTCGCCAACCGCTGCCCGCATAAAAAGGGTCCGCTCAGCCAGGGCATCGTCCACGGCCACAGCGTTTCGTGCCCGCTCCACAACTGGAACATCGCGCTCGCCACCGGCGAGGCGCAAGGCGAGGACAAGGGCTGCACCCCCACGATCCCGGTCAAGATCGAGGCTGGGCGGGTGCTGATCTGCCGCTCCTCCACGCTGAAGGCGGCCGCATGAAGGCGAAGGCCCTCTTTAGCCCTCTCCCTGCGGGAGAGGGTTGGGTGAGGGTATCCCACTTTGAGGTCGGACGCTCGGCCAAGGCTTCGCTCCCCCTCACCCCGACCCTCTCCCCGCCGGGGAGAGGGAGGTGACTGCCATCCGCACCACCTGCGCCTATTGCGGCGTCGGCTGCGGCATTAGCGCGACCCCCACCGGCCCGCGCTCAGTCGAAATCAAGGGCGACCCCAACCACCCCGCCAATCTAGGCAAACTCTGCTCCAAGGGCACCCATCTCGGCGAGACCGTCGGCCTCGAAGGCCGTCTCCTCCACCCGATGATCGGCAAGCGCCGCGCGAGCTGGGACAACGCGCTCGATCTCGTCGCGAAACGCTTTCGGGACACCATCGCCCGCCACGGCCCGGACAGCGTTGCCTTCTACGTCTCCGGCCAGATCCTGACCGAAGATTATTATGTCGCGAACAAGCTGATGAAAGGCTTCATCGGCTCGTCCAACATCGACACCAATTCGCGCCTGTGCATGTCGAGCGCCGTCGCCGGTCACGTCCGCGCGTTCGGCGAGGATATCGTCCCAGCCACCTATGACGATCTCGACGAGGCCGATCTGATCGTGCTGGTCGGCTCCAACACCGCCTGGTGCCACCCGATCGTCTATCAGCGCATTCAGGCCGCACGCGAAAAGCGCGGCACAAAGCTGATCGTCATCGATCCGCGCCGCACCGAAACCTGCGAGGATGCCGATCTCCACCTCGCCATCCGCCCCGGCAGCGACGTCGCGCTGATGAACGGCCTGCTTGGCTTTTGCCGCGACGAAAATCTGGTGGATGAGGATTTTCTGGCGGCCAGCGTTTCGACGCCCGCCGATTTCTGGGACATGCTCGGAGAAGGAAGTGACCTGTGGTCGGTGGCGCGGACCTGCGATGTTCCGCCCGCCGACCTCAGGCGCTTCTATGATCTGTTCGCCGCCAACCCGCGCACGGTCACGATGTTCAGCCAGGGCATCAACCAGTCGCTGACCGGCACCGATCAGGTCAATGCGATCATCAACGTCCACCTCGCCACCGGCCGCATCGGCAAGCCCGGCGCCGCGCCCTTCTCGATCACCGGGCAGCCCAACGCCATGGGCGGTCGCGAGGTTGGCGGGCTGGCCTCGGCACTCGCTGCCCATATGGATTTCGCGCCCGAGAATGTCGCCCGCGTCGGCCGCTTCTGGGGAACACAAACCGTCGCCTCCAAACCCGGCCTCAAGGCAGTCGACCTGTTCCGCGCTGTCCGCGATGGCCGGATCAAGGCGCTCTGGATCATGGCGACCAACCCGACCGTCAGCATGCCTGACGCCCACATGGTGCGCGACGCGCTTGCCGATTGCCCGTTCGTCGTCGTCTCGGACATGATCGCCGACACCGACACCAGCCGCTTCGCCCATGTCCGCCTGCCGGCGGCGGGCTGGGGCGAAAAGGACGGCACCGTCACCAATAGCGAACGCCGGATCAGCCGCCAGCGCGCCTTTCTGCCCTTACCGGCGGAGGTGAAGCCGGACTGGTGGGCCCTGAAGCAGGTCGCCGCCCGCATGGGCTGGGGCACCGCGTTCGCCTACAGCAACGCCGCCGACATCTACCGCGAACATGCGCGCCTCTCAGCCTATCAGAATGGCGGCGCGAGGCTGTTCGATCTGGGCGCGCAGGCCGCCATCGGCAATGATGATTACGACGCCATGGAGCCGTTTCTCTGGGGCGGAATCCCCTTTGCGGATGGCCATTTTCCGACTCCCGATGGCAAGGCCCGCCTCGTCGCCGTCCGTCAGGCGTCACTCGCCGCGCCGCTGACGGATTGGCCGCTGACCCTTAACACCGGCCGCTATCGCGATCAGTGGCATACGATGACGCGCACCGGCCTGTCGCCCAGGCTCGCCCGCCATCGCGAGGAGCCGCTGGTCGAGGTCCACCCCTATGATTGCGAGACCTTCGGCCTCAAGGACGGCGACATTGCCCGTGTTTCGAGCGCACAGGGCGAGAGCCTGTTCCGCGTCCTCAAAAGCGAAGGCCAGCGCGCCGGCGAGATCTTCACCCCGATCCACTGGACCGATTGCCAGTCGACCGGCGGCCGCACCGGCCTGCTGCCGCGCCCGCTGACCGATCCCTATTCCGGCCAGCCCGGCTTCAAGTCCACGCCTGCCCGCATCCAGAAGGTCGCCATCGCATGGCGCGGCTTCCTCATCGTGCGCGGCGAAGCGCCCGCATGGCCGCCAAGCCTCTGGGCAACGAAGATCACCGTTCCCGGCGGCGCGCTGTACGAACTGGCCGGGGAGGGTGATCCCACCCTGCTCGAAAGCTGCCTGCCGAATGGCCTGCGCGTCGAAGCGGTGGACAAGGCCAGAGGCTCCAACCGGATCGCGATCCTCAACGAAGGCCGCCTGTCCGCCGTCCTGTTCGTCACCCGAGACGGCGAGCTCCCCTCGCGCGACTGGCTGATCGCGCAGCTTTCCGAACCGCAGGCGAGCCCCATGATCCTCGCCGGCCGCGCACCCGGCGCGCAACCCGATCGCGGCGCGGTGATCTGCGTCTGTTTCGACATCGGCCTGAAAACGATCGTCGCTGTCATCGCCGACCAGCGCCTCACTGACGTCGCCGCGATCGGCAAGTCGCTCGGCGCGGGCACCAACTGCGGCTCCTGCCGTCCCGCGCTCGCCCGTATCCTCGCCGAATCCGTGGAGGAAAAAGTCCATGCAGCAGAATGACTTGATCGTACCCGGTACGGTCTGGCTGGTCGGCGCCGGCCCCGGCGACCCGGACCTCCTCACCCGCAAGGCCGAACGCCTCCTCGCCGCCGCCGACATCGTCTTCTACGACGCCTTGGTCGGGCCAGCCATATTGTCGCTCGTTCGCTCAGAGTGTGAAGCTGTCAGCGTAGGCAAACGCTCCGGCCGTCATTCGAAGGATCAGGAAACGATCAACGACCTGATCGTCGCCGCGGCAAAATCGGGCAAGCGTGTCGTCCGGCTCAAGGGAGGCGATCCCTCGATCTTCGGACGTTCAACCGAGGAAATCGATCATTGCCATGCCCATGGCGTCACCGTGCAGATTTGCCCCGGTATCACTGCGGCGAGCGCAGCGGCTGCGGGTGGACTTGCGTCCCTCACATTGCGGGGGGCGGCCAGAAAACTGATCTTCCTTACGGCGCACACGTGCGATCAGGAATTGGAGGAGCATGACTGGCGCGCGCTTACCAAGGGCGGTGCGACACTTGCGATTTACATGGGCCGTTTAGCGGCACCGGAAATCGCACGGCAGATGATTCTCTCAGGCTGCAAACCCTCCACTCCGGTGATGGTGGTCGTCAATGCGTCTCTTCCAAATGAGCGCATTATTCGGGGTCAGCTCAATGCGCTCGCTTTTCTGGTGCGAACGATCGGGAACGACGATCCCACGCTGTTGCTGGTTGGAGCGGCGGTTGGTCGCCCCCATGAGCGCGAGCCGGCGCTGATGACGCCGTCCAAGTTGAGTGTCGCGGAATAAAGAAAAGGGCTCCACTGGTCTGACCGGTGAAGCCCTTTCTTGATTGTTAGCGTCAGGCGCCTTGTGGCGCCGGATCGCCCGACCAGCCGCCGCCGCTTTTCGGCCGCTTGCTTTTCGGGATCGAGGAGCCGCCCGAGCCGAGCGCGAGCGGAGACTTGGTCCCGGCGTCGCCACGGCCGATATCTTCGCCCGCGATCACGCGCTTGGATTCGTCGCCGGTCAGCGTCTCAAATTCGAGCAGGGCGCCGGCCAGACGATGCAGTTCGTCGAGATTATCGGTCAGCACCTTGCGTGCGGCCGCCTCGGCTTCCTCGATCAGGCGGCGAACCTCCTGATCGATCAGCCGCGCGGTCTCCTCGGACACGGTCTGCGAGCGTGCGACCGAATGGCCGAGGAACACCTCATCCTGATTGTCGCGATAGCGCAGCCAGCCGAGCTTCTCGCTCATGCCATATTCCATCACCATCGAACGGGCCATGTCAGTGGCCTGCTGGATGTCGTTGGACGCCCCGGTGTTGAGTTCATCCTGGCCGTAGATCAGCTGTTCCGCGATGCGTCCGCCGAAGCAGAGCGCGAGCCGCGCCTTCATCTGCTTCATGGTCATCGAATAGCGGTCGCGCTCGGGCAGGTTCCACGTCACGCCCAGCGCGCGGCCGCGCGGAATGATCGTCACCTTGTGCAGCGGATCGCAGCCGGGGACGTGGAGCGAGACAAGCGCATGGCCGGCCTCGTGATAGGCGGTCGCCTTCTTCTCTTCCTCGGTCATGACCATGGATTTGCGCTCGGCGCCCATCATGACCTTGTCCTTGGCCTCCTCAAACTCCTTCATCGCGACAAGGCGCTTGCCCTTGCGCGCTGCAAGAAGGGCTGCCTCATTGACGAGGTTAGCGAGATCGGCGCCCGAGAAGCCCGGCGTGCCGCGCGCGATGGTACGCGCGTCAACGTCCGGCGCCAGCGGCACCTTGGCCATATGCACGCCCAGAATCTTCTGACGGCCCTCGATATCCGGACGCGGCACGACTACTTGCCGGTCGAAGCGGCCGGGACGCAGCAATGCGGGGTCAAGCACGTCGGGCCGGTTGGTGGCGGCGACGATAATGATGCCCTCATTGGCCTCAAAGCCGTCCATCTCGACGAGAAGCTGGTTGAGCGTCTGCTCGCGCTCGTCATTGCCGTTGCCGAGGCCGGCGCCGCGATGACGGCCGACCGCGTCGATCTCGTCGATGAAGACTATGCAGGGTGCGTTCTTCTTGGCCTGTTCGAACATGTCGCGCACGCGGCTCGCGCCGACGCCTACGAACATCTCGACGAAGTCGGAACCCGAAATGGTGAAGAAGGGCACGTTCGCCTCACCAGCGATCGCGCGGGCGAGCAGCGTCTTGCCGGTGCCGGGCGAGCCGACAAGCAGCGCGCCCTTCGGAATCTTGCCGCCGAGGCGGGCAAAGCGGGTCGGGTCCTTCAGGAAATCGACGATCTCCTGCAGTTCCTCGCGCGCCTCATCGATGCCGGCGACGTCGTCGAAGGTGACGCGGCCCTGCTTTTCGGTCAGCAACCGCGCGCGGCTCTTGCCGAAGCCCATCGCGCCGGAGCCGCTATTCTTCTGCATCTGCCGGAACACGAAGAAGGCGATGCCGATCATCAGCAGGAATGGCAGCGACTGATAGAGCAAGATTGCCCACACGCTCGCCTGTTCTTCAGGCACCGCGCGGAAGGTGACATTGTTGTCGGTCAGCCGCTGAATCAGCGTCGGATCGCTTGGCGGCGTATAGGTCTTGAACGCCTCGCCGTTGGTATATTTGCCGCTGATCGCGCCCTCGCTGAGGCTGACCTCGCGGACCGTGCCTTCATCGACATGGCTCAGGAACACCGAATAATCGACCGATGTGCCGGCGTCCTTGCGGGTGTTGCCAGCGAACATCGAAACGAACAGGAACAGGCCGATCATGATGGCCGCCCAAACCGCGATGCTCCTCATCCACGGATTGCCTTGAGGTTCCTTGTCCTGATTCATGCGTTAGCCCAGCCTTTCTGCGGGTAAGATAGGATATCCTACGGCAATAACAATGCACACATGGTTAATGGTGGCCGCGATGCGCCGGAGCGATACCGAAACGCCACATCTCGCCGCCTGATGCCTTGACTCCAGCCAGCGTGGCAGTCCCCCCCGCGATGATTTGTGCGACCAATCGGTCCAGCCCATCACCGTCCCAGTCCGGCGATAATTCGCCGATTGCCCGTCCTGCCAGTCGCCGTTGAATTTCGATCGGAAGGTCGTTCGGATCAATCCGTAGTTCGCCTGAATCCAGCCGTTCGCTCCTGCTGCGCCATGCCTGATCGGCCATCCAGTCAAGCGCGGCTTGGGCATCGGCGAGGTTGCCCGCCGCGCGCGCCATCGGCTCGGCTTCGAGCAGAGGTTCGCGGCGGAGCAACTCGCGAATGCGCACGCGATCGTATCGGGCGTCGGCGTTGGACGGATCCTGCACCGGAGCGAGGCCCGCTTGCTGAACGATTTGGGCCAACTCGGCCCGATCCCAACCCAGTAATGGCCGGATCAATCTTGCCTTTGCATCAGAGGCATAGGGGATCGGCCCACTCGAGCGCATTTGCGCCAATCCGCCGACGCCGGACCCACGAAGCGCCCGCATCAGGAAGGTTTCGGCGACATCATCGCGATGATGCGCCGTGGCTACGCAGTCCAAACCCTCCCGTTCCGCCCAGCCGCCGAGCAAACGGTATCGCAAGATTCTGGCTCTGGCCTGCACGTTGCCCATCACTCCACCATCATGCTGACCTTGTTTCAGCATCCACTCCGTCTCTTGTGCTGGCGCTCGTGGCCTGGTGGATCCTGAAACAAGTTCAGGATGACGTTCCTTGCTGAGGGCAACGTGAGGGATGCCCCATTCCCCGCATATCCGCCCGACCATCGCAGCCTCATCGGCAGCTTCCGCGCGCAACCCATGATCGACCGTCGCTACTTTGATCTGCCCCGGCACGGCCGCATTGGCGAGCAGCAGCAGCGCAAGGCTATCTGGCCCGCCCGAGACGGCGAGGCCGATCCGCGCAGAACCTCCCAGCGGGCCGGTGAGCGCGGTCAGGTCTTTGCCGAACCGCGCTACAATCGGGTCATTTGCACTTGGCGTCGACACGGCCCTTGGCAATCCGGTCCTTCAGCGACTGGGACATGTTTGCGCCATAGACGTCCATCGCCTCGGTATAGGCGTCGCACGCCTTGGCTGGCTGGTTATAACGCGCGAGCGTCTGGCCGAGAAAATAGAGGCTGTCGGGCGCGCGTTCGCCGCGCGGGAATTTCTTGTAGCTGTCGAAGAACGCCTGCGCCGCCTTGTCCGGCTGACCCTCGTCCATATAGGCGCGGCCGATCAGGTTCTGCGCATAGCTCGCGCGCTTGTGCTTGGGATATTTGGCGACGACCTGCTGCAGCGCGGCCACCGCGTCGGGATATTTCTTCTCGGTCCACAGCTTGTAGCCCGCCATATATTCAGCCTCGGCGGGATCGTCCGAAGTCGTCGCAGCGCCCGCCGGAGCGGGCGTGGGGGGTGGCGGAGTGCTGGCGAAAGGCGGCGGCGTCGCGACCGAAGCGGCTGCGGCAGCCGTCGAAGGCGTTCCGGCCGCCACGCCCGCAGCGCCGCTCTGGAGCATGTTGAGGCGAGAATCGGTGTCGGCCTTCATCTTCGCCATTTGCTCCTCGAGCTGACGAACCTTGAAGCCGTTCTGCTCGACCTGACCGGTAAGCTGTTGCAGCGAGCTTTCCAGCGCATTTACCCGCGCGGTCAGATCCGAAAATGGCGTCGTCGCGGGGATGCCGGCGACGGGCGTCTGTTGCGTGGGGGCTGTGATCTCAGGCTCGAAGAAGCGGCTGTCAGCGCCGGGAAAGACCTTGCGCTGAACCGCCCGCATTTCCTTTTCGAGCTTGCCGACGCGGCCGTCGATATTGTCCTGCGCCTGAAGCGGCGCGAGGGTGGCGGGGGCAGTGGATAGCAGCAGGAAAGCGGCCATCAGCGGCAAGCGCATCGAAGATCCTCCATGGCGTCAGGCGAAACGGGCAGGGCAAAACAGGTTAGGCGCGGCATCGCCCGTATCAGGGAGTTGCGGGCGTTGCTACATTGCTGCTGGCCTGATCCGCATTAGCAGGAACTGAACCAGCCTCGCCCGCAGCGGAAGCTGCACCAGTTTCGGCCGCCTTCATCGCAACATCGCGCTCGATCAGCGCCGGCCCCTTCAGGCTCACATCGTTGATCGATTTCTTTGCCGTTCCAAGCGCCGGGATCATACGCGCGCCGATCCGGGCCGACAGCGCCTGCGGCCGCCCGGTGAGCAGTCGCGGATCCTTGGCGTCGGCAGGCACTTCATAAGTCTGTCCCGACTTCAGTTCGCCCATGTAGAGCGTCGGCCCATCCTTTTCGCTGATCTTGACCCACACGGCGTCGCTGGCGGTCAGCACCACCTTGTCCGTTGGGGGGGGGGCGGGGAGGACGGGTTTCGCCGGTTGAGCAACGCGCGGCGCGGCGCCGGGCGTTGCGGGCGCGC
>CAYLIK010000044.1:0-21047 GCA_964383565.1 uncultured Sphingomonadaceae bacterium
GGGCGTGGGATTCGCGCGGCTGGTCGAAGTGTCGATAGTGAAGGTCGTGGACATAGAGCTGAGGCTACACTTATTTAACCACATCAGTAAAGGTGCAAACTATACCCAAAGTTATTATCAATCCCTCAACCGCGTTACAGTAGTTTATGTGACGGAGGAGAAATGAAATGGTAATATTTTTCTTCCCATATTCACCAACATGCTCTCTGATCGAAAGATACTGATTTTCTTCCTATCGCCGTTGTTCGTGACTCTGTTGTACAGTGTGTCCGTGATAGGTCCATCCTATAGTAATTTTCAGATTTTCCTGGGGCTTTCGCGATATTATGCGATGGCGGTGCTCACAGTGTGGGTGTTGTTTGGCACGTTCGTGCTATCGATGTCCTTCGTTCGCGAAGCGGGATCACGAGTCCGACGGCCTCTGCCTCATTTTTTTGGTGATCTCGCGAAACGCGCTATCAACCCTGTCCAACAGATTGCCTGGCTGACGCCACCGATCGTCTTCACTCTGCTCATGTCGGCCTATGGCCTGTTCAAGCAAGTCTTGATTCCAACATCGGGATATTGGGCTGGGCCGCTCATCATGGACTTCGAATATAGCCTGTTGCAGCAGCATCATGCGTGGGAGGTGACGCATGCGGTGCTCCCGATTGGCGCCACCTTCTTGCTGGATCAGGCGTATCAGGCCTGGTTCGTGCTGATGGCCGGCAGCATGCTGATATGTTCCTACGCGCCCGGAGATCCGCTGCAGCGATGTCGGTTCATGCTGTGCTTCATTGCCACGTGGATCATAGCGGGCTCAGCCCTCGCCTATCTGCTTCCCGCTTCAGGACCCATCTATTTCGGGGATTTCCAGCACATGCCCGATCCGTTCCTCGCCTTGAAGGCGGAGCTTGCCGCCGATGATGCGGCACTGAAAGCGTCCTACGGCTCCGGCCTCCTGGCGATTCAGGGTCAGACGCTGCTGATCGACATGCTGCGAACCAAGACGATCTTCCCGGGCGGCGGCATCTCCGCGATGCCATCGATGCACAACGCCATTGCGATCCTGATGGCGTGCGCCGGTTTCCGTGTGAACCGGGTGATGGGATGGCTGCTTTCCATATTTGCAGCGCTGATTTTCGTGGGTTCGGTGCATCTCGGTTGGCATTACGCCCTGGACGGCGTTGTCGCGGCCATCGTGAGCGGAGGCATCTGGTTCAGTTCCGGCGCGTTGCTGAAACGGGTCGACAGGCGAGCTTTAGATCGGCGCGCGCAGACCGCCCGACACGCGACCTCGACGGTTTTGCAACAAACAGGGCAGGTCAGCCGAGCAGGTTCAATCCATCCAATTATGCCGGTAGGCGAACACGGCGAACCACATCGAAAAGAAGGCTACGGCGATAATGAAGATTGGAAAGGGCAATACGGCGCCGGGGCCTTTTGTTGCGATGATATCGGTCGCGACGAAGAGGTAGCCGAACTGCGCAAGGGCCGCGATCAGCGAGACGAGAAAGGCGATGCCCGCCCATCCCTGGCGCAGTAGCAGCCCAATCGCTCCCAGCATTGCCGCGCCAACCGCCACGGCGTAGCAGTAATTGTACCACAGCGGCAGGCTCGCATAGAGCTGGCGGTCATAGGTGGTCGCCGGACCCATCGCTTCCGGGCCGTGCAGGAACTGCATGGTGCAGGCATAGCAGCCCACAAATCCCCAAAGCGCGAGCAGAACGGCGACCGTCCAGTAGAATAACGGCGTTTCGGTGCGCATATCGGTTTCCATCCTCACCCCGATTCTTCGAGCGACAAGCTGCTAGCTCACCGGCCGGAAGGCAAGATGCGAACGACAGCTATGTCGCGCGCCTGAGTGCAGTCACCTCGATCTCGATCTTCATTTCGGGCTTCACCAGGCCCGCGACCAGGCAGGTCGCCGCCGGACGGATCTCGCCGAACGCTTCCCCCAGCACCGCGCCGATCACGTCCCAATAGGCGGCGTCAGTGATGTAATAGGTCGCCCTGACGACATCGGCGAGCGCGAAGCCGCCTTCCGCCAGCGCCCGATCGATCACGAACAAGGCATTCCGCGCCTGATCGCGGACATCATCCGGCATCGCGCGCGTTTCGGGATCATAGCCAGTCGTGCCCGCGACAAAGCACCAGTCGCCTTGCACCACGGCACGGCTGTACCCAACCTGCTTTTCGAAAGGCGAACCCGAGGAAATCAATATGCGGCTCATGCCAGCGCCTCCTGATAGTCGGCCGGCTTAAAACCAAGCAGGCGCTTGTTGCCGAGATCGAGCACCGGCCGCTTGATCATCGAGGGTTGAGCTTCCATCAAAGCGATTGCCTTGTCACGGTCCACATTTTCGCGCTCCACGTCAGGCAGCTTGCGAAAGGTCGTTCCCGCGCGGTTGAGCAGCTTGTCCCAGCCCAGCTCATCCGCCCAAGCGGACAGGTGCGCCCGATCGATCCCGGCGGTCTTGTAGTCGTGGAAATCATAGGTGACGCCGTGGTCGTCCAGCCACTGCCGCGCCTTCTTGATGGTGTCGCAATTCCTGATGCCGTACATGGTGACCGTCACGCGTGTCGTTCTCCGGATAGTCTAAACATCGTCACAGGCCCGTTCGGCTGAGCTTGTCGAAGCCCCTTCGTTCAAAAGCACTTCGACAGGCTCAGTGCCAACGGCTCAAATTGATTGGCTTTTCAAACCTTGCGCGTACCGCTCATCGGCATCGATCCCATCGCGCCGGCATCCACCGTGCCCTGGATCGTATCTCCGGAAACAGTAGCGCGCGCGTTGAGCTTCATCGGGAAAGGGGCGCTGATCTCCATCTCCCATGTCAGCTCATCGCCGTCGACCTTGCCGCCCTCGATATCGATGCTGCCGAGCGTGCCGACATTGCTGCCGCTGAAGCTGCCGCCATCGCTTTTGATGGTCAGCACCGATTCCTGCGGCCCCATCGGAGTGCGGGTCACGCAATCCCACTGACCGTCGACATTCGCCATCATTTGCCTCCCTTGCTGGCTGTATCCAGCGTCATTGCCTCGACCGGCAAGCCAAGCGCATCGAGTTGCGGGCGCACCGTCCTGGCATCGCCAACCACCACCCACAGCATCTTCGCCGGATCGATCACCTCGCGGGCGGCCTTGTCCAGGCTGGCGGCGGTCTGTTTGCGGTAGAGCGCGGTGACATGATCATAATAATCGTCAGGGCGTCCATAGAGCGCGTTTCGTTCCATCGCGCCAAGCACGTCGGACGAGGTCTCGAAGCTGCCGGGCAATTCGCGGATGCTCCCGTTGATGGTGCGCTCCAGCTCAACGGGCGTGACGCCCTTCGGCCCGAGAAAATCCTTCATGTCGGCAGTCAGCGCGGCGATCGAAGGGCCGGTCTTGTCAGCCTGCACGGGCGCGAACACGATATAGGGCATGCGCTCCGAAACGCGGTTGACCGATCCCCGCACGCCATAGGCCCAGCCCTTGGTCTCGCGCAGGTTCATGTTCATGCGCGACAGGAAGTTGCCGCCGAGCACATCATTGGCCGAAAGCAGATCGATAATCTCTTCCTTGCCGTTGATCGGCAGGATCTGTCCGCCCAGGATAACCGACTGCGGCGATCCAGGCCGGTCGACGAGCACGATCCGTGGACGCGCATCGGGAATGGTCGCCGAGAAATCCTTCTTGCCGGGCTTGCCCTTGGCCTTCCAGTTGCCGAGGCTCGCGTTCAATGCCGGCAGCAGATCGGCGAGCGGCGCATCGCTGACCACGAATATGCGCGCATTGTCGGGCCGCAGCCATTTCCGGGTGAAGTCCACCATATCCTTGCGCGTGACCGTCTTCACCACCGCCGGATCGCCGGTGCCGGTGAAGGGCACGCCATAGGGATAGGCCGTGCCATAGAGCAGCGGCGGCAGGGTACGCATTGCGATCGATCGCGGCTCGGTCATTTCCGCCGCGATACCGGTAAGCTGCTGCGTCCGGACCCGCTCCACCTCTTCAGGCGCGAAAGCGGGATTCCGGATGACGTCCGCCAGCAGATCGACCGACGGCGCGAAGTTGGGCGTCAACGTCCCCAACCTCACACTCGTCCGATCCATCGACGCGCCGGCGCCGATTGCCGCGCCCAGCCGCTCCTGTTCCTCGGCGATCTGGATAGAGCTGCGCGTCCTGGTGCCCTCGTCCAGTAACGCTAACGTCAGCGCCTGCAATCCGAGCTTATCCTTCGGATCAGCCGCGTTGCCGGCGTCGAAATTGACCGACACCCGCGTGACGGGGACGCCCGGCCGGCGCACGAAGGCGACGTCGATGCCGTTGTTGAGCTTCGCATGTTCCACGGTCGGGAATTCGAGATCCTTGATCTCGGCGACCTCTGGCAGCTTCTTGCGATCCACACCCACGGGGATCTTCGGCGCCGGCGAAGGCGGCGGGGCCTGCACTCCCGGCTTGCGATAATAGGCCGGCTGGTGCGTCGCCCCGGCCGAGCTTGCCTTGGCTTCATCGTAAGCCGAACGCTCGCCCGGTTCCACCGTCAGGGCGTAGACCGGCCGCGACAGCCATTTACGCGCGACGGCGGTGACCTGCTCGGGCGTCGCCGCCGCATATTGCGCGAGCTGCTTCTTGTAGAAACCGGCGTCGCCCGCATAGACCAGCCCCTCCGCCAGCGCGACGGCCTTGCCGGAGAACCCTCCGACTGATTCAAGGCCGTTGATCCGGCCCGAAACCTCGCGGGTCGCGACCCGCTTGATCTCATCAGCGGTCGGCCCGGTGCGCAGCAAATCGGCAACGATGGCGTCAAGCCGGGCCGCGACCTGCTTGGGATCGACGCCGGGTTTCACATCGACCGTGATTTCGAACAGGCTCACCCGCTCGAACGGCTGGATACTGGCTGAAACGCCGACTGCGATCTTTTCCTGCCGCACCAGCGCATTGTCGAGCCGCGAGCTGGCAAGGCCGCCCAGCACGCTTCCGAACACATCGAGCGGTACAAGCTCGGGATCGGTGAGGCCCGGCACCACCCAGTTGCGATAAAGCCGGGTGGCGGCGACATGATCCTTCATCGTCTCGGTCTTCGCCGCCGGCAGTGTCGGCACAGCGGCGGCCGCTGGCGTCACGTCCGGTCCGCGCGGTATGTTGCCGAAATACTTCGTCACCAGCCGCTGCGCGGTCGGCGCGTCGATATCGCCGGCCAGCACCAGCACGGCATTGTTCGGGCCGTATTTCGCGCGAAACCAGTCTTTCACATCGTCCAGGCTGGCCGCATCCAGATCGGCCATCGAACCGATCGTCGAGTGATGATAGGGATGTCCTTGGGGGAACAGCGCCGCGAGCTGGGCATATTCGACCAGCCCATAAGGCTGATTGTCGCCCTGCCGCTTCTCGTTCTGGACAACGCCGCGCTGATTATCGAGCTTCTCCTGAGTCACCGCGCCGAGCAGCCAGCCCATGCGGTCGCTTTCGAGGAACAACGCCGTTTCCAGCGCGCCCGTCGGCACCGTCTGGAAATAGTTGGTGCGGTCGAACCAGGTCGTGCCGTTGAGGTCGGTCGCGCCAATCTGCTGCAGCGGTTCGAAATAGTCGCCGGGCGCATTCTCCGATCCGTTGAACATCAAATGTTCGAACAGATGCGCGAAGCCGGTCTTGCCTGCGGGCTCATCCTTGGAGCCGACATGATACCAGACCGACACCGCGACAACCGGCGCCTTGCGATCGGTATGAACGATCACCCGCAACCCATTGGGAAGCGTGAATTGTTCATAGGGAATTACGACCTTCGACACCAGATCGCTGACGGGCGCTGGCGCGACAGTCGCCGGCTCGGCGGCTATGATCGGCATGAAGGATGTGGAACCAAGAAGGGCCGCGAGAACGGCGGACAGAACGGGACGATGCATCGACTTCTCCCAGAAGCTGCTCGCCCGCCCCAAGCCGAACCGCTTTGTGCCGGGATAAATAGCGAGTCGAGCCGTATATGAAAAGCCGTGCTTATCGCGTGGCGTTGTAGGCCAACTGATCGTTGGTCAGCTGAAATCCGACCAGAAGCTCGAAGCTTGCCTTGCTGACCGCGTTGCGGATCGTCGGCTCGGTCATCGGATCGACCGCAGCGTCGGCATCGCCTGCCTTGCGCTTGCGATTCAGCCTTTCCTCGACCGCGGGCGGCAACGTCGCTTCCGCCTTGGAGATCGATGCAGTTGCCATGGCGGCGGTCTGCGCGCGCAGTTGCCCGTCTTCGAACCGCAGCGCGATCTGGCCGATCTGCTTGGATTTGATCTCGGACCCCGCCCGCGTCACCGTCGCGAAATAAGGCAGCACCACGTCGCGAGCGCCGGAAGCATTGGTGCGACGCGCCAGCACATCGAAATTGGCGGTCGCGGTGATCTGCGTGCCGGCTTCACCGCCATCGTTGCAGGTGGTGCGGACATTGGTGAGCGTCGCCACCACGTCGATCGCGCTCGCATCGCGGCTGGTGGCCGGGTTGAACAAGGTCACGTCGCCGGTGAACGCGGGAATGGCGATCGCCGGACAGGCCGAGCGGACGATCTTGATGCCGCCGGTCTCGTCGAAATCACCCTTTCCCGCACAGGCGGCAAGGGTCAGGGCTAGCAGCGATGGGATCAGGACTTTGAAGGACGGCACGGTTCACCCCGGATTGGATCGCGTGGGCTCACGCGACAGATGGTCGATGCGATCATAGGAACCGCCTTCCGTCCAGGCAAGCAATCGCGTAGAGGCGGGCCGATGTCGTCAGCAAAACCCCCGCTCTGTCTCCTGATTGCCGCGCCACGCGGATTCTGCGCCGGCGTTGATCGTGCGGTGCGGATCGTCGAGCTTGCGATCGAGAAATGGGGCGCGCCGGTCTATGTGCGCCACGAGATCGTCCACAACCGCTATGTGGTGGATTCGCTCAAGGCCAAAGGCGCGATCTTCGTCGAGGAACTGGACGAGGTGCCCGACGGCGTCCCAGTCGTCTTCTCCGCCCATGGCGTGCCGAAGGCCGTGCCCGCAAAAGCCGAAGAACGCGGTCTCACCTATGTCGACGCCACCTGCCCATTGGTTTCCAAGGTGCATCGCCAGGCCGAGCGCCTGGTCGAGGCCGGCCAGCATATCCTGTTCGTCGGCCATCGCGGCCATCCCGAGGTGATCGGCACCTTCGGCCAGGTTCCGGAACAATCTATCACGCTTGTCGAAACCGTCGAGGACGCCCGCACGATCGAGCCAGCCGATCCCGCCCACCTCGCCTTCCTGACCCAGACCACCTTGTCGGTTGACGACACCAAGGAGATCATAACGACCCTCCGTGGCCGTTTTCCAGGGATCCAGGCGCCGCGCGGCGAGGATATTTGCTACGCCACCTCCAATCGTCAGGCGGCGGTGAAGGCGATCACCCCCCATTGCGAGGCGATGCTGGTGATCGGCGCGCCCAATTCGTCAAACTCGCTCCGCCTCGCCGAAGTCGCGGAACGCGCGGGCGTGCGCGCGCGGCTGATAGAACGCGCCGCCGATATCGATTTCGACTGGCTCGAGGGCGTCGCGACGCTTGGCATCACCGCCGGGGCCTCCGCCCCCGAGATACTTGTCCGCGAAGTCGTCGAGCATCTCGCAACCCGGTTCGCCGTCAGCGAAGAACAGGTCGAGACCGCGTCGGAAACGATGCTGTTCAAGCTTCCCCGCAGCCTCGCCGCAGCCTGAACCCGGATGGCCGTCTATACTCAGGTTTCCGCAGAGGAGATGGCCGACTTGCTCGCACGCTATGATGCGGGCGAGCTGGTATCCGCCAAGGGCATTGCCGAGGGCGTCGAGAACAGCAATTACCTCATCGATACAGATAATAGCCGCTTCATCCTCACATTATATGAGAAGCGTGTCGACGCCGCCGATCTGCCCTTTTTCATGGCGCTGCTCGATCATCTTGCGGATCGCGGCCTGCCCGTCCCCCGCGCCCTGCGCGATCGGAATGGCGTGCAGATCCAGACGGTGGCCGGACGCCCCGCCTGCCTGATCGAATTCCTGCCGGGCGTCTCGGTCAGCCACCCCACCAACGCACAGGCCCGCGCCACCGGCGAGGCATTGGGGGCAATGCATCTCGCGCTGGCCGATTTCGACATGCAGCGCCCCAACACCCTCGGCCCCGAGGGCTGGAAGGCGCTGGCGGAACGCTGTGGCAGCGATCTCGACCGGATCGCGCCGGGCCTCGCCGACCGCGTCGCAGCCGAGCTTACGGTCATCGATCAGCATTGGCCCACAGCACTGCTCCACTCGGTGATCCACGCCGATCTGTTTCCGGACAATGTGCTCACCCATCACGATGCGGTGACTGGCGTCATCGACTTCTATTTCGCCTGCAGCGAGATCAGGGCATGGGATCTGGCCGTCACGCACACCGCCTGGTGTTTCGAGAATGACGGTACGGGCTTCGATCCGGCACGCGCCGCCGCGCTGGTCGCGGGGTATGAAAGCCGGATGCCGCTCCTTCCCGAAGAACGCGCCGCCTTCCAGATCCTCGCGCGCGGCGCGGCGCTGCGCTTCACACTGACCCGGGCGTGGGACTGGCTCAACACGCCCGCCGACGCGCTTGTCACCCGCAAGGACCCGCTTGCCTTCCTGCGCCGTCTCGATTTCTACGCTGAGGCCGATCCGGTCCTGCTGCTCGGCCGATGAGCGCTACTCTGCCGCACGTCGCGATCGCCACCGACGGCGCATGCAAGGGCAATCCGGGGCCCGGCGGCTGGGGCGCCCTCCTGCAATTCGGCGACCGTGAGATGGAACTGTCGGGCGGCGAACCGCTCACCACCAACAACCGCATGGAGCTGATGGCCGCGATCCGGGGTCTGGAGGCGCTCAAGCGGCCCTGCCAGGTGACGCTATCCACCGACAGCAAATATGTGCTCGACGGCATCACCAAATGGATCCACGGCTGGCTGCGCAATGGCTGGCGCACCGCCGACAGGAAGCCGGTCAAGAATGCTGATCTCTGGCAGTTACTCGTCGCCGCCACTGCACCCCACAAGATCAAGTGGGAATGGGTGAAGGGACATTCCGGCCACCCGGAAAATGATCGCGTCGACGAACTGGCCTGCGCCGAAGCGCTGAAATTCGCAGGCAAATAGCCTGCGCTAGAGCCGATCCGGCGAATAACGCCCGATATCGATGCCACGAAAAGCTTCCGGCATCGTCCGGTCAAGCAGCAGCGCCGCTCCGATCTCGGCGGCGGCGGGCGCGGTCTGGATGCCGAAGCCGCCCTGCCCCGCGAACCAGAAAAATCTCGGCGCCTTGCGATCGAACCCGTAGACCGGCGCGCGATCCGGCGAGAAACTGCGCAAGCCCGCCCAGCTATGCTCCAGCTTTACGATGCGCCAGTCGAATGCCTGTTCGAAGCGATCGATCGCTACCGCGATGTCGAGTTCTTCCGGCACCGCGTCGCAGGCTGCTGTCGGTACTTCATCATGCGGCGACAACCACAGCCGTCCTCCCGCCTCCGGCTTGATGTAGAAATCGCCCCGCGCATCGATCACCAGCGGCAGATCGGCTGGAGCGACCGGATCGACAATCAACTGGACGACCGTTCGACGAAACGGTGAAATCTCGATCGGCGCTGCAGCGGCCATGGCGCCGATCAGACTCGCCCAAGCTCCGGCGGCATTGACGACGATGAGCGCACTGACGTCGCCGGCGCGCGTTTCGATGTGCCATCCGACGTGGTCCCGCTTTAGCGAGAGGACTTCGGCATCCGTCAGGATTTCAGCGCCATTGGCACGCGCCGCCTTCAGATAATGCGCGTGAAGGCCCGCGACATCGATATCCTGACAGCTCGGCTCGGACACGCCCACATTCCACTCCGGTTTCAACGCTGGAACCATGCCATCGATCTGCGCGCGCCCGACGCGGTTCAGGAGGACGCCGCTCCCCGCGAATTCCTGAATGAACTGGTCGAGTAACGCTTCGTCCCCTGCCTTCGCGATGGTCAGCGACCCGCGCGGATGCAGATAGCCGCCTTGTTCCAGAAAGGCCTGGGACGCCGTGGTCAAAGGCTGGATCGCGGGTCCGCCATAGGTTTCGGACCAGAAGGCTGCGGAACGGCCAGTCGCATGATAGCCGGGATGCGCCTCGGCCTCGATCAGAACAACGCGCGCTGTATCGCCGATCGCAGCGGCAAGGCTCGCCCCCGCCATGCCCGCGCCGATGATCGCGATATCGGCAGTAATCATGCGCTCCCCCCGATCGCATTCAGGAAGGAGTCGATGTCAGCCAGGGCGCGGGAACGGAGCGCGTCAATTTCACGCAGGACTTCATGCGCCGCGTCCGGATAGTGCGCGATGCGCGCATCTGGCAGGCGGCGGGCGGCGAGCGTGATCGCCGACGCCACGACCAGCCGGTCATGATCGGCGCACAGCATCAGGATTGGCGTGTCCACCCGTTCCAGCACACTGGGCAGAAACAATCCCGCGATCGACTCCCAGCTGTCCCTGAGCCAGCCCCAGGTCGGCGGCCCGACATCCAGCAGCGGATCGTGCGCCCGCCACCACAGCTCGTCCTGATAGCGTTCGGCGCTGTGGGTGAGGTTGCGCTGGCGATGGCCGCTGCCCTTGTTGCTGTCTTCGGACCAGGCGGGCTCTTCCGCCCAGCCGATCCGGCAGAGGAGCCGCGCGATCATCCGCCCGGCCTTTTCCCACAGCAAGCCGGTGTTGAGCCCCAGCATTGGCGAGACCAGCACCGCTCCGTCCACCTGCGGCATCCGTTCAACGAGCAGCCGCAGCGCCAGATGCGCGCCCATCGAATGACCGATCAGCACATGCGCGCCCGGCGTTCGCTGCAGCCATTCCTCACAGAAAGCCCTGAAATCGTCGACGAGCCTTGCATAGGGCGGCATATGCCCGGCCCGACTGTCATCCAGTATCCGTCCCGATCCGCCCTGCCCACGCCAGTCGAACCCTTCGATCGACCAGCCCTGCCGCCGCAAATGGTCGAAGACTTCGATATATTTTTCGATGAAATCGGCGCGCCCGGTCTGAAACAGCAAATTGCCGCGCGGCGCGCATCCCGGCGCCGGAGAAACGCGGAAATGCCGTAGCGGCCAGCCATCTGCCGCCACCCATTGTCCGATCTCCAGCCAAGCGGGCCGAACGCGGCGATCGATTTCCAGCATTTCCATCGGGCTCTGGTTACTTTTTGGTAAGTGACGCCGTCTAGTGTTAACCGCATGTACGGGGGAGCAAGCTATCTGATCGCCGCCTTGCTGGCGGTCGCACTGGTGCGCGCGGCCTGGGGGGATCTCCAGTCGCGCACCATTCCCAATTGGCTCAATATCGCGATCGCCGCCGGTGCTCCACTCTGGTGGTGGGCGAGCGGCTGGGCGATCTGGCCCGATGTCGCGATCCAGATCGGCTTCGCGGTCGGCATTTTCGCGATCTTCGCCTTCTGTTTTGCGATCGGCGCGATGGGCGGCGGCGACGTCAAGCTCATCACCGCGCTCAGCCTCTGGCTGCCGTTTGTGGCGCTGACGCAAATGCTGTTCGTGATGGCCGTGCTGGGCGGCATCGTCACGCTGGTTACGCTGATAATCCACAAATTACGCAAGCACCCCGGCGCGCCCGAAGTTCCCTACGGCGTCGCGATCAGCATCGCGGGACTCTGGGTGTTCGCGAACGATCTATTAACCATTCCTGGTTCATAGGCGGAACTTGACCACGCACTTCATCGGAAAGCGACTGGTGTAATGGACGTTAAGAAAATAGCCCTTCTGGTCGGCGCCCTCGTTCTGGCCCTCGTCTCGGCCTTCATGGCCAAGAGCATGTTCGGCAGCGCGGGAACGCAAGAGGCAAGCGCCGCGGCCCCGCCGCAGCCTGTCGTTCCAGATGGTCCCGAAATCCTCGTCGCCACGAAGGCGCTGACCGTCGGCACGATCATCGATCCCGGCAGCTTCCGCTATCAGCCTTGGCCAAAGGATTTGATGCAGAACACCTATTTCGTGAAGGGTCAGTCCGATCCGGCCACGCTCGCGGGCACGGTCGTTCGTTATCAGATCACCGCTGGCCAGCCGCTTACCAACGGCGCGCTGGTGAAACCCGGCGATCGCGGCTTCCTCGCCGCAGCGCTTGGGCCGGGCATGCGCGCCATCACCGTTCCCGTCTCGACGCAGAGCAGCGTCGCGGGCTTCATCTTTCCGGGCGACCGGGTCGATCTGATGTTGACGCAGGACGTTGCTGGCGGTGGCGATGGCCCCGCGCTCAAGACGACCGAGACTATCATCAGCAACCTGCGCGTGCTCGCCACCGATCAGCGCACCGACAACAAGACCGACGATCAGGGCAATACCCAGGTCGTCACCTTCTCGACCGTCACCCTCGAAGTGACGCCGAAGATCGCCGAGAAAATCTCGGTCGCCCAGTCGATCGGATCGCTGTCGCTCGCGCTGCGCTCGATCGCCGACAACACCCAGGAACTCGAGCGCGCGATTGCCGCCGGCGAGATCGACGTGCCGAAGGGCACTGATCCGAAGGCGGAGAAGAGCATGCTGCTCGCCATCGCGTCGCGTCCGAACGACCAGAACACCACCGTCACCGTCGGCGGCGACGTGTCGCGCTTCCAGCGCCGCACCGTGCCCGCCAAACCGCAGAACCAGGCCGGATCAGGCGCGGGCGGCGTGGCGCCTCAAGGCCCGTCCGTCCGCGTTGCGCGTGGCAATGCAGTCGAATTCGTTCCCGTGGGGGGGAAGTAACATGATGTTCAAGACCATGAAGCGTAGCGGCACCGCGATCGCGCTGATCGCGGCTTCGCTGGGGGTCAGCCTCATCGCACCCGCCGGTGCGCCGGTGGCGGCCGCTCCGAACAGCCAGCCGACTGAAACGGTCACGCTCTCCGTGGGCCGCGGCCAGCTCGTCAAACTGTCAGCGCCGATGGCCGACCTGTTTGTCGCCGACAACAGCATCGCCGACGTGCAGGTTCGTTCGCCGACCCAGCTTTACATCTTCGGCAAGGGCGCCGGTGAAACCACCGTTTACGCCACCACCAAGAGCGGCGCAGTCGTCTATTCGGCCAGCGTTAATGTCGGCACCAATCTCAACAGCGTCGGCGCGATGCTGAAGCTCGCCATGCCGGAAGCCGCACTCACCGCGACCCCGATGAACGGCCTCGTGCTGCTCACCGGCACCGTCGCCGCGCCCGGCGACGTCGAAGAGGCGCAGCGCCTCGTGCAGGCTTTCGTCGGCGACAAGATGCAGGTCGTCAGCCGCCTGAAGACCGCGACCCCGATGCAGGTCGCGCTTCATGTGAAAATCGCCGAGGTCAGCCGCGATCTTATCAAGCAGGTCGGCGTCAACCTCCTGTCACGTGACACGACCGGCGGCTTCCTGTTCGGCATCGCCCAGGGCCGCAACATCGGCACGATCGGCGATGCGGACATCTCCGGCCTGCCGAAGCTCGATGCTTCATCCATCTTCGGCCTGCCCAGCGGATCGCTGAGCCTCCCGTTCGATCCCACCACCGGGCAGTTCATCGCCAAGCCGGGCACGCTGTTCGATCTCAAAAATCTCGGCGTATCGGGCAAGACCGCGATCGGCGCCGCCGGGCGGATCTTCGGTCTCGACCTCGCGGCGGCGATTGACCTTGCCGAGACCGATGGTCTCGTCACCACGCTGGCCCAGCCCAATCTGACCGCGCTTTCGGGCGAGACGGCGAGCTTCCTCGCGGGCGGCGAAATCCCGATCCCGATCTCGGAAGGGCTCGGCACGGTTTCGGTCACTTACAAGCAATATGGCGTCAGCCTCTCCTTCACGCCGACGGTGCTTGCCGATGGCCGCATCTCGATGCGCGTCCGTCCGGAAGTGTCGCAGCTCACAAGCGCCGGCTCGGTCACGCTCAACAACTTCACCATCCCCGGCATCGCCACGCGGCGCGCGGAAACGACTGTGGAGTTGGGCTCAGGCCAGAGCTTCATGATCGGCGGCCTGCTGAACAGCGCCCACAACAACTCGATCGACAAGGCCCCGTTCCTGGGTGATCTGCCGATCCTGGGTTCGCTGTTCCGCTCGAACAACTTCCGTCGTCAGGAAAGCGAGCTGGTGATCATCGTCACGCCATATCTGGTGAAGCCGGTCTCGGCCAACCAGATCGCCCTGCCGACCGACGGCTACAAGGGCGCGACAGACGCGCAGCGTGTCCTCATGGGCCAGACCTTCTCGGGCAAGACCGGCGAGCAACGGCCCGTTCCAACCTCGGCGGCGCCCGTCACCAGGCCGACCATCGGCTCGGCCAACCCGCTTCTGCCGACGCAGCAGCAGGCGCGCAGCGATGACCGTGCAACGCCGCCTCGCAAGACCGACACGAAGAAGAAGTCTTCGCAAACCACCGCTTCTGCCGATCCCGGCTTCTCGTTCAATTGAGGGTCGCGATCATGATGGAGACTAAAGCAATGCGTGCCTCCTACACCACCCTTGCGCTCGTGGCGGCCCTGGCGCTCGGCGCATGCGGCCCCGTCAATCGTGGGATGGAATCAACCAACCAGCCGGTGGTCCAGCGCACAGACTATGTGTTCGACGTGAACGGCTATTTCAACGCCGGCGAAGAACGTCGCCTCGCCGACTGGTTCGACGCCCTGCAGCTTCGCTACGGCGACCGCGTGTCGATCGACAGCCATGGCACGGACGATAGTTCGCGCGCCGCCATCGCGGCGGTCGTCGCCCGTTATGGCCTTCTGCTTTCGGAGACGGCCCCAGTCACCCAAGGATCTGACCAGCTCTCCGGCGCTCGTGTCGTGGTCAGCCGCAGCAGCGCCAGCGTGCCGAATTGCCCGAACTGGGACCGTCCGTCTCAGCCCGAATTCGCGGCCTCGGGCATGTCGAACTTCGGCTGCGCGACCAACAGCAATCTGGCGGCAATGATCGCTGATCCGAACGACCTCATTCAGGGCCGATCGAGCGGCACCAACGATCCGCAGATGATTTCGCGCGCGATCAAGACGTATCGCGAAAAAGACCCGACCGGAAAGGGCGATCTTAAGCAAGAGAGCGCCAAGGACGCAGGAGGCGAATAATGAACGCGCCATTTAAGATCAACGGCGCCGCGGCTCGCGAAGCCTTCACCGCCTTCGTCTGCGACGATGCGACCGTCGAGTTGCTGAAGCCGATCGCGACCGAGAATGGCTGGGATCACGGCCGCATCAACAAGGGCGGCCTGCGCAATGCGGTGCAGACCCTTTCGGTTTCCGCCAGCCCGATGATCCTCTTCGTCGATCTCTCGGAATCGGGCGATCCGCTCAACGACATCGGTTCGCTCGCTGAAGTGTGCGAGCCGGGTACGGTCGTGATCGCCACCGGCCTCGTCAATGACGTGCGTCTCTACCGCGATCTGGTGAACAGCGGCATCCAGGATTATCTGCTGAAGCCGCTCAGCCCCGAACAATTGCGCGAGTCCTTCAATCAGGCGCAGATGATCCTCGCCGGACCTCGCGCAAGCGACGCGGTCGTCGATCGTCCGCACATGATGGCGGCGATTATTGGCGTGCGCGGCGGCGTGGGCGCGTCCACGCTGGCCTCCTCGGTAGCCTGGCAGCTGAGCGACAAGCAGAACCGGACGACCGCGCTGCTCGATCTCGACGTCCATTTCGGCACAGGCGCACTGACGCTCGATCTGGAACCCGGTCGCGGCCTAACCGACGCGATCGAGAATCCGGGCCGTATCGACGGTCTGTTCATCGAACGCGCGATGGTGAAGGCTAACGACAAGCTGGCCGTGCTTTCCGCCGAAGCGCCGATCAACACGCCGATGATGAATGACGGCACCGCCTTCTTCCAGCTCCAGGAGGAGATGAAGCAGGCGTTCGAATGCACCGTCATCGATCTGCCGCGCGCGATGCTGATCCAGCACCCGCACCTGCTCTATGACGTGCAGACCATCGTCATCGTGACCGAGTTCACGCTCGCCGCGACCCGCGACACGATCCGCATCCTGAGCTGGCTCAAGGCCAATGCGCCGCAAGCGAGCGTCATGGTCGTCGCCAATCGCGTTCCAGCCGCCGGACCGGGCGAGATCACGCGCAAGGATTTCGAAAGCTCGATCGAGCGCGGCGTGGATATCGTGATCCCGCTCGACGCCAAGCTGGCCACGCAAGCCGCGAAACTCGGCAAGCCGCTGATCGAAGTCGCCAAGGCCACCAAGGTCGGCCAGGCGATTCAGGATATCGCCGGCCGTCTGGTTGTTGCGGCCGAAGGCAATGACGCCAAGGCCGCGGCGACCGGCAAGTCGCTTCTCGGCAAGCTTGCTGATCTGAAGACGAAGCTCCCGAGCAAGAAGGCGAAGGCCGCCTGATATGGCGGGCGCGACGCCCTTCATGATCTTCCCGCTCCTGTTCGGGGCGATGATCCTGCTCGTCTATTTCGCGCTGGCGACACCCGCCAACGCGAAAGCGCAATCACGTCGCCTTGACGCGCTGAAGCTGCGTCACGGCGGCGGCGGCGCACCCACCGCGCTCGAAGCCCAGATGCGCCGCGTCATGGCCGCGCGCGAGACCAAGCTCGATACCTGGTTCATGCAGTTCGTGCCCAAGCCCGATCTGCTGCGCAAGCGCATCGCCATGACGGGCAAAAGCTGGACGCTGACCCATTATGCAGGCGCGGCTATCGCGATCACCGTCGTCATCGCCGGCGCGGCAATATTCCAGGGGATGCCTGTCATCCTCGCTTTGCTTGTGGGCCTGTTCGTCGGCATCGGCCTGCCGCACATGGTGATCGGATCGCTGGTCAAGCGCCGCGTCAATGCATTCACTGTCAAGTTCCCTGACGCGATCGATCTGCTCGTGCGCGGCTTGCGCTCGGGTCTGCCGATTTCCGAGACGATCGGAGTCGTGGCTGCCGAAGTGCCCGGCCCGGTTGGCTTCGAGTTCCGCGCGATCTCGGACAAGATGAAGATCGGCAAGACGATGGATCAGGCGCTGCAGGAGACCGCCGAGCGGCTTGGCACGCCCGAATTCCAGTTCTTCTGCATCACGCTTGCCATTCAGCGCGAAACCGGCGGCAATCTCGCCGAGACGCTGTCGAATCTTGGGGAAGTGCTGCGCAAGCGCATGCAGATGAAGCTGAAGATCAAGGCGATGTCGTCCGAATCCAAGGCGTCGGCCTATATCATCGGCGTGCTGCCCTTCATCGTGTTCGGCCTGATCATGTTCATCAACCCGCCCTACATGATGAAATTCTTCACCGATGAGCGTCTCATGATTGCCGGTGGCGTCGGCATGATCTGGATGTCGATCGGCGCCTTCATCATGAAACAGATGATCAATTTCGAGATCTGACGGGGACGCGGAAGACCATCATGCCTACCACCGGCCCAACGATCCTCGGTATCGACGTCATCATGGTGGCGACTGGCCTCAGCGCCATCGCCGTCCTGCTGCTCATCTACGCCCTCTATATGGCGACCACCGTGCGCGATCCCATGGCGCGCCGGGTCAAGGCGCTCAACGATCGCCGCGAGCAGTTGAAGGCTGGCATCAGCGCGTCGCGCACCAAGCGCCGCGCCTCGATCACCGGCAACACCAACCAATCCACCGATGTGATGCGGAGCCTGCTCAACAGGCTCAAGGTTCTGCAGGACAGCCAGCTCCAGACCGCGCAGCTCAAGCTGACGCAGGCTGGCATCCGGTCGAAGGACGCCGCGGTCGCGGTGATCTTCTTCCGCATGGTCATGCCGATCGTGATCGGATCGATCATGATTCTCTTCGTCTATGGGCTTGACTGGTTCCCAGAATGGTCGGCGCTCAAAAAATATATGGTCGTCGCTGGTTCGCTGGTTGGCAGTTACAAGGCGCCCGACATCTGGCTCAAAAACAAGATCACCAAGCGCACCGCGTTGATCCGCAAGGGCCTTCCCGACGCGCTTGACTTGCTCGTGATCTGCGCCGAGGCCGGCCTTACCGTCGACGCCGCATTCGGCCGCGTTTCCAGGGAACTGGGCCGCGCCTATCCCGAGCTGGGTGACGAATTCTCCCTCTGCGCAATCGAGCTCAGTTTTCTGAGCGAACGCCGCCAGGCCTTCGAGAATCTTGCCCGCCGTATCGATCTCGATGCCGTGCGCGGCGTCGTCACGACGATGATCCAGACCGAGAAATACGGCACACCGCTCGCCAGCGCGCTGCGCGTGCTCTCGGCCGAATTCCGGCACGAGCGCATGATGCGCGCCGAGGAAAAAGCCGCACGCCTGCCCGCGATCATGACCGTGCCGTTGATCTGCTTCATCCTGCCGGTGCTGTTCATCGTGATCCTCGGCCCCGCAGCCTGCTCGATCTCCGACAACTTCATCAACACGTAAGGCGCAGAAAAGGCGTGCCGGCAATCGCTGCGATGCCGTAAGGGCGGGCCATGGCCCGCCCACCTATGAACCGCCAATCCGCACCCGCAGCGCTGCGCAACCGCGAGCCGATCCTTGAAATCCTGCGGCACGCCTTGCCTGACCACGGTTTCGTTCTCGAAATCGCCAGCGGCACGGGCGAGCATGTGACCCACTTCGCGGCCGCACTGCCTGATGTCGAATGGCAGCCGTCCGACCCCAATCCGGATTCGTGTATCTCGATCGCAGGCTGGATCGAAACGGAGCGTCTGACCAACGTCCATCCGCCGCTTCAGCTGGACGTGCATGATCGTCCCTGGCCGGTCGCGGATCTCGCCGCGATCCTCTGCATCAACATGATCCACATCAGCCCATGGACAGCGACCGAGGCTCTGATGGCCGAAGCAGGCGCACAGTTGCCTCCCGGCGGCTTGCTCTACCTCTATGGCCCCTATCTGCAGAGAAATGTCGCAACCGCCCCCAGCAACATTGCCTTCGACGCAAGCCTGCGGCAGAGGAATCCGGAATGGGGGCTGCGTGATCTGGGAACGGTGGTCGAGTTGGCGGCAGCATCGGGTTTGATGCTCGGCGACGTGATGGCGATGCCAGCCAATAATCTCTCGGTCCTGTTCAGGCGAAAGTGAAGCATCCGTGACCGACATCATCACCGATCAGGACAATGATGATCTCAAGGCCCTGATCCGCACGATCCCGGATTATCCCAAGCCCGGCATCCTTTTTCGCGACATCAGCACGCTCCTGCTGGACGGCGCGGCTTTCCGCGCCACGATCGACCGGATCGCAGACAGGGTCTCCCGCCGCCCGATCGATCTCGTCGCCGGCATCGAGGCACGCGGCTTCATCGTCGCGGCGGCACTCGCCTACAAGCTGGGCGCGGGCACGCTGCTGCTCCGCAAGCGCGACAAGCTTCCCGGCATTTGCGTCGGCATCGACTACAGCCTCGAATATGGCATGGACCGGCTGGAGATCCATGCCGACGCCTGCCAACCCGGCGCCCATGTCCTCCTCGTGGACGATCTGCTGGCTACAGGAGGGACGGCGCTCGCCGCCGCCAATCTGCTCCGCAACGTGGGCGCCGAATTGGTCGGTGCGGCCTTCATCGTCGACCTTCCCGATCTGGGGGGATCGCAACGGCTGCGGGCCGACGGCCTGACGGTCGACGCACTATTAGACTTCCCGGGGCACTGATCATGGTCGCGATCAGGAAAATCGGCATCATCTCAGGTGTGGCGTTCGAACTCGAAGCCTTCCTGCCGGGCAAGGGCGATACGGTCGAACTCGCCGACCTTGGTGTCCGCACGCTGAACCATGCCGGCAAACAGGTGCTGCTGGCGTGCGAAGGCATCGGCAAGGTCGCCGCGGCAACGACCGCCTCGGTGCTGGCGGTGGCCGGAAAGGTCGACCTGCTGATGGTGATCGGCACGGCGGGCAAAATCTGCGCACGGCCCGAAACTTTATTCAAGATTACCAATGCCTTCGAATCCGATTATGGCGCGCATCGTGAAGATCGTTTCGTGCATTATTCAGCCGGAAGCGTCCCGATCGGCCCTGCCAGGCTACATTTTTTCGAAGCGATGCTGACGCCGCAGCTCGACTTGCCCACGGCCCGTATCGCGACTAGCGATTCCTTCGTCGAAGCAGCAAGCCACGCCACCTATCTGCACGAAAAGTTCGCTGCCGATCTCGTCGATATGGAAACCGCCGCAGTCGCGCATGTCGCCTCGCGCCGGCGGCTTCCATGGTGCGCGATCAAGTCGACGACCGATGAGGCCAACTCGGAGAGCGCAGTCAACTTTCACGCCAACCTTACCACCGCCGCCCGCGCCGCCGCAGCAGCGGCAGAGGATTTTATCGCAGGGCTTTAAAACCCGGCGCCCAGTCCGGCGGCGCCAGTTCGAATCCGTCGAAGCTGAAGCCCGGCACCACCACGCACGCGACCAGCGCCCACCCTTCCCTAGCCTCGGCCGCCTGCCACTCTCCGGGCTGGACCAGATGCTGAGGCCGCTGTCCCGCGAGCACGTCCCCGCCAAGGCTGATCGTCAACGGCTCAGCGCCTTCGTTCGACGCGATCCGAAGCAGGATCGGACTACCCGCGTGGAACAGCCACATCTCCGCCGCATCCACCCGGTGCCAGTGCGATTTCTGTCCTTCTTCAAGCAGGAACAGGATCGCCGTTGCTGCATCCCGCTCTTCGGGCGATGTTCCCGCCGCCCGCCAAGTCTCCCGAAACCACCCGCCCTCGGGATGCGGCATTAAATCCAGTTCGGCGATAATGCGCTGTGCTTCGTCCATCCTCGCTGGTTAGCGAAGCGTGGCCCGCTTGCCTATTGCGTCCGGCCGTTGGGATAGGCGCCGCGCAGCACCTCGTTGAAATGCCGCCTGATCGCATCGGTGCATTCACAGGCAGACCCTTGCAGCGCATGGACATTTCGCACCGTGAACCCGCCCCGCCGTGTTTCGATGATGCCCTCGCCCTGCAGCGATTTTAGCACGCGGTTGACGTAGCTCCTCCCCACGCCCAGCATCTCGGCGAGCTCGTCCTGCGTCATCTTGACGTGGTCCCGGCCCGTCCGATCCACCGCCGCGAGGATCCACCGCGCGGTACGCTGCTCGATCGTATGGACGGCGTTGCACGCGACCGACTGGAATATCTGCGCCACCAGTCAATCGGCGTAACGCGCGAACAGGTGTCGGATGCTGGCCGAGCGCATCTTGATGTCTTCCAGCATGTGAGAATC
>CAYLIK010000045.1:0-20380 GCA_964383565.1 uncultured Sphingomonadaceae bacterium
GGCGCCATCTCCCTGCTCGCCAAGCGCAAGGTCAAGCGGCACCAGCTTCAGGGCGGCCGGGTCACCCTTGACGAATCCGATCTGGCCTAGAAGCGTTTATTTATCGGTTTCATCGATCAGCATGAGCGATTTTTTGCGTTTGCGAAATAAATGCTGCAATGCGACATGGAAAGTGCCTTTCAGGCATCCTCTCCTAAGACTTCAGGGCCGGTTCGCCGGCCCTTTTTTTGTGCTGTGGCCCATGCGGGGATCTTTTCGCCAATGATCCGGTCCAACCTCAGGGTCGCTTTGCCCAGAGCAACAGGCCCACGACGACACAGACCATCATAAAACCTACCGTGAAAAGCGCGGGATTCGAAGTCATCAGTTCGACCCAAGATCGCTCTGAATGCGCCTTTCCGTAAGTGTCGGAACGACTCATCGATCAATCCATAGAGCCAATGCCCGTCCCCTTACACGGGTTTTTAACGTCCTATGCGTAGGAAAAGCCATCGCGAATCAAGGCGCTTTTCGGTGTACGTGGACAAAATAATCTCAGTCGAGCCGGACGCTCATGGCCATAAAAACAGGCCCTACAGTGCAGCGCTCAACCGCGATGAGCTGGGCCGTCACATAGCGGATATCAGCGCATCATTCTGGGCGGGCTTCACCCAGCCTACTCGGGTCGCATTATTCATGATGCCTGTGGTCCTGGGTCTGACGTGCCTCACGATCTTCAATTCCGTGACGCCGGCCGCGCTTGCCGGCTCTTTAGGCCGCTATCTGCCCATCGCCGGCGATGACGCCAATGGTTTTGCCACTCGGGAAGCTCTCCGCATCGCGCACGGAAATGAGGTCCCCGTTGGCTCTTCTCACATCTTCATTCCAGGCAATTCCATCATCGCCCAGGCTTTCGCCAGCGATTTGAAACTGAAGCAAAATCTTGAGGTTGAAACCGGCAAGAGCTGGAACGTGACCTTTTTGACAACCCCCCTTCAAGGCGCTCTGGATGAAATAGCGTTGCTTGACGTCGCTACGCGGAAGCACCCCGGTGTTGTCGTCCTGTCCGCCAGCCCGGATCGTCTAAACAGCGACGTCAATCATCTCCTGAAATATTACCGATATGGGCGTTTGGGATTTCGATCCGAGCGAGCCGATCAGCAGGTTGAGCATATTCTGAAAGCGCCGCCGCGCCGCCACACCGGCATTTATCTGGTAGACAACCGCCCGTTCTTTTCCTGGAATGGCTTGCCGATGGCTCAGCGGGCGATCGCGCGGTGGCCGGCGCAGCGCAAGATAGACATTTATCTTCTTCCCCAGACCGCTGCCTCTCAACGGAAGCTCAAGGCAGAAGCGCTGAAAAACCATAGACCGGGACAGGTCGCCGTCAGCTTGCTCACGGACAGCGTCGCGTTTCTCAAGGCGAGGGGCAACCGGATCCTGTTCTTCCGAGTGCCCATATCTCCTGCAACCCTGACGTCTCCCCGGGATCGCCAGCTTTATGAAATTCACCGACAGGAAATGAGACGCTATCCGCACGCCTTGGCGGTACATATTGCGATATGGCTGACGCGAAATCGCCCCCAGCTTCCGCGTTTTGGGATCCGTACCACATCAAGGATCCTGTATGGCAGCACCGCCTTCGTAAGCGGCTCGCTGAATGTGTCGCCTTGGCAGTCTGAGGCGACGGAACGTGCGGTATGAACCTGACTCGGTGCAGCATTGGCGGATTTCCGCCTGTTTCATGCTGGTGGACAGGGCTGGATTCGAACCAGCGTACGCTCACGCGGGCAGATTTACAGTCTGCTGCCTTTAACCACTCGGCCACCTGTCCCGGAGGCGAGGCGGCTCAATGGCGAAAGGGCGCCCGGCTGTCAACGGCGCCTGGTCGGTTTGAATGCCCAGCACGACACAACTTGCGTCCGGGCCGCCCACGTGGAAATGAGGCGTCATGCGCAGGGGACATAGACCATCGGTGGCGCCGACCAATCGGCCTCGTTTCTGGGGACGGCATGCCGTGATCGCGGCGCTTGCTAATCCGGCGCGTACCGTGCGGCGGATTTGGGGTACGCGCGAGGCGCTGATGGCGCTTGACCTGCCGCCGGTGCTCCCAGTGACCTTTGCCGACGTGGCGGATTTGGGGCGACTGGTGCCGTCCGATGCGCCGCATCAGGGTCTGGTCGCTGAGGTCGAACCGCTCGAGGATATCTGGCTGGCCGAACTGCTCGAACGGGGTGTCGACGGCATGCGGCCGCTGGTCGTGCTCGATCAAGTGACTGATCCGCACAATGTCGGCGCCGTACTGCGATCGGCGGCGGCGTTCGACGCTCTCGGGATCGTGACGCAGGATCGCCATGCCCCGCCCGAATCCGGCGCGCTGGCGCGGGCCGCTTCGGGCGCGCTTGAGCTGGTGCCGTGGGCGCGGGTCGTCAATCTCGCCCGGGCGCTCGACGAGATCGCAGAGGCGGGCTTCTGGCGGATCGGGCTTACCGGCCATGCCACCCAGACGATCAGTCAGGCGATGGGCGCGGCCAAGATCGCGCTGGTCCTAGGATCCGAGGGCGAAGGCATGCGGCAGAACACCGAGACGCATTGCGATCAGCTCGCGAAGCTGCCGATCAGCCCGCGCGTCGAAAGCCTCAACATATCGAATGCCGCCGCGATCGCGCTTTATGCCGAGGCGACGCGCGAAAAGGGGATTGGCTGATGATGATGCTTCGCCGCCTCGCATTTGCCTGCGCATTGCCGTTGCTGCTGTCAGGATGCCTGTTGGTGCCGGGCAAGTTCGTCTCAGACCTGACCGTCAATGCCGATCGGAGTTTCTCCTTCGCCTACAAAGGTCAAGTGATCGCAAGCGATCCTTCCGAGAACATGTCGTCCAATGAACCCCTGAAGGCGGATGCTACGCCTGAGGAGAAGGCTGCAGCGGCCGAGAAAGCCAGGGAGAAGGTGGCGAAGGCCAAGGAACGCGAAGAGAAGAACCGCGCAATCGCGGCCGCGCTTTCAAAGGAATATGGCTATCGCTCAGTCGTCTATCGCGGCAACGGATTGTTCGATGTCGATTATGCGGTGAAGGGGATGCTCACCACCAATTTCACCTATCCGTTCAACTCCGATGCCGAGGTGATGATGCCCTTTATCGCGATCGAGACGCGCAGGGATGGCACGGTGCGGGTGCGCGCGCCCGGCTTCGGCATGGCGCCGGGCCAAGGCGGACCAACCGGCGGAATCCCGATGATGAGCGATCCAAGCGACAAGGCCGAGGGCATTTTCACGCTCACCACCAATGCCGAGATTGTTGCGCAAAATCAGGAGGACGGCGCGAAAACCGTGGGGTCCAATAAGGTGATCATCTGGACCGTCGGCAAGATCAAGAAGGACGCACCGTCAGCCGTGCTGCGAATGCGGGATTAAGGCTCAGGTCTCGATCACCATCTCAGCGGTGCAGCCGCAGGCTTGCGCCAGAGTCTTGAGGCGGCGTTCGACAATCTCTCCATAGAGAGCTTCATCCTCGCGCAGGATCGCGAGCTTCACGACCTTCCCATCCTGCCAGAGGCGGGTCATCTCCAGCGGTCGACCGATACCACCGGACAGGCGTTGGCCGAGGCGCAGGGCGAGACCCCAGCGTTCCGCAAGGGCGATCTCTTCAGGCGTGCACAGCCTTGCGATCACGGGATCGGGTCCGGTTCCGCCGAAATTCACGTAGAGCGCGTGGCCGATCATCCCACGCCCCCGCGCGTCGATCGCCGGCCAATTCTCGTGCAGGCCCGCATCAAGGCCGCGTTCCGCCCGGAATTCGGGATGCGCGCGCCAGGCAATGTCGGCGAGGAGGCAGGTCGCAAGCCGCAGGCGGGCGTCTTCCCGAGTCTCGCCTTCGAACAACGGCGCGATCCAGCGATCGAGCAGATCGCCATGTTCCGGGAAGCGACCGCGCAGCCGCCCTTCTTCGCGAGCCGCGCAGATCAGGGGATCGAGAGCACGCACGTCTTCCGGCAGATCGTCGTAGAGCAGTCCTTCGCGCAGGCCATAGGCCGAGACGACCAACGCGTTCGACCCCAGATGCTTGACCAGCGCGGCAAGTAGCGCAGCCGCATCGACGAGTGCGGGTATGCGCGAGGGAGACAGCCCCTCTACCGCGCGCAAGCTTTTAGGCGCGATATGGGCAAGGACCCGCACCAGTCGCTGCGCTTCCTCCGCCGGCATGGTGTAACCATGGACGATCGGAAGGGCATAGTCTGTCAGGTGCATGTCGAGTCTGGCCAGTGCACGCCAGGAGCCGCCGACCATGTGGAAAGGAAGGCCAGCCCCCCTGCCCAGCCAGCCGGTTTTGTGAAGGAGCTTCTCGACATGACGGTCGATCGCGCCCGCCCCCTTGGCGCGCAGCGCGCCGGTCCTGAAGATACCCAGGGGGAAGGACACGCCCTCATGCGCGCGATTGTCGCCGATTCGGACCAGTTCCAGGCTGCCACCGCCGAGATCGCCGACGATGCCGCATGCGTCGGGATTTCCCGAGAGCACGCCTTCCGCCGAAAGCCTGGCCTCCTGCTCGCCTGACAGAAGCTCGGGCATGAAGCCCAGTTCCCGCACCTGATCGAGGAAGGCGGCGCCGTTCAACGCATCGCGGACCGCAGCGGTGGCGACGGTGCGGATACGGGAAACTCCCATCTCATCGACCAGTAGCCGAAAGCGGCGCAGCGCCTCCAGGCCGCGCGCAACCGCCTGCGGATCGAGCGTGCCGCCCTGGCCGAGGTCACGGCCCAACCCGGCCATCACCTTTTCGTTGAAAAGCGTCGCGGGGAAACGCGATGGGCCATCGAAGACAACCAGACGGATCGAGTTCGAACCGATATCGATGATGCCCGTGCGGTCGTCAGCCGCTGGGGCGGCGCCCTTCTTGTGACGGAATGAGGCTACCGCTGACATAAGGCGGCCCTAGCCTGATTCCCCGTATGGATGAAAGTTCGAAACGGTGTCAGCTGTCGATTATTGGCTACGGCGGAAGGTGAGCTTTGGCACCGAACCGCTCCGCTCCAGCGCCGCGCCCCGACCCGACAAGGATGGGTTGATCATGAAATAGCGGTGAAGATTGAAGGGCCGATTGCCCGGTTTCACCCGCTCATAGCTGCCATCTGGAAATAGCTGCCAACTCTGCTCGTCATCGATAAGATTGGCCACCATCACCTGATCCAGGACCTGTGCGTGCACGGTCGGGTTCTCGATCGGCATCATATATTCGACGCGGCGGTCGAAGTTGCGCGGCATCCAGTCAGCCGAGGAGATATAGACCTTGGCGTCGCGGTTGGGCAGCGCCTTGCCGTTGCCGAACACCATGATCCGGCTGTGCTCAAGGAAGC
The DNA here is from genome assembly GCA_964383565.1 of uncultured Sphingomonadaceae bacterium. Lineage (GTDB taxonomy): Bacteria > Pseudomonadota > Alphaproteobacteria > Sphingomonadales > Sphingomonadaceae > CANJQJ01. The sequence goes on from CAYLIK010000045.1 coordinate 5,334, forward strand.
GACCGACGATCGACTTGACCCGGATATTTTCGGACAGGCCCGGCACGCCGGGACGCAGGCAGCAGATACCGCGTACAACCAGATCGATCTCCACACCTGCCGCGCTCGCCCGGTAAAGCTTCTCGATAATCGCGGGATCGACAAGCGAGTTCATCTTGGCCCAGATCGCCGCTTCACGCCCTTCACGTGCATGTTCGATCTCGGCATCGATCAGCCGGCCCAGTTCCTCCCGCAGGCCGCCGGGAGAAAGGGTGGCCAGCTCGAGCTTCTGCGGCTCGACATAGCCGGTGATGTAGTTGAACATCTGCGCGGCATCGCGGCCTGCGCGGGGATCGGCGGTGAAGAAGCTGAGATCGGTGTAGATCCGCGCCGTCACGGGATGATAGTTGCCGGTGCCGAAGTGGCAGTAGGTCTTGTAGCCATCCCCTTCGCGGCGGACGACCATCGAGACCTTGGCATGGGTTTTCCAGTCGATGAAGCCATAGACGACCTGCACGCCCGCCCGCTCCAGCGAGGCGGCCCACATCAGATTCTGCTCCTCGTCGAAGCGGGCCTTGAGCTCGACGACGGCCGTCACTGACTTGCCCGCCTCGGCGGCGTCGATCAGCGCGCGGATGACGTTGGACTGTTTGCCGGCGCGGTAGAGCGTCTGCTTGATCGCGACGACATCGGGATCAGCCGCTGCCTGACGCAGAAAGGCCAGCACGACGTCAAAACTCTCATAAGGATGATGGACGATGATGTCCTTCGAACGGATCGCCGCGAAGCAATCGCCGCCATGTTCGCGGATACGTTCGGGAAAGCGCGCCGTGAAGGCCGGGAATTTGAGTTCCGGCCGATCCTCGTCGACGAGAAGCTCCAGATCGGAGATTGCGAGAAAACCGCTGACCTGTGTGACGAGCGCATCGCTGCCGCCGATCGCTTCGCACACCTCGTCGGCAAGCGCTTGAGGCATGCCGGCTGCCAGCTCAAGCCGGATCACCCGGCCGCGACGGCGCCGCTTGATGGCGCTGCGGAAGTAGCGGACGAGATCCTCCGCCTCTTCCTCAAGCTCGATGTCGCTGTCGCGGATCACGCGGAACGCGCCGTGGGTCAGCACCTCATAGCCAGGGAAGAGGACATTGGTGAACCGGCGGATCATCGTTTCGATCGCGACGTAGCGCGTGGTCGTGCCAGGAATGCGGACAAAACGCGGCAGCCTTGCCGGCACCATCAGCAGTTCGCGGATCGGCTCGCCGTCGGAGAGCCTTTTTAGATCGAAGACCAGGCTGAAGCCCTTGTTCGGAATGAACGGAAAAGGGTGAGCAGGATCAAGCGCCTGAGGCGTCAGCACCGGAAAGATCTGCTCGCGAAAATGGGTTTCCAGCCAATCCACGGTGTCGGGCTCGATCGATTCGAGATCGAGCACGCGAAAATCGACGGCCGCAAGTTCGGCCAACAGATCCAGCCAGACCTGCGCCTGCCACTGCATCACCGCATCGGTGCGCTGGGCGATCGCGGCAAGCTGTTGCGCCGGGGTCAGCCCATCGGGCGAACGGCTGTCGACATCCTGAAGCTGGTGTCCCTTCAGCCCCGCCACGCGGACCATGAAGAATTCGTCGAGGTTGTTGCCCGAGATCGACAGGAAGCGAAGCCGCTCCAGCAGCGGATGCGCGGGGTTAAGCGCCTCTTCCAGAACGCGCTCATTGAAGGCGAGCCAGCTCAGCTCGCGGTTGAAATAGCGGTTCTGAAGGCCAGACGGGGCAACCGCCGGGGTGCCGCCAATCTCATCGTCGTCGAGCGGCTGTACGGGTGAAACCGGATCCATCGTGCGATCTTACCCAAAACTTTATGAATCTTCGATGACATTCGCAGACAAAAGCGCCTCGCGCGCGGCAGATATGCTGATCCGGCGCTTCTTCGCCCATGCCGCCTGATCCAGAGCGTCGATGGCGCGATGAACGGCGACATAGCTCCGCTCGATCCGGCGCGCGATCCATTCGGGTGCCTCGCCGGCATAAGCGATGCCGCGCGCAGCGAGCAGTCGTTCGAGCAGGCCCCGCATTAATGCGTCATCCGGCTCCTGTATCGCGACGTGGGGCGTCGCGGCCAGGCGAGAACGGAGATCAGGCAAGGCGATATCCCATGTGCCGCAGGGCGTATCCGCGATGATCAACAGGGGACGACGATCCGAGAGCGAGCGGTTCCAGGCGTGGAACAGTTCTTCCTGATCGGCCTGCTCGCCACCATCAATCAGCATTGCGCCGGACCGCGCAGCGAAGATGCGGCCAAGGAAGCTGCGGCCTGACTTCCGGGGCCCCGTCAGCACCGTCGCCTTCACCGGCCAGAGCGACCAGTGGCCGAGATGGCGCACGGCCTCGACATTAGCCGGGCTCACGATAAAGTCGTTTTCGGTCTCGGCCGCCGGCCAATCGAGCGGCAGCGCGAACTGGCTCACGGCGTGGGCGCAGCCTGCGGCGCGGGGGCACGGCGGATGCGCAGCGTGTCAGCGCCAGCCTCGACCGTCCAGCCGCGCGAGGCGAGCGAGGTTTTGAGCAAATCGATATTGCCGGCGAAATTGACCCGGATCACCGACAGGCCGCCCAAGGCAAGGCTGGTGGTGCCGGAGGAGCGCACGCCGGGAATGCTCCGCAGCGTTGCCTCGGCGTAATTCAGCGACGCCGCATCGGGCGTATCGACCTGAACGGTGAAGGCTGAGACGCCGACTTCGCTCGTGATTTCGGCAATGGCGTCCTCTAGCGTCGTCATATCCTCCTCGACCGGCTCTTCCTCCTCGATCTCGAGCGACGGATCGACGGCGAGGCGGCCGCTTCGCAGGGCGTCGATATAGATCGCGTCCACGCGCTCCACGCCTTTATCAAGCAGGGCGGCGAGGCCATCGCGATCACCCGTGGCGCTCGTGAGCGTGAAGCTGTCGACCAACCTGTGGTCAGGCCCTCGCCGGGCGAAGAAAGTCGCCGTGACGGGGCCGCCCGGCCAATGGCGATGTAGCATCACCTCGGGAATCAGCACGTCGGCGGCACCATATTGATCGAGCAGCATCCGCCACCAGCCCCGGCCAGGACGGCGCGACTGGCCGATGTTGAGCAGCAGCGGATCAGTGCCGTTCCCAGCCGGGCGGACATAATCGACCGGACTGTTGCCGATCCTGAATCGGGCCCAGGCCGCCTGCCACGCATTGCGCAGCTCGAAGCTGGTGGGGGTCGCGCCGGTGATCTGTATGGGGATGACGAGCATCGGCGCGGATCGCAGCGCCTGACCGCTGCCCCCCAGAAGTTCGGCAGCCCGCGCACGATCGAACAACACACCGAGCCGCGCGATATAGCGGCGCGGGCCGATCTGTTCCTGCTCGACGATGATGCCGGCGACGATCGCGCCAAGCGTCCCGTCGCTGAGCTGCGGCGCACCGCCCCGCCCGCCGTTCATCCGCGACCAGAGCGCCTGCCAGCCCTTGCGCTGGGCGATCCGCCAGCCGGCCTGCCGCGCCTGCTCAGCGTCCTTGCCGAACACATCGACGGCGATGCCCCCGACCTCATAGCTGCTCGCGCTGTCGATCGGCGGGATGCCGCGATCGCTGCCCTCAAGCTGCGCATTGACCATGAATGCGCCGCCGCCAAGCAGCGCAAGCAGGAGCATGATCGCGGGCAACAGGGGAAGCCTGAAAGGAAGGGCGAAAGTCACGAGCGCCTTTTGGCGAGTTGGGCGTGGAAATCCAAGCGCGTTGTTGTAAGGCGCATCGCATGGTCAACAACACCGATAGTCAAAAGCCCTACAGCTATGCCCAAGCGGGCGTTTCGATCGCGGCGGGCAATGCCCTCGTGAAGGCGATCGGGCCGCTCGCGAAGAGTACGCGGCGTCCCGGCGCGGATGCCGAACTGGGCGGCTTTGGCGGTTTCTTCGATCTCAAGGCTGCCGGATATAGCGATCCGCTGCTGGTGGCGGCGAACGATGGCGTGGGCACCAAGCTCAAACTCGCTATCGAGAGCGGGCGGCACGACGGGGTCGGCATCGATCTGGTCGCGATGTGCGCCAACGACCTGATCGTGCAAGGGGCGGAGCCGCTCTTTTTCCTAGATTATTTCGCAACGGGGAAGCTCGATAACATCGTGGCCGAGCGCGTGATCGCGGGCATCGCTGAAGGATGCCGCATCGCCGGCTGTGCGCTTATCGGCGGCGAGACCGCCGAGATGCCGGGCATGTATGCCGACGGCGATTATGATCTCGCCGGCTTCTGCGTTGGCGCCGTCGAGCGCGATCAGGCGCTGACCGGCAATCGCGTCGCCGAGGGTGACGTCATATTGGGTCTGGCGTCGTCGGGCGTGCATTCCAACGGCTATTCGCTGGTCCGCCGCCTTGCCGCCGACAAGAGCTGGAAGCTCGACCGCCCTGCCCTGTTCGATCAGGACGTCCTCCTGATCGAGGCGCTGATGCAGCCGACGCGGATCTATGTGAAATCGCTGCTGCCGCTGGTGCGGGCGGGCCATGTCCACGCGCTGGCGCATATTACCGGCGGCGGGCTGCTCGAAAATATTCCGCGCGTGCTGCCGGATGGGCTGCATGCGCAGGTCAATGCCGATCTGTGGACCCAGCCCCGGCTCATGGCTTTTCTGCAAGCGCAGGGGAATATCGAGCCGGGCGAGATGGCGCGAACATTCAATTGCGGTGTCGGCATGGCCATCGTCGTGGCGGAGGCCGAAGCGGCGACGATCACCACTTCGCTGGAAGAGGCTGGCGAGACCGTGGTGCGGATCGGCGAAATCGGGGCTGGCGAGAAGGGGTGCACCGTGTCGGGATCAACCGAAACGTGGAGCGCGCGGGCGAACTGGTCGGCAACGCATCATGGCTAAGACCAAGGTCGGAATCCTGATTTCCGGCCGGGGCTCCAACATGGCGGCGCTGGTCTATGCCGCCAAGATCGCCGACTGCCCCTATGAGGTGGTGCTGGTCGCCGCCAACGATCCGGATGCGCCGGGACTGAAGCTCGCCGAGGCCGAAGGCATCGCGACTTTCGGGCTTAGTCACAAAGGCATGAAGCGGGCCGAGTTCGACGCCGTCATCGACGCGGAGCTGCGCAAGGCAGGCGCCGATTATGTGACGCTGGCGGGCTATATGCGGCTGCTCTCCCCGGATTTCGTGGAACGCTGGGCTGGTCGGATGCTCAATATCCACCCATCGCTGCTTCCCAAATATAAGGGGCTCGACACGCATCAGCGGGCGCTGGACGCAGGGGACCCGGTGGCGGGATGCTCGGTGCATGTCGTGACGTCGGAACTGGATGACGGGCCGGTGCTCGACCGTATCGAGGTCGCCATATTGCCCGGTGATACGTCCGATAGCCTCGCCGCCCGTATCCTGATCGCCGAACATCAGCTCTATGCCCGCACGCTCGCGCAGTTCGTGACCGCCGGGACGCGCCCCGAGGCGCTGCTGGAGCGGCTACGCGGTCTGGCGCTGGATTTGCCCGAAAGCTACGAGAAGCAATCTCATGGGACGCGGGCGTTCGGGATCGAGGGCGGCAAGATGTTCGCCTATTTCCAGCAGAACCATCATGGAGATGGCATCACCGCCGTGCTGGTAAAAACCAGCGGCGAGGAAGAGCAGGCCATGCTGATCGAAAGCGATCCCGAGCTATATTATCGCCCAGCCTATCTGGGACCGGCTGGTTGGGTCGGCATTCGGCTCGACCGGCCGCCGGTCGACTGGGACCATGTCGCGCAATGGCTCGGCAAGAGCTGGCGCCGGGCTGCGCCGAAGCGCCTGACCAAGATGCTGGATGTGGCGGACGAGTTTTAAACCCGTCCGCCATCCAAACGCAATCAGCCGACGATTTCTTCCGGCTTGAAGAAGAAGGCGATCTCGATCGCGGCATTCTCGTCGCTGTCGGAACCATGGACAGAATTGGCTTCGATCGATTCCGCGAAGAGTTTGCGGATCGTGCCGTCAGCCGCTTGCTCCGGGTTCGTCGCGCCCATGATGTCGCGGTTGCGCTTCACGGCGTCTTCACCCTCAAGCACCTGTACTACGACTGGGCCGGACATCATGAAGCTGACGAGATCGTTGAAGAACGGGCGCTCCCTATGGACGCCGTAAAAACCCTCGGCCTGATCCTTACTCATGAGGATGCGCTTGGACGCGATGACGCGCAGACCGGCTTCCTCAAGCTTGGCGGTGACGGCGCCGGTCAGGTTGCGACGGGTGGCGTCGGGCTTGATGATCGAGAAAGTGCGCGTCGCGGCCATAGCCGTTCAAACTCCGTATTAAGATAAGGGAAAGTCGCCGGGTCTCTAGTCGCTGCCATGCTGTGGCGCAAGACGACGCGCTTGCATAAAGCAAAAACCACGGGAAACCTGCGCGGCAGGGGGAATCAGTGCGAATCGTAACCATCGTCGGGACACGTCCCGAGGCGATAAAGATGGCGCCGGTCCTGCTGGCGTTACGCCAGCGCTCTGGGTTTATCCCGACGCTGATCGCGACCAGTCAGCATGGCGCGTTGTTTGACCAAGCCTTGCAGCCTTTCGGCATCGCGCCAGATCGCTGGCTTGAGATGCCGCCGCCCGGCCTGTCTCCCGACGCCATGGCTGACGCGATCGAGGCAGGGCTTATTCCGCATTTACGTAAGGGCCAGCCGGATCTCGTACTCGTTCAGGGCGATACAACCAGCGCGCTGGCGGCCGCGCGAGCTGCCGCGCAGTGCGGTATTCCGGTGGGCCATGTCGAGGCCGGACTCCGCTCGCACGATCTCGAACGACCTTGGCCGGAAGAGGGAAACCGGATCGCGATCGACCAAATCGCAACCTTGTTGTTTGCGCCGACCGAGGGAAATATGGACAATCTCGCAGCTGACCCGGCGGTGGCGGGCAAGGCTTGTCTGACGGGCAACACAGGGATCGACGCACTCCTCCATATTCGGCGCGGCATGACGTCACGAACGACTCGCCGGAACTGCATACATGTTCTTGTAACGCTACATCGCCGGGAAACGATCGGGGAGCCGCTTCGCAAGATATGCCAGATCCTTGCTGCCCTTGCGAAGCGTGAAAATGTCTTCCTGACGTTGCCCGTTCACCCCAATCCAGACGTGAAACGCATCGTCAGGAATGCGCTGGAGGGACAAGCGCGGATCGCGCTGATCGACCCCCTGCCCTATCCTGAGATGATCGACTGCATGGCGTCGTCCGATCTCATCTTAAGCGATTCCGGTGGTGTGCAGGAGGAGGCGCCTGCGCTGGGCACGCCATTGCTGATCCTTCGCGATGTCACGGAAAGGACTGAAGCCATGGCTTGCGGCGGGGCATTGCTCGCCGGAACCGATCCCGAAGCAATTTACTCCGAGACGATCCGCCTGCTTGACGACGCGGCGGCGCGTTCCGCCATGGCCATTCCACGCTTCCCGTTCGGACGCGGCGATGCGGCTGCAAAGGTCATCACTGTGATCGAAAATTACCTTCGGTCGCAAAACGTGACATAATGCCTATCTTCGGCTAGCGGCATCGCCTTCGTTTGGACCAGAGATTGAATATGTCATCAAATTGGACGCCCGAAAGCTGGCGCACCCATGACGGCCGGCAAATGCCGGACTATCCCGATCAGGCCGCGCTGGCCGAGGTCGAGCGCGAGCTGCGGAACTATCCGCCGCTCGTGTTCGCCGGAGAAGCGCGCGCTTTGACCACCGAGTTGGCTGAGGTTGCGGCGGGCAAGGCCTTTCTGCTCCAGGGTGGGGATTGCGCTGAAAGCTTCGCCGAATTCCATCCGAACAACATCCGCGACACCTTCCGCGTCATCCTCCAGATGGCAGTGGTGATGACTTATGCGTCCAAGCTGCCGATCGTGAAGCTCGGCCGCATGGCGGGCCAGTTCGCCAAGCCGCGTTCAGCCCCGACCGAGGAAATCGGGGGCGTAAGTCTGCCGAGCTATCGCGGCGATATCGTCAACGACATCGCGTTCACCCCCGAGGGCCGGATTCCCGATCCGCAGCGGATGATCAAGGCATACAGCCAGTCAGCCGCTACCCTGAACCTTCTGCGAGCCTTTGCGCAGGGCGGCTACGCCAACCTGCATCAGGTGCATAGCTGGACGCTCGATTTCATGGGCCGCAGCCCCTGGGCCGCGCAGTATCAGGCGGTGGCCGATCGGATAGGCGACGCGCTCGATTTCATGGCGGCATGCGGGATCAATCCTGAAACGGTGCCGCAGCTCAAGACGACCCAGTTCTACACCAGCCATGAGGCCTTGTTGCTGCCTTACGAGCAGGCCATGACCCGGCAGGATTCATTGACCGGCGGCTGGTATGACACCAGCGCGCATTTCGTCTGGATTGGCGACCGTACCCGTTTCGACGGTTCGGCGCATGTCGAGTTCCTGCGCGGCATCGGCAACCCGATCGGGATCAAGTGCGGCCCTAGCCTTGAGCCGGACGTGCTGCTGCGCATGCTCGACACGCTGGATCCGAACCGGACGCCAGGGCGGATCACCCTGATCACCCGTTATGGCCACGACAAGATCGAGAAGGGCCTGCCTCCGCTCGTGCGCGCAGTAAAGGCGGAAGGCCGACCGGTGGTCTGGTCCTGCGATCCGATGCACGGAAACGTCGTCAAGGCCGCCAACGGCTACAAGACGCGTCCATTTGAACGAATCCTTGCTGAAGTGCGAGGTTTCTTTGCGGTGCATCGCGCTGAAGGCACGCACGGCGGCGGCATCCATGCCGAAATGACCGGCCAGAACGTCACCGAATGCACGGGCGGCGCTGTGGCGATCACCGACGAAGCTCTGGCGGATCGCTACCACACGCACTGCGACCCGCGCCTCAACGCAAGCCAATCGATCGAGTTGGCCTTTCTGCTCGCCGAGATGCTTAATCAGGAAATGCGTGAGCGTGAACGGGTCGCCGCCTGACGGGAGGTGGAGCGGCGACGTCACGCTTCCATAAGACGCTTGAGAACCGTGGTTAACAGGACGTAAATGTCCTTGTTTTGATGGCACAATTTATCATTTCTTAAGTGCTCGCGGCGCATGGGAAATCCATGCAGCCTGCGACCGAACAGAACCCCCGACCAGGTTCCGAACCGCGTCCCAACACGCTCGTCCTCCGCTACGAGGATGGCGTCTATTGGACGCTCAGTTTCGCGCCTGAGCTTGAGAAGTGCATCGGCCGCTACGCCCGAATCCCCGAATTTGCTCGCAATGGTCATCTTCTGACGATCCTGCGGAGCGACGGCGGTCTGGTCGCCTGAGGCTGATGCTGCTTAACGTCTTCCGTGTCGCCACGCGCGATGAAGAGCTCAGCAAGGCGGTTCGCTCCGCGTTGCTCGATGCGCTGTTCGCGTCCAAGGCGTCGCTGGTTATCGGCCTGTTTATCGGCGGGTCGATGGCAAGCATCATCGTCTATTCCGCGCCGAATCCCTGGCTGATCGGTTGCGCGATCCTGCTGATGCTATCCGGGGTGTCGCGTGTCGTGACGTTCGGCATGTTCCGTCCGGGATCCGGCGTAAACAGCAAATGGGAAATCCTCTATCACGCCGGTGCGTGGAGCTACGCCGCGCTGATGGGGCAGATGGCGTTCCTGACCGTGCTGCTGAGCGACAATATCAGCCACCACCTGCTCGCCGCCACAATGTCGACCGGCTATGCGGCGGGCGCCGCTGGCCGGAACACGGGCAGGCCGTATATCGCGGTTGGCCAGCTTGTGCTTTGCTCGCTGCCGCTCAGCGTCGCGCTGCTGTTCGAGCCGTCGGCCTCCAACATCCTGCTGTCAGTCGCCAACCTGCTGTTCATCCTCGTCGTGATCGACATCACGCTCCAAACCTACAAGACGGTGCTGGCCGCGTTCGTCGACCGGCAAGAAAAGCTCCGGCTCGCTACGGTGTACGAGAAACTGTCTAAAACCGATCCGTTGACCGGTATCGACAACCGCGTGACGCTGAAGGCCAACCTCGAGACCCTGCTGCGGTCGGGCCTGACAACGGTCGCCGTGCTCTGGCTCGACCTCGATCGCTTCAAACAGATAAACGACACGCTCGGCCACGCCGCCGGCGACGTAGTCCTCCATGCAGTCGCTGCCAGGCTGCGCAAGCTGGCCGGCGAGAGTGGCATGCTCGCCCGGTTTGGCGGCGACGAATTCATCCTTGTGGTTCCAATCGCGGGCGCCGAGGCAGCGTTGGCATTCGGCGAAGAAGTACGCCGGACAGTGAGCGAGCCCGAGTCTGCCGATGGCGTGACGATCGATTTCAGCGCCTCGATCGGCCTCTCGATCTCAGCGCCGGGCCAGCAATCCGCCGATGAACTGCTGCGCCATGCCGACGTGGCGCTCTATGAAGCGAAAGCCAAGGGTCGCAACTGCGTTGTCGTGTTCGATCCCGAGATGGAAGAGCGGCTGCTCAAAAATAAGCAGATCGAGAACGATCTGAAACGCGCCATCCCCAATGGTGAGCTTGAACTCTATTATCAGCCGATCGTCGATCTGAAGTCCGGCAAGGTGAACAGTTTCGAGGCGCTGCTGCGCTGGCACCATCCGGTTCACGGCGGCATACCGCCAGGGCTGTTCATCCCGATCGCGGAGTCAACGCATCAGATCGACGCGATCACCGAATGGGTGCTTGACGCTGCCTGCGCCGCGGCTTCCAAATGGCCTGACCATATTTCAGTCTGCGTGAATATCTCGCCGCCGCTGCTCAAAGCACGCAAGCTGCCGCCGATGGTGCTGGAGGCGTTGCTCAAGCATGGGCTGCAACCGCGCCGTCTGGAGCTGGAGATTACCGAGTCCGTGCTCGTCGAGGACAATCCCAATGTCCGTGTCGTGCTCGACGGATTCCAGAAGCTGGGCATCCGGCTTTCGCTGGACGATTTTGGCACCGGTTACTCGTCGTTGAGCTATCTGTGTCGCTATCGTTTCGACGTGATCAAGATCGACCGCTCCTTCACCTCGGACGTCTATCGCAGCAGCGAGGCGCGCGCGGTCGTGCAGGCGATCTCGGCATTGGCGGACTCGCTTGATCTCACCGTGATTGCCGAGGGTATCGAGACGCAGCAACAGCTCGATTATATCCGCAGCCAGGGTTGCGCGGAAGGCCAAGGCTATCTGTTCGCTCGTCCGATGCCATTACGCGAGGTCAAGGATTATCTGCGGCGGCCGGAATTCACGCTCGACAATGTCGACGAAGCGGCCGAACGCGTCAGGCTGATATCCGACGGGTCTGCGACGAGCGAGCCTGTACGGCGGCAAGCCGGCGCATCATCTTGATGTCTTGCGGCTGAAGCCGCAACGCAGTTTCAGCCCAGATCTTCACGACACGCTGAAGTTCGTCGAGCGTAATCGGATTGATCGCGCGCGCCGCACGATAGACGCCAAATTGGCCAGTCTGCCGCCGGCCGTGCTGGGCGATATAGTCGGCCACAGCCTTCTCGCCCTCCCCTGGCTCTGCAAGCACTTGCACAAGCCCGAGGTCGAACATTTCTTCGGCGGAATAAGTGCGGCCGCTCAGCATCAGCCGTTCAGCCTGCACCGCATTGAGCCGGCGCGTAAGAATTGAATGGGCGCCGACGCCGGGGAACATGCCGAACACCTGCTCCGGAAAAGAGAAGCGCGCGCTCCGCTCGGCCACCAGCACGTCGAAGGACAGCGCGGATTCAAAGCCGCCACCGATCGCATCGCCCTGGATGAGCGCAATGGTGACGATCGGCAAATCGAGGCTGACCATGTTCTGGTAGAGGATGTCGACGCAGGTGTTGCCATAGGCGATCAGCGCGCCCGTATCCCGCGCTTCCGCGCGATCGGCGACGAACTCGAGGTCGCCGCCGAGGTTAAACGCTCCGGGATAGCGAGAGCCCAATACAAGATAACGAAGCTCGCTATCATCAGACGAGAAAGCCCGTCGGATTTCCTGCTGCCATGCCTGAAGATCACGGAGCATCGCGGGATTGAATGAAGGACGCATCGTGGGAGTCATGAAGCTCCAGAGCGTCCCGGTCTCGCCTTCCCAGCGGACATCCATTTCAGCGAGATCGAAGCGGAATTTAGGCGCTGGCGCAGCAATCGCGACGCGGCGATCCGCGGCGGTTCGCATCTCAGACCGCGCCTGGGCAAGATCCACCGGCTGCTCGGACATTAAGTAAACCCCCCTTACTTACGGTCCATTAACTATATTATGAAGAAGTGCTTGGCAACAGGCTCGTTGTTTTTTAGCAAATACTTAGCGTGGAAAGTTCATAAAAGGGGAAGATCGAAAAAGAATCTTCCCATGGCTGCATCCTTTTCTCGGGAGGCAATCCGATAAAATACGTAACGTATTGAATCGGATAGATATGACGAGAATCGTCAACTGATGACGTCAGCGAGCAACACCGAAAAGCCTGGGTAGCGATTTTTCGAGAATCAGCAATTGCCACAGGGTCCGGCCATGATCGGCAAGCCCAGCCTGATGCGCGCGCACCAGCTTCGCAACGGCGTCCATGTCGAACCAGCCAGTCTCCGCGAGCGTCGAGCCTTGGGAAATGGCGCGCGCCTCCGCCGCAAGGGTCCCGCGGAACCAAGCTCCGATCGGTGTCACGAAACCCATCTTGCGGCGATAAAGGATGTCGTCGGGTAGATAGCGGCGCATCGCACGCTTCATGAGCCATTTGCCCGTGCCGCGACGAACGCGCATGCTCACCGGAAGCCGTGCGGCGAACTCGATGAGCCGATGGTCCAGCAAAGGCTCGCGCGCCTCCAGGCTCACGGCCATGCTGGTACGGTCGACCTTGGTCAGGATGTCGCCCGGCAGCCAGATCTTGAGATCGGCATATTGCGCCCGGTCAAGCGCCGTGCGCGCGGGCGCGGTCTCCATTGTGCGAACGTAGCGATCCTCGGCGCGATGGCCCGCCAGATTCGAACGAAACTCCGAAGTATAGAGCCGTGCCCGCGCCGCGGCTGATGTAACGCTAACCGCATCCGCATAGGCCTCGGCATCGCTGCGACCGATCGCCTGCAAGGTCGTCTTCGCCCTCAGGAAGCGCGGCGCCCAATCGAGCTTCGGATAGATTGCCCCCAGGCCACCGAACAGCGGGCGGCGGACGCCAAGCGGCAGCATAGCGCGCGTCCGCGCTTCTCCCAGGAAGAAGGCATGACGCCGGTATCCGGCAAAGGCTTCGTCCGCGCCGTCGCCCGATAGCGCCACCGTGACATTTTCGCGCGCGAGTTCGCACACACGATAGGTCGGAAGCGCCGAGGCGTCAGCAAAGGGTTCGTCGAAAGCATCCACGAGCCGATCGAGCAGGCCGAAATCGTCCGCCGCGACGGTGCGGCTACGGTGGGCGGTGGCGAAGCGCTCGGCAACCAGCCCGGCATAACGCGTCTCGTCATGATCTGACTGATCGAATCCAATCGAGCAGGTGGCGATCGCGCTGTTGCTTGCCTCGGCCATCAGCGCGACGACCGAGGAACTATCGACGCCCCCCGACAGGAAAGCGCCCAGCGGCACATCCGCGATCATGCGCGACCGCACGACCTCCTGCATCAACGCGACGAGCTGTTCCTCAAGCTCTTGTTCCCCGGCATCGGTCCGGTCAGCGAAGCTCACATCCCAATAGCGCACCGGCTCCGGAAGGCTGGCGCCGAGCCGAAGCGTCAGATGATGACCCGCAGGCAATTTGCGAACCCCGGCGATGATCGACGTATCGTCGGGTACATAGCCATAGGCCATGAAATCCTCGACCGCAGTGGGATCGGGCGACCGGCGCACGAGCGGATGGGCGAGCAATCCCTTCAGTTCGGACGCGAATAGCACGCAGCCGTCGCCAAGCTCGGTATAGAAGAGCGGCTTCACCCCCAGCCGGTCACGCGCGAGGAACAGGCAACGCCGGTCCTGATCGTAAAGTGCGAAGGCGAACATGCCGTTGAAGTGCGATACGCAGTCCGGCCCCCATTTGCGCCAGGCATGGAGGATCACCTCGGTATCGCTGTTCGTCCGGAAGACGCACCCGAAAGTTTCAAGCTCGGAGCGCAACGCGCGAAAATTGTAAATCTCGCCGTTGAACACCACGGTCAATGCGCCATCCGCACTGTGCATCGGCTGCTCGCCGGTCGCGAGGTCGATGATCGCGAGCCGGCGATGGCCGAGTCCCACCCCCGGCGCGATCCAGACACCCGCGCCATCGGGACCACGATGCGCCAGAACATCAGTCATCGCCCGAATGCGCTGCGGATCGACAGGCTTGGCGGTCGCAAGATGAAAAAGGCCGGCAATCCCGCACATGGCTCGTCAGTCGATCGTACCGGACAGGCGATCCGCAAGCGCATCGACAGGACCAAGCCGCACGAGAAGATCATCGATCGCGGGGCGGGCGCTCTGCTCCGATATGGTCCGAGGCGCACAGGCGATGATGGCCACCGCGCGTGTTGGCCCGCCCAGGAGACGAACCTTCAATGTTTCGGCTTTCACCCGCATCTCGTTGCCCGTGACGACATCGCCAACACGATAGAAGGAGACCACATCGCGAACAACACCGTCGGGACCCATAATCCGAAAGGCGCGACCACCGAGCGGTGGAGACTGGTCGTCGGTCCAGGCCCAGCGGCTACCGGGCGGCACGGCGCCCTGACCATAACCCACCAGCTCGCGCCCCTCCGACTGCGAAGCGTAGATTGCAATCGCCAAGTCAACCGCCCTTCCCCGCCCATCGACATAGCGGGACAGGAGCAGACGGTCAGCGCCGTCGAAACTGGGATGCCAATCGGTCGGCGCGCCAGCCTTGCGCCAGCCGGGAATCGCGGGAGATTCGGTTGATGCAGGTAATCGTGCTTCGCCGTATGCGCCGATCAGCGACCAGGCAACAACACTGGCCGCGATTAGCATGCTACCCAGCGCAACCGGTACAATCCGGTCTTCCGCCTGCCGAGGCGGCTGAAGCGCAGCTGGATCGATCCAGCGATCATCTACCGGCCGATCGAACCAGCGCCAGCTGATCCCCATCAGAAGCGCGATCACTACGCCGAAGAAGATCCAGCCGTAAAACACATGATCGAACCCGGCTTCGAAACTGGCGTCGGTCAGATGCGCGACATAGATCGTGCCCCA
>CAYLIK010000046.1:0-17224 GCA_964383565.1 uncultured Sphingomonadaceae bacterium
TCCGTGCGTCCTTCGCGGCATAGACGGCTGCGATGGCGGCGCTGTCATCGGTCGAGCCGTCGTCCACAAGAACCAGTTCCCAATCCCCGAAATGCTGCGCCTCAACGCTTTCGATAGCCTCCGAGATATGCGCCGACGCGTTGAGGAACGGCGTGATGACCGAGACACGGGGGGCTACCGTCATATGCGCCCGAGCGCCTTGCGCAGCCGGTGGCGCAGGAACTGGCGCGCAAGCGACCAGCGGGCGTGCCGCACTTCGCGTTTAAGCTGCTTATCCGTCAATCGCTGCCGCTTGAGATAGGCGCCTACCCAGACGAGAAATCGCCGCCGCGCCCGCAGATCGTCAAGGGTTCCGGACGATTGGGCGGTGCAGCTTGATGGATGCTGGCGATATTTCGCCCACACGGCGTCAGCCACAAAGCAATTGGCCACCAGATGAGTTTTGGCGAAAAAGACCTGGTCCTCGAACATGCCGCGAAACTCTTCCTCGAAGCCCCCGACCCGCTCGACCAGCGCGCGGCGCATAATCGCGTTGATCGTTGTCGGCGTTTGCGCGCGATTTCGGATCAGCAGGGAGAAGAGCTGCGGCGGCGGATAGAGTCGGTCGGGGCTCACGCCGAGATCGTAGCAATAATCGGCGATGTCCGCGCCGGGCGCCCATTGATGCCAGATCAGCGTGCGGCCATAGACCATGTCGGTCTCCGGCGCCGCGTCGAAGATCGCCACCTGATCGGCGAGCTTGTTAGGCACCCAGACGTCGTCGGCGTCGAGAAACGCGATCAGCGCGCCGCGCGCCGCCGATATGCCCGCGTTACGGCTCGCGCTCATGCCGCGATTCTGGCGGCCGGGATGCGTGACATAGCGGATGCGCTCGCCGTCCGACGCGGCTTGCGCAATCGCGGCGCTGCCGTCGCTCGATCCGTCATCGACAAGGATCAGCTCCCAGTCGGAACAGGTTTGCGCCAATACGCTTGCGATCGCCTCGCCGAGATAGCGCTCCTCATTGAGGAAAATGATGATGACGCTGACGCGGGGCGTGGTCAGTTGAGCCATCGCAGACGCTTTGCAAATTCTCGCCCGGTCCAGTTCTTGATGTCGTGGCGCGGCAGGCGGAACCGCGCCGCGGGATCAGTCACTACGCCGGTTTCCACGCTGACCGCATACTCGAAACCGAGATCGCGCGCGGCCGCCTCGGAATGGCTGTCATAGTCGCCGAACGGATAGGCCAGCCGGGGGACGGGCTGGCCGACGATCGCTTCGAGCTCCTCCTTGCTACCGCCGATCTCGGCGCGCTGCTCGGCAATCGAAAGGCTGGGCAATGACGGATGCGAGACGCTGTGCGCGCCCACTGAAATAAGGCCGCCGTCGATCAGTTCGCGAATCTCGTCGTGAGTCATGATAGGAGTTTCAATGATCTCGACCGCCCCAAACGCGGCGGCAACCTCCTCGACCGCCGCGTCGCGCTGTTCGGGCTGAAGCAGACGAATGGCGTGCCACAGTGCGAGATGCAGCGCTTCGGCATCAGCTGATTTGAACGCGATCTCGATTTCGCGACGTTTGTTCTCGATCAGCAAGGACGGCAGCGGTGTCGTCCTCGGTCGGCCATTGCCCAAGGCGGCTTCCGCGAGCCGATCCCACCAGAAACCCGTTTTCCTGCCCAGATGGCCGGTCACGACGAACACGGTGGCCGGGATATCAAGCGCCTTCAGCACCGGCTTCGCGTTGCGCAGCACATCCAGATAGGCATCGTCAAAGGTGATCGCGACAGTTCCGGCGGTGGGGCGGCCAGCGAGCATCTCTCCCACCATGAAATCCAGCGGAACCGGCTTTCGCACCCGCTTCAGCGCTTGCATCTGGGCGGCGAAATTCTCCGGGCTGACGGCGAGACCCCAGGGATCGATCGCGACGTCCGCAACCCGGTGATACATCAGGATCACCGGATCGGCCCGCCCGAGCAGGCCGCGCGCAAGGCGTTTCAGCTTACGTCGAAGCTGCGGCATGTCCGCCCTTTACCACCCGCGCGGTGACGACCACGGGATATTGCGGATCGGTGACATGATATTCGTGCGGCCGCAGGTCGCTTTCGGCAAGGCCGTAGAGAAAGGCTGTCGCGGTCAGCACATTGCCGTGGCTCGCAATATCCACTGCCTGCTTGCCGAACTGTTCTTGCATCAGACGCCCCAGCGAAGCGGGCGTGAAGGACCAGAACCAGGTCGCGCCCCATTCATCCTTGTCGATGCTGCTGACGCCCGGCACGGTCAGCAGCAGCACGCCGCCGGGCTTCAATATACGATCGAGCGTCGCCACCGCCTTCTGGAATTCATAGACGAGGTGCAGCGTCTGGGTGAGCACGATGCAATCGAAAATGCCGTCCGGAATGCCCGCGCCATCAGTAAGATCAGTGCAATAGGTGACGTTCGGCACGTCGGGATCGACGTGGAGCACCTCGCTCTTTTCGACGCGGTCCCCGCCGAACTGCAGCGTATAGGCATTGTCGCCGATTTCCAGCACCCGGCCCCGGATATCGCCCGCGTGACGTCCGAGGAAATCCTCCACATAGCGGCGATCGACCGGCGTGCCGCGATCATAGCCGAAATGGCGGCTGATCGGCGTGGTGCGCCGAAGATCGCCGAGATCGACGGATCCCTTGCGAAGCCGTTGCTTCATGCGACTGAGAATTTCCATTGTGGCTGCCTTCATTGTGGTGACGGGAACGAGGGTCATCATGCGCCCAAGGCCGGACAGGGCATGCGCGCGCTTGCCTCCGCCTGCCAGCGCTTCCTGCACGGCCGCCAGCTGGCCCCGCGCGTAAAATTGTTTCCAGCCTTCACGGCCGAGCCGGCGGGCGCTCTCCCATTCGGGATGACTCGCGACATGTTGGTCCTGCGCATCGAGCACCCGCAGCACCGTCTTGAGCATCATCGCCCTGTCGCCCGACATGTTGGCGCCATGATAGCGATATTCGGCGATGACTTCGGACCCTGGCACGATCCGGCCGTGCCGCGCCATGCGCAGATAAAGCTCATAATCCTCACACGCGCGAAAGGCGGGGTCGCATCCGCCAAGCTCTGCCAGCGCATCCCTGCGGTACAGCACGGTCGCGTGCATGCCGATGCAATTGCCTTCCAGAAAGGTCGCATATTGGTCGGCCTTCAGCGGGGCCATGCGGGACTGGAAGCTGGGCGCCCCGTCGCCATCGATCATGCGATAGCCGCCATAGGCCATCACCGCGTCGGGGCAGTCCGCGAACCGGCGCAGGTTCAACGCCAGCGAATTCGGCATCATCCGGTCGTCGCCGTCGAGGAACAGGATGAATTCGCCCTTGGCCGCGTGCAACCCCGTGTTCCGGGCAGCGGCAAGGCCCTGATTATCCTGCAGGATGACATGGAGATCGGATGACTGCCCGTAAACGGCCGAATAATCGCGCTTCGCCCCATCCTCTACGATGATGATCTCGCTTGGCGCTATGGTCTGGTTACGCGCGCTCGCGATCGCCTCCGCCAGATAGCACGGCTCTTCATTATAGACCGTGATAACGATCGACACCGTTGGCTCAGCCACCGCTTGCTCCCACCACCGGATATCCGGCGAAAGCGAGCCACGCGACCGTGCGGCGCCAAGCCTCGTCCGGCGCGACCGGAGGGTTGTAACTGAGGACGCGACGCGCCTTTTCCCAGGACGGCACATGGCGGCTGCGATGCAGCAGCGCCATTTCGAGCGTCGGGCTCGGGCCGGTCGGAGGCGCGGCCTTGCCTGCGCTGGCCGCCGCCCAGAATGCACCAAGGCCATCCTGCAAGCGGCGCGGCATCGAACGCGTGATCGACTTCACGGCCGGGGAGAGGCGCAGCGTGTCGAGGCGGTCCTTGAATGTCGGTCGCCACTCTTCAAAGCCGAGATGCGGAATGTCGGCGATGTCGCGCCCGATCGCCGAGGCTATGCGGTGATAGACGTCATGCCAGCTCGGGGTTGCGTCCTCGCCAAGCAGGAAAGTCTGCCCCTCGCTCTCCACGCCATCGAAACAGCGTGTGATCGCGTCGACCAGATTATCGACATAGATGCCGTTGAACAGGCCCGAACCGCCGTCGACCAGATAGGCCATGCCCGCCAGCATGTCGTCGGCCAGTCCCCCGATCCATTGCGAGCGCGGCCCGTAAACGATGCCGGGCCGTAGCACGACAAGCTCGACCTTCCCGCGCCGCCGTAAGTCAGACAGCCGCTCTTCGGCCATCACCTTCGACACATTATAATCCACCGCCTGCTTGCGCGAGAGCGGCGATGTTTCGTCCGTTGCCGCGCCGGGGGCCTGCCCATGCACGACGGCGGTGCTCAGGTAGATCAACCGGCGGCATCCCGCCTCCGCCGCCGCGCGGTAAACAGGATCAAGCGTGCCGAGGATCGTCGCCCGGTCGCCAGACAGCGCATGGATGACGACATCGCAGCCTTGCAGGGCCGTCGCCGTCGCCTGCTCGTTGCGGGCATCCGCGACGCGGCCCTCAAGCGCGAACCGCGACGCCAACGCCAGCCCGCTCGCGCGCCTCACGATCGGGCGGACGTCATGGTCGCCGCTCAGATGCAGCATCTCCACGATGCGATTGCCGATGAAGCCATTGGCGCCGATGACGGCGACGCGATGCCTAGCCATGCGTGGCCACCCCTGCGGGCGCGAGCCAAGGCATGTCCATCAAACGGCGTTCGCGATAGGCGCGCTCGATCAGTTCGACGACGGGTAGGGCCTCGGCTGCGCGTACGATCCGCGCTGGCTTTCCCGCAAGATGATCGATGATCGCGTCCAGTTGCCGGCCGATGCAGTCGAGAAACGTGATGTCTGTGGCCGTTTCGTCGATGATCCTGAGCGGCTTGGGATCGCCGTCGAGAACCAGCGTGACCGCGGCAAGATCGTCCGCCCGCCACTGCACCGATCCCTGTTCGAACCTTAGATCGATGAGGTTGGGGCGATCCCAATCCCGGCTCATCCGGACGACGCCCTCGGCCTCGCCGAAACGCAGCGTGAGGCGAGCATTGGTTTCCACGCCGCCCATTTCGTCGTCTTCATAGGCGACCAGTTCCGCCTGTCCCAGCCAGTGGAAAAGCAGATCAAGCACATGGACGCCGACGTCGGCGAGCACGCCGCCGCCCGAAACCTCGCGGGTAAAATAGCGCTGATCGCCGATCGGCCAATGGAAAGCGCCGCCCTCGAATACCGCCACAGATCGCAGCGCGCCGAGCCGCCCGCCGCCGATCAGCCGCTCGACGATCTGGCTGCACGGAAAGTGACGACGCACCATGCCGATGGCGAGCAATCGATCATGCTCATCGGCGGTCCCCGCCATGGCCGTTGCATCTGCAAGCGTAAGCGCCATCGGCTTTTCGCACAGGACATGCGCGCCATGCCGCAGCGCGCTTATCGTCTGATCGGCATGGGCGGCGGGCGGGGAAGCGACGACAACGATATCGGGCTTCAGAGCCAGAAGCGCATCCATCTTCCCGACCGCCGCCGATCCCGGAAATCGCGCCGCCGTCGCGTTGGCGCGAGCCGTTTCGGGATCGTGGAAACCGACGACGTTCAGTCGATCGCGTCGCGCCTCCAGCATGGGGAGATAATATTGATGGGTCACGGCGCCGCAGCCGGATATCGCGATGGTCGTGACGCTCATGCGACGAATACCTTGCGCAGCGCCCCGGATACAATCCGTGTCAGGGTCCGGGCAGCCGAGAGTAAAGTCGGTGCCGAGCTGTCGAGCTTCACAGCGGCGCACCACTGCGTCAGGGCACCCCCGATATCGCCTTTGCGCGCGAAGTCTCGCGCCGTAATCAGCGCCGACCCTGCATAAACGCGTCGAGCCGTTGCCGCTGTTTTGTCCGCAATATCCGGCGGCAAGTGCGACCGGATCAGCTCGATCGCCTGCCCGTTGAAGAAAACATCCCGCGCCGATCGCATGTTGCGGCCGGTGTTGGAAGTCTGCTGCATCCGGTAGGCCGCGAGCGGCTCCGGGATATAGGCGATCGGATAATCGCGGGCGATGCGGACCCACATCTCCCAATCCTCCGCGCAGCGCAGCGCAGGGTGGAAGCCGCCCAGCTGTTCATAAACCGCGCGGCGGACGCAGATCGACGGCGTCATGATCCGCTGCTCGCTCGCCAGAAAGCGTAGCGCGTCTGGCAGCCGGCCCATTTGAGTTTGTTCGAGGGGACTGAGGCCGATCCGCTCGCCCTGCTGATCGATGAAGATCTGGCGACAATAGGCCGCGCCGATCTCCGGATTGGTGAAGACCTGCTCCATCACGCGATAAAAGCCGGGCAGCACCAGATCGTCGCCGTGGAGCAGATGCACGATGCGGCCGCGCGACAGGCGCAACGCCTCGGTCAGGTTAGTCGGGACACCGAGATTTTGCGGCTGGCGATGAAAGCGGACGCGATCACCGAAGCGCGCGACCACGCTCTCGATATCATCGCCGGAGGCATCATCGACGATGACGATCTCCATCTCGTCCGCCGGAGGCGCCTGGCCGAGAACCGAAGCCAGCGTTTCGCCGACCTGATGGGCGCAGTTGAATGTAGGGATCATGACTGACCAGTTCGGGCGCGCGCCGTCGCTGACCGGCTCGATGACAGGCAGGATGTCCGCGCTCATGAGGCGGCATCCCGTCCTCGGCGCGGTCTCAGCAGCAATCGCGCGGCGACGCCGAGGAACTCCATGCGATCGGCAAGGCTTTCATTCTTGCGGTAGCCGTTCGCATAAGCGAGGCACGCACGCGCCAGGGTAGCGTCGCCTTGGCCGATATACTCCCTAGCCCAGTCCAGAAAATAGCGGCGGTGCCCGGTATGGATTTGCGCGTCGTAGCGGCCCTCGAGACAGGCGTTGAGCCGCCGGTAGAGACTGTCCATCGACGCCAGCTTGTCCCGCCGCGATTGGGCCGAATAAAGCCCACCGGCATGAAGCCGGTATGCGCCCATCATTTCGGGAAGATAGGCGATGTCGCCCTGTTCGGCGAATAGGATATAAAGCGGCCAGTCGGTCACCGGGAAAAACCCATCATACCACGCCGGAATCTGCGCCACGCTCGATCGTCTGAACAGGCTCCCGCAGGTTGCGAAAGGATTGCCGCCCCACAGGTCGGCTAGGGTCAGGCGTGGCTTGAGTGTCGGGGATGTCCAAGACGTTCCGGCCGGAACGCCGCTGTCGCCCACGATTTCGGCATTAGTGAAGCACAGGCTGAGATTCGGATTCGCATCCAGCATCGCCACCTGTCGATTGAGCTTGTCGGGCGATGTCCAATAATCGTCGCCATCGAGCAGCGCGATATAATCGCCGCGCGCCGCCGCGAAAGCACGGGCGACGACCTGGTTGCTTCGCACATTTGCCGGTGAGAGGATCAGGCGGATCTTGTCCGGGAACCGCTCTTGCCAGCCCTGCACGATTTCTCGGGTGCCGTCGGTCGACGCGTCTTCACTGATCAGTATCTCGAAATCGAAGTCGGTCGCCTGCTCGTAAACCGATCGCAGCGCGGTATCGATATAGGCGGCATGGTTAAAAGTAACCACGACGACTGAGACTTTCACTGCGCTCGATACTGACATTCTTATGGGACGCCCGAGTAATTCGCGCGGGGTGACGCAATCTTGGGAGGGATTGTCCGGAAATGGCCCATAATGCTGCCCGCTATCATCGGAAGTCTGAATATATTGTGCGCGAGGTTCTTACAAATCATCTTCTGTACGATATTGTGCCATATTCAGGCCAGATCTCCTCCTTTCTATACCTTTGGTTGGATTGACCCATACGGTTGATTTTGCACAATATAACGTGGCTTGGATGGGTCCGATGATGAACAGCTCCGCGCAATTGACTGGTGAAGCGATGCGGCCCGAACTCGGGCTGTGGCTCTGCACATTATATGTGGAACGCAATCACGGAAGCGAGGCGCAGCTATTCGTATCGCAGCGCATCGACGGTCTTCGTTCCGCTGGCGATTCCGTAGGTGTCGCGGCGTGGGAAGCGGTGGCCAGACGGCTTCTCCAACTGCGCGTTCGGGCGGTCATGCACTAAAAGGAATATAGCCGTCCCGAAGCCGGATGAAAAACCGGCGTTGATCTAACATTCGACAAATAGACGCACTGTGATGGATCGAATAGCGTCGTCCCACTTGGGCGGGCCAAACGGTTGACCAGCCGTTGCCCCGCACCGTCCTGCGGACGGTGTCGGCCCGCTCAAGCTCAGCCGGCTAATGCCTCGACGATGATGGAGCATCTGAGATAGGCTTCGGGCGCCCGTTCCGCTGTTGGGCTGTGGCCTCCACAGTATTTTTTCCTACCGGCCGATTTGGAGTCCGCTAAAATAAAACTTGGCGGAGACGGAGGGATTCGAACCCTCGATACGGTTACCCGTATGACGCTTTAGCAAAGCGTTGGTTTCAGCCACTCACCCACGTCTCCTTGGCGGCATGGCGGGGCTATAGCGACGGTTTTCGGGACGATCAACCAAACCTTGATGTCCCGGCTCACCGCATTATCGATTCCATCCGGCCCGATATTCATTGCAGGGACAGGCTGTTGCGCGATAACCGTGAATGGACAGTCGCGGGGGATGCGGAAGATGAAGGTTTTGGGTTTGATCCGGTCGATCGCTGTTATGGGATTCGCTGCGGCGATTGTGGCTGCTCCTGCCGTCGCGCAGGTGCGCACGATCGATCCGAACAGCGCCAATGCGGATCTCGCGCCGGCGGGCGGGACTGATACGCCCTATACGCCGCCGCCCGCATCGTCGGCGCCGGATCCAGCTGTGCCGCCGCCTGCGGGCTCCGAAGTTCAGTCCGCCGCGCCCGCGGCGGCTCCGCCTGCCAATGGCGCTCCAGCCGCGACCTACCAGAAGGAAGATGTCATCACCGCCGCCGAGGGTGTGTTCGGTAAAGGGGCGGAGGGCCTCGCCAAGATGATCGAATCCATCCTGCGCGATCAGGGTCAGCCCAACGCCTATGTCGCGGGCCGGGAGGCTGGAGGGGCGATCGGTGTCGGCCTGCGCTATGGCTCGGGCACCTTGTCGCATAAGATCGAGGGCAATCAGCCAATCTACTGGACCGGCCCGTCGCTGGGCTTCGATCTCGGTGCGAATGGCGCCAAGACCTTCATGCTGATCTACAACCTTTACGACAGCAACGAGATGTTCAAGCGCTTCCCCGGTGGAGAGGGCGTGATCTATGTCGTGGGCGGTTTCAACGCCAGCTATCAGCGGCGCGGCGATATCGTCGTGATTCCGATCCGGCTCGGCGTAGGCTGGCGGCTCGGCGCAAATGTCGGCTACCTGAAGTTCAGCAAGGAATCGAGGCTGATGCCTTTCTGAGCTACAGCGCCAAGGACGATGCGGACGGCATACCAGTAGCCGCCCTGCCTCATCACCAGCCGCGCTGCCCATAACTGGTCGCGCGACATCGCTCCATGGACGATATTGTCACCGATAAGGTTGAACGTCCGTTCGAGACCGCGCGGCGAGCGGATCGTCTGGTCTAAAGCGTGCTGCGTAAATCAAAACCACCCTCCGTTCGTGCTGAGCTTGTCGAAGCACTGTCCTGGTTCTTTCATCGCCCGCAAAAGAAAGGGCAGCCCTTCGACAGGCTCAGGGCGAACGGTTCTGATTTAATACACGATGCTCTAGAATCGAAGTGCGGAAGCCGCGGGCTCCGCCTTGCGATTTCGTGTCGGTCGCTGCGTCCCCGACCTCGTGCAGCAGCGTCGCATCGGTAAGCACGGTCAACGTAATCCATGTTGGCGCAATGCGTCGGCGCTCACATGAGAAAAGCTCTGCCGGATTCGAGACCCAAGCGGCATACGCTCCTCAATTGCAATATCTTATAAGATATGACATCATATAAGATATATGTCTCGCCTCGTCCTTGGCCCTGAGATTCTGGCGGCCGCCCTCTGCAGTGCTTCCGGGGCGAGCAACGCGTTGCTCAATGAAGTTGCCTATCAACGGCTCTCGGTTCTGGTGACCGCACCCTTGATGGCCGAATACCGTCTGATGCTGCTGTCGCCGGCCCAGCGGCTTATGCATGGTCGCGCCGAAGAGGCGGTGGAACGCTTTATCACCGCGCTTGCGGCTGCCGCCGAGCGAGTGGCGACAGATTTCCAATGGCGCCCGCAATTGTCCGACACACTGGACGAACTTACGTTGCAAGCCGGGGTGATGGGACGGGCCGACGCGCTGGTGACGCTGCGGCCTACCCGTTTCGCCGCTGCCCGCCAATTGGAATTGAAGGTCGTGACGCCGGCCGAACTGCTCGGGAGATTGAGATGACCACGCGCACCAGCTATCCGCTCAAGCTGCCCCTATCGATCAAGCAGACGGCGCAGCGGTTAGCGCGTGAGGACGGGGTGTCGCTCAACCAGTGGATCGCGGTCGCGATCGCGGAAAAGATCGGAGCGGTGGAAACTGCCAACGATTTTCTCAACCGGATGGCGCAAGGCGCCACGCCGGCGGACCTGTTCCCGTTCCTTACCAATGCCCGCCGCGAGTCCCCGGCGGCGGGGGACGAACTTCGCTGAGGACGGCGCGGGCTTAGTCCAGGAAGTCGCGCACGAAATCGGTCGCCGGCGCGTTGCTGATCTGGTCTGGCGAGTCATATTGCTCGATCTTGCCATCGTTGAGGATGGCGATGCGGTCAGCGAGCGCGAAGGCTTCCTCGCGGTCATGGGTCACGAAGATCGAGGTGAGCCCGAGCTGGTCATGAATGGTGCGGAGCGCGCCGCGCAGCTCTTGGCGCACCTTGGCGTCGAGCGCGCCGAACGGCTCGTCAAGCAACAGGAAGCGCGGCTTGCGCGCCAGCGCCCGCGCGAGCGCGACCCGCTGCCGTTGCCCGCCGGAAAGCTGGGTCGGATAGCGCTGGCCCAGCCCTTCCAGCCGGACTAGCCCGAGCAATTCCTCCACGCGCGCAAGCCGGTCCTGCTTGTTGGGGCGCAGGCTGCGTTTCATCACATCAAGCCCGAAGGAGATATTCTCGGCCACCGTCATGTGGCGGAACAACGCATAGTTCTGGAACACGAAGCCGATATTGCGCTGCTGCACCGGCGTGCTCGTGACGTCGTCGCCGTCGAACAGGATCGCGCCCTGATCGGCGTAAGCGAGGCCGGCGATGATGCGGAGCAGCGTCGTCTTGCCCGATCCCGACGGGCCGAGCAGGGCAACGAAAGTACCATCCGGAATCTCGACGCTGAGTTCCTTCAGTGCGGAATGGCCGTCGAACGTCTTCGATACGGCGCGAACTTCGATCGTCATTTACTCAATGTCCCCCGGCCACCAGCGCGTCGCCGTGCCGCCACTCCAACAGGGTCCGAAGGACCAGAGTGACCAGCGCCAGACCCGCCAGCAAGGATGCCACCGCAAAGGCGGCGGACAGATTATAGTCATTATAGAGCAGCTCGATGTGAAGCGGCATGGTGTTGGTCTCGCCTCGGATATGGCCCGAGACGACCGAAACCGCACCAAACTCGCCCATCGCGCGGGCATTGGTCAGCAGCACGCCGTAGAGCAGCCCCCATTTGATGTTGGGCAGCGTCACCTTGCGGAACGTCTGCCAGCCGGTCGCGCCCAGGCTGAGCGCAGCTTCTTCCTCGTCGCGGCCTTGCGACTGCATCAGGGGGATCAATTCGCGCGCGACGAAGGGGAAAGTCACGAACACGGTCGCGAGCAAGATGCCGGGCAACGCGAAGATGATCTGGATGTCATTTTCCATCAGCCACGGCCCGAGCCAGCCGCCCGCGCCGAACAGCAGCACATAGACGAGGCCCGACACTACCGGCGAAACCGAGAAGGGCAGGTCGATCAGCGACACGAGCAACGCCTTGCCCGCGAAATCATGCTTGGCGATCGCCCACGATGCGGCGACGCCGAACACGCAGTTGAGCGGCACCGCGATCACCGCCACCAGCAGGGTGAGCTTGATCGCCGCCTGCGCATCCGGTTCCGAAACGGCTTCAAGCCATGCGGGCAAGCCGGATGCGAACGCCTCGGTGAACACCGCAGCCAGCGGCAGCAGGATCACGATCGCGATATAGGCGAGCGCAATCAGGATCAGCGTGGCCTTGAGCCAGCCGGGCGCGTCTAGGGGGCTGCGCTTGCTCATAGTCCGCGCTTCACCCGTTCGCGGTGCTGCACCCAGTTGATCAGCAACAGCGTGCCCAACGATGCGAACAGCATCACGATCGCGATGCCGGTCGCGCCCGCATAGTCGAACTCTTCGAGGCTCGTCACGATCAGCAACGGCGCAATCTCCGATTTGAACGGCATGTTGCCCGCGATGAAGATCACCGAGCCATATTCGCCGACGCCGCGCGCGAAGGCGAGCGCGAAGCCGGTGATGAGCGCCGGCATGATTTCGGGCAGCACGACGGAGCGGAAGGTCTGCCAGCGGTTCGCGCCCAGCGATGCCGCTGCCTCCTCGGGATCCTGGCCGAGATCGGCAAGCACCGGCTCGATGGTGCGGACGATGAAGGGAAGCCCGATGAAGATCAGCGCGATCACGATGCCCGACGGCTGGTAGGCGAGCTGGATCCCATAGGGCGCCAGCAACGAACCCACCCAGCCCGTATCGGCATAGATCGCCGTCAGCGCGATGCCGGCGACAGCGGTGGGAAGCGCGAACGGCAGGTCGACGAGCGCGGAAAGCAGCCGCTTCCCGGTAAATTGATAGCGCACCAGCACGAAAGCCACGAGCAGGCCGAACACCGAGTTGATCGCCGCCGCGATCAGCGCCGTGCCGAAGCTGACCTTATAGGCGGCTATGGCGCGTTCGGAGAAGGCGGTCGTGATGAAATGATCCCATCCGCCCGTTGCCGCGCGAAGCAGAAGCGCGGAGAGCGGAATCAGCACGATCAGGCTTAACCAGAAGACAGTGACGCCCAAGGTCAGCCCGAAGCCGGGGATGGCGGAACGCCGTTT
This sequence comes from uncultured Sphingomonadaceae bacterium, assembly GCA_964383565.1. GTDB lineage: Bacteria > Pseudomonadota > Alphaproteobacteria > Sphingomonadales > Sphingomonadaceae > CANJQJ01. The sequence continues at coordinate 12,932 of CAYLIK010000046.1, forward strand.
CAACGTCAATTCGGCTCCCCGCTTCGGTTTGCCCGCTTTCACTGCGGGATTCGGAACGGCGGGGTATCTGCCATAAACGGCGCGGTTATCAATGGCTATCTCGGTCATGGCGTCAGCCCGTGAGAATAAGTTGGCATGCTGAAATGGGCGCCGACACTGCCGACGCCCATTTCTCTGCTTGGGGCAGGATCAGAAGTCGAACTGCAGCCGGGTCGCGAACGCATCACCCTTTGCGAGACCAACGACCGCCGGGCCAGCGGCGGGCTGCTGCACGAGCGGCGAGTTCTGGCCCTTGAACCGGATATAGTTGAACACCAGCCGCGTGTTCGGGTTGAGGTACCAGTTGGCGCCCCCTGTCCAGCTCGTCGCTTTGCGCGTCAGCGGCGAAAGGCCAGTGTCCGTCAAATCGAGCTGATCGTAGCGGACGACCAGTTCGATCGCGCCAAGGCCGCCGGAGCCGTCAAATTCCGACAACGGCTTCACACGATCGACCGAACCGCCCTTGAACGTGCGGGACTCGCCGGTGACGAACCAGCTTCCGAACACGTAAAAGCCGTCGAAGGAAACATCGGGGGTGGCGCCGAAACGCTTGACCCACAGCTTGCCATATTCGCCCTGCAGCGAGAATGGCCCGCGCACCAGGGCAGCTTCGCCGCCGAGATATTTGGCTGATTGCGCGCCGGTCTGCGGCCCAGTTGTCGGATTGGTGCCGGCGATACTGGCCTGGACGATCTGGCCATTATCGACACGGGTATTGGGGCGATCGCCGATCGACAGCGCATTGCCGGCGAAGTTGGTGACGTAGTAGCTGGAAGCGCCGACATGGACGAGCTTGTCGGTATCGTTGATCGGCTCCCAGACGATGCGGCCGTTGATGCCATAGCCTTCGTCGGGGGTGACTGCGCTGCGAACCGTAGATTCGCTGGAACCGAACACGCCGACGGTGGCATTGATCTTGTCCGTGGCATAGGCAAGCGAGACGCCCACGCGGCGTTCCGCTCCCACCGCGCCGAACGCGTTGCTCGCCATGCCGCGCTCGAGGAAGGTGTTGAACGCGTCACTCGTATTGGCTTCGAGGCCATAAGGCGTCTTATGCTGACCCGCCGTGATCGTCAGCTTGGTGCTCAACGGATATTGCACATAGGCGTCGAGCAGATTGACCGCGCCCTTCACATATTCTGCGTCGAGCCGCCATTTGAACTTGCCGTAGGAACCGTCGAAGCCGAAGCGGGCGCGTCGGATATCCGTGCCGTTGCTGAAGTCATACCCGCCGCGACGCTCGTTGTAGCCGGCATAATCGATCTGAAAGGTGCCGCGCGGCTTGAATATGAACTTGCCCCCGACATCGGAGAAGGTCGGGGCAGGGCCGGGCTGCACGGCAGTCGCCGCGCGTACCTCGACATTCTGAACGCGGGTCTGGACCTCCGCGTTCTGGGCTTCCAGCTCGGCATTGCGGGCTTCCAGTTGTTTGAGCCGTGCTTCAAGCTGATTAAAGCGGTCCTGAATGGGATCGCCGGTCGTAACCGGGGCCTCGGCCGCCGGTGCGGTGTCTTCCACCGGCACGTCGAGACCGGAGTTTTCTGGATAGGCTTGTGGCGTTTCGTCCTGGGCCAGGGCCGGTGTCGCGAGGGCGAGCAACGCCACTCCGCTCAAAAGCAGATAATTCTTCATGTGTCCCCCTTTTTGGGTTTAGATGAAATATGGTCCGGCGGCGGCAGCTTTTGGGACGAGCCCCGCCGGACCAGGTTCAAGCGCGGGAGCTACTCAGCGCTTTGCAGCTTCGAAGACCTGATCGAACAGGCCGCCATTGTTGAAGTGGACCTGCTGGGCCTTGGCCCATCCACCAAAATTCTTGTCGATCGAAAGCAGCGGGAGTTTCGGGAAGTTCCCGGCATATTTCGCTGCGACTTCCGGGTTGCGGGGCCGGTAGTAATTCTTCGCGATGATTTCCTGCGCTTCCGGGGTGTACAGGAAGTTCAGATATTGCTGGGCGACCTTACGGGTGCCCTTCCTGTCGACATTCTTGTCGACCAGCGCCACCGGTGGTTCCGCCAGGATCGAAACCGACGGGATCACGATCTCGAACTGGCCCTTGCCGAGCTGGTTCACAGCGAGATGCGCTTCATTTTCCCAGGCCAGCAGGACGTCGCCCTGGCCACGCTGGACAAAGGTGGTGGTCGATCCGCGTGCGCCGCTATCGAGCACCGGCACATTCTTGAAGAATTTCACGAGATAGTCGCGCGCCGCGGTGCTGCCGCCCTTGCGATAGGCGTAGCCGAAGGCCGCGAGGTAGTTCCACCGCGCGCCGCCCGAGGTCTTCGGGTTGGGCGTAATTACCTGGATGCCCGGGCGCACCAGATCATCCCAATCCTTGATAGCCTTCGGGTTGCCCTTGCGGACCAGGAATACGATCGTCGAATAATAGGGCGCGCTGTTGTTGGGCAGGCGGCTCTGCCAGTTGGCAGGCAGCAGCTTTCCCTTGGACGCGATCTGATCGATGTCATAGGCTAGGGCGAGCGTAACGACGTCAGCCGGCAGGCCATCGATCACCGAACGCGATTGCTTGCCCGAACCGCCGTGGCTCTGACGGATCGTCACGTTGCCGCCGATCTTCTTCGCGAACGCCGCGTTGACCTGTTCGTAAAGCTCACGGGTCGGATCATAGGAAACATTGAGCAACTGGGCCGGTGCGGCGAACGCGGATACGGTTGGCGCGACGGCCAACAAGCCCACCGCTGCGATTGATGCCAGGAACGTGCGTCTCATATGTCCTCCCTTGAGTCGTGAGGAATAAGTGAACTCTACTGTTTCAGTTGAGAAGAAACAATATCTATCATTCCCCCCACTCAGCCTTGCATCCCACTTGAATGCGCTGAAAACGCCAGCGCTTAACGCACGTAACGATTATCGGACGCATTGAACCTGCCGCCGCTTTCATCTTAACCCGTGGTCAAAATGGTGCGAGGCCGGTCGACATGAAGAAAAAGGGCGATTGTCCGTTCCATTTCCACCATCGGCCGAAAGATGAGGAATCCTGATACAATGCGTTTGCGAAACGGTCGTGCGATTTTCCTTTTCTGCGTGTTGGGAAGTGCTTTGGTAGGGTGCCGCTCCGGTAAATCCCCGATTTCCACGCCGTCGCCCGCGCCGCCTCGCGTTGCGCCCGTACCGCCTCCCGGCGCGTTTCCGGGCCTCGCGCTGCCCGACAGCGACGGCAAGGGCGGATTCAGGACGCCCAATAGCGGCATCGGCCCTGCCGAAGCGGTCTGGCACGTCCGCGCGGCGCTCAATGTTGCGGCGCTGGCTTGTGGCGACCGCGTCGTCGTGGCGAGCTACAATGCCTTGCTGAAGCGTCAGAAGGCCGTGTTCGCGGCCGCCTATAAAGCGGAATCGCGCCAGCTCGGATCAGCGTCGGCGATGGATGCCCATATGACGCGGCTCTACAATTTCTTCGCGCAGCCGCCTGTTCAGCGCTCTTTCTGCGCAACGGCCAGCCGGGTTGCCGCGGAGGCCGGCACAGCGACGGATTTCCAGCAATTCTCCGCTGGCGCGATCGATCGGCTGGATCGCCCGTTCCAGGATTTCTACCGGTCCTATCAGGATTATCAGCGCGATCTCGCTGCCTGGACGGCAGGGGGAGGGCGCGCAGCGCCGCAGCTTGCTCAGGCCCGCCCCGCCGCTGCAATGAAACAGTCGCTGGACGGCGAAATCTGGCGCGTGCAGCTTGGCGCTTTCTCGGGATCGGGCGCTGCCCGCACGGCCTGGAACGAAGTCCGCAGGCGGGCGCCTGGGTTGGCGGCTTTCACACCGCACTACGAAAATGCGCCAGTAAAGGGGCTGGTCCGCCTGCAGATTGGCCCGGCGAACAATCGGGCGGAAGCGTTGAAACTGTGTGCGGCGGCCGCGGTCGCGGGTCTCGACTGTCTTCCAGTCTCGCCAGACCGCTAAGACGTGCCGATCAGTGCTGAATGCCAAGCACAACCATGCCGACCACGATAATGCCACGCACCTCGTTGAGGAGCAGCAGCGAGGTTGCGATCACGAATGGCCAGCGAACCGTCATGGCAGGAGTCTCCGTCTGGTGTCCTTGGCGATAAAGCGAGGGATCAACCGAAGGTTCCCACGCGCCGCTATTCCATCATCTTGAACAAGGCAGTCGCGAAGCCGCTCAATACGACGAAGAGCGGCCAGGACCAGTGGATCTGATGATCGCCGAAGCTCAGCAGATGGATGCCCAGCGCGCCGCCATTGGATGCACTCACCCTCTGAATCAACAGCGCGATGATCGCCGTT
>CAYLIK010000046.1:17234-20075 GCA_964383565.1 uncultured Sphingomonadaceae bacterium
GCCGTTCCGACCATTCCGGCGAGAATGCCTTTGAGCAGTGCAATCATTGCGGCACGGTAACACGAACACCGCGTCAATGCTGCTATTTTGTGACGCCGCGGCGCAGCGCTATAAATTCAGCAACGCCGGATCGCCGCCCTGCGCGGTGATGTTGACTGACACCGCCCGTTCCACGGCATAGCGCAGCAGCGCATGCGGCCCACCCGCCTTGGGGCCAGTGCCCGAAAGCCCCTCGCCGCCGAATGGCTGCACGCCCACCACCGCGCCTATCATCGAACGGTTTACATAGAGATTGCCGGCAGGCACGCGGGCGCGCACCTCCTCGGCGAAACGCTCGATCCGGCTGTGCACGCCCAGCGTCAGGCCATAGCCCCGCGCGGCGATGCGATCCGCCACTTCGCCCAGCTTTGCCGGATCGTAGCGATAGACGTGAAGGATCGGCCCGAACACTTCGCGCTCGAGGAAATCGGGTGTCGGCACCTCGGCGATCACCGGGCCAAAGAAATGGCCGCGCTCCGCCAGTGCGCTCACGTCACGCCGCGCGATGATCTTCGCCTCGCGTTTCAGCCGCGCCAGATGCGCCGCCAGTCCAGCCCGCGCCTCCGCATCGATCACGGGACCGATATCGGTCGAGGGATCGGACGGATCGCCGATCACCAGCGCATCCAGCGCGCCGGCCAGCGTGGCGATCAGCTCCTCAGCGCTGTCTTCCGGCACGAACAGCATCCGGAGCGCCGAACAGCGCTGCCCCGCCGATCCGAAGCCCGAAAGGATCGCGTCGTCCACCACCTGTTCCCGAAGCGCGGTCGTATCGACGAACATCGCGTTGAGACCGCCCGTCTCAGCGATGAAGGGCAGGATCGGGCCGTTGCGCGCCGCCAGCGTGCGGTTGATCGCCCAGGCCGTCTCGGTGCCGCCGGTAAAGGCGACGCCATCAATCAGGGGGTGTTTGGTCAACGCCGCGCCCACCGTCGCGCCGTCGCCCGGCAACAGCGCGAGCAGGGCAGGGTCAAGTCCCGCCTGATGGAACAGCCGCACCGCTTCTGTGGCGATCAGCGGCGTCTGTTCGGCGGGCTTGGCAAGCACGGCATTGCCCGCCGCCAGCGCCGCCGCGATCTGTCCGGTGAAAATCGCCAGCGGGAAATTCCACGGCGATATGCACACGAAGGTCCCGCGCCCATGCAGCTCAAGCCGATTGGTCTCGCCAACCGGGCCGGGCAGGACTTCAGGCCCGCCGAACTGGCGCTCGGCCAGCATTGCGTAATAGCGGCAGAAATCGATCGCCTCACGCACTTCAGCGACGCCGTCGTTGAGTGTCTTGCCGCCTTCGAGAGAGAGCAGCGCGATCAGCCGGTCGGTATTGGCCTCAAGCGCATCGCCCATCGCGCGCAGGACAGGCGCGCGTCCGCCGCCACCGATGGCGTCCCAGCGCGGCTGCGCCTTTCTGGCGAGCCTAGCGGCTTCGTCGATATCGGCGTCGGATGCGGGAACGACATGGCCGATCGTCAGGCTTGTATCCGTGGGGCTGAAAACAGGCTCAGCCGCGCCGGTCTTCAGCGTGCCGCCTACGATCGGGCCGCCGCTCCAGCTATCACGCCGGGCAAGCTGCGCCTCGCGCTCTGCGGTCTGGCGATCCTCGAACAGGCTGTAATCGCGCCCCGGCGGGTTCGCGCGGACCGGGCCGTAGATGCCGGCGGGGATGGGGATCTTGGGGTGCCGGTCGGGCTGCGCCTCCACCAGCGCGACCGGATCGGCGACCACATCCTCCGGCGGCACGCGATCGTCGAGCAGCGCATGGACGAAACTCGTGTTCGCGCCATTCTCCAGCAACCGGCGGACCAGATAGGGCAGCAATTCCTCATGCCCGCCCACCGGCGCATACGCCCGCAGGATCAGGCGGCCATAGCGTTCTTCCGCGCCTGCATAGAGTGCCTCGCCCATGCCGTGCAGCCGCTGATGCTCGATCTGCACCCCTGCCGCATCGGCCATCCGCCGTACCGCCGCCAGCGTGTGCGCATTGTGCGTCGCAAATTGCGGATAGAGATGCGGGCTCGCGTCGATCAACGCCTTGGCGCAGACCAGATAGGAAAGGTCGGTCGCTGGCTTGGTCGTGAAGACCGGATAGTCAGGCCGCCCCGCCACCTGCGCGCGCTTGATCTCGCTGTCCCAATAGGCGCCCTTCACCAGCCGGACCATGATGCGCCGCCCGGTCTCCCGCGCCAGCTTCTCAAGCCCTTCGATCACCAGCTGCCCGCGCTTCTGATAGGCTTGCACGACCACGCCGAGCCCGGTCCACTCATCCAACTCCGGCTCGCGCGCGAGCTTGTCGACCAGCTTGAGCGAAAGCGTCAGTCGATCGGCCTCCTCGGCGTCGATCGCGAAGTTCAGGTCATGCCCGGCGGCACTCTTCGCTAAGCGCAGGATGCGTGGATAAAGTTCAGTCCAGACCCGCTTTTCCTGTGTCGCTTCATAACGAGGGCTAAGCGCGGAAAGCTTGACCGAAACGCCATGCCCACGCTCAGGTCCGGCGCCCTCGGCGGCCTTGCCCACGGCCTCAATCGCGTCGGCATAGATGCGTTCGTATCGCTCGGCGTCCTTCGCAGTCCGCGCGCCTTCGCCCAGCATGTCGAAGGAGCAGAGCATGTCCTCCTTCTTCGCCCGCGAAAGCGCGTCGCCAATCGTCCTGCCAAGCACGAATTGCTCGCCCATCATCCGCACCGCAGCCCCGACAGCTTGCCGGATCACCGGCTCGCCGACCCGTGCGGTCAGCCGCTTGAGCCAACCGCCAAGGTCCTTCTTCGCATCCTGATCGACATCGATCAGCCGCCCGGTCAGCATCAG
>CAYLIK010000047.1:0-19921 GCA_964383565.1 uncultured Sphingomonadaceae bacterium
GTTCTTCAGGTCATCGCCCCTGGCTACCATTTCCAGAATGATGTTTTGAAGTTCAATCACAATGTTACTCGGCCACCTCTGATTCCGAACTGCTGTCTAGAATAGTCACGTAAAGTTGCGGTGAGCGGACACGCTGAATTAATTCTTAATGCAGGAAGGCATTAATTTGAAGCAATGCTTGAGTGGTCCTTGAACTATATTTAACGACGAGAAAAATACCTAATTTATTCAATAACTTAATATTATGGCATGTAAAGGCCACAAAACCCAGAGACCGTGCTGCCCATGACGGTGTGGATATCGGGCGTGGAGTGGCCTAAATCGCTGACATGCACCCATCCGGTTTCCATAAGGCGCATGTGCTGGAGGCGGCAGCTGCCGCACCGATGCTTGAGCAGACGCTGGCCTGGTCTGCGATCAACAGCGGATCGGCTAATCTTCCCGGCCTCACGCAAATGGGAGGCATGTTGGCGGACGCCTTCTCGGTGTTGCCGGGCAAGCTCGCGCTGGTGGAGGGCGATCCGGTCGAGCGGGTCGATACCGTGGGAAATGTCGATTTTGTCGGCAATGGGCGCAATCTGCATCTCGTGGTGCGTCCTGAAGCGCCGGCGCAACTGCTGCTGACCGGGCATATGGATACGGTCTATCCGGCCGATCATCCATTCCAGGAAACGCGCTGGATCGAGCCAGGGGTCCGGCTAGGCGGGCCTGGCGTCGCTGATATGAAGGGCGGGATCGCCGTCATCCTGGCGGCGCTCAAGGCGATCGAACTGGATCCGGGCGCCCAGCAGCTTGGCTATGAAGTCGTGATCAACGCGGATGAGGAGATCGGCAGCGGCGGCTCGGCCCGGCTGATCGCGCGGGCTGCGGCCGGCAAGCGCGCGGCGCTGACCTATGAGCCGGCCCTGCCGAACGGGATGCTGGCGGGTGCGCGGCCGGGGACCGGCAATTTCTCGCTGGTGGTGACGGGCCGTGCCGCCCATGCCGGGCGCAATCCGGAGGATGGACGCAACGCGATCGTCGCGGCGGCTGATCTGGCGGTGCGGCTGGCGGCGCTGGGGCGGCCGGGCCTCTCGGTCAATCCCGCGCGGATCGATGGTGGCGGCCCGAACAATATCGTGCCCGACAAGGCGGTGCTGCGCGTCAACCTGCGACCGAGCGACCTTGCCGATCAGAGCGAAGCGGAGGCTGCTATCGGGCTGATCGTGGCGGAGGTCGCGAAGACGCATGATGTCGCCATCGATGTGCGGGGCGGATTTGGACGCCCGCCAAAGCCTGTCGACGCGCGGGCTGAAAAATTGTTCGATCTGGTCCGGCAATGTGGAGCGCAGCTCGGCCTTGAGATTGGCTGGCAAGCGACAGGCGGGGTGTGCGACGGCAACAACATAGCCGCGTGCGGCGTCCCGGTCGTCGACACGATGGGCGTGCGCGGCGGCGCAATCCATTCGGCCGATGAGTTCCTGATCGTGGCAAGCCTTGCCGAGCGGGCGCAGCTTTCGGCGCTGGTGTTGCTGCGGCTGGCCGAGGGCGAACTGGCCTGATCAGCCCGTCGGTGTGAAGCGCACGCGAAAATCCCCGCCCGCGCCCGTGGCGATCAAGGCGCGGTCGCTTGTCGAAATAAGCGTATCGCCCTTTTCGCGGCATTCCCTGATGGTGCGGATGTCGCCGGTACGCGCGCTGAGCGTCGGGCCGCCGTCGAAAATGTCGACATAGCCGTCATAGACGAAGCCTTCCGCTTCCAGCATCCGCCGCGCCGGGACCGATCCGTCATGCGGTCGGCCAATGGCTTCACAGGCGGCTTTGGGAAGCATCGTCACATAAATGGGATAGCGCGGCATCAGATCGGCGATGAACTGGTTGCCATGCAACGCATTGTGGCGATCGGCGTCATGGAACTCGGCGCCGAAGAAAGGCTTGCCAATCGCTTCCCAGACAGGTGACGTGCCATGATCGGTCCAACCGCGCAGCTCGGCGACGACGCGGTCGCCAAACCGCTGGCGGTGGCGGGCGATGAACAGGTAGCGGCTGCGCGCCGTCAATGCGCCGAGACCGCCGGAGCGGGCATCGGGATGAAGGAAAAGGCCGCCGACCTCGGACGCGCCGTCGAAATCGTTCACGAGGTGGAGCACCTCGGTCGATACGCTGCGCTCAAGATCGCGCGAGACGTGGGTGATGCGATGGACCTTGTAGCTGTAGAAGGGCCAGGTTGCCCCTAATCGCGAATAAAGGCTGGCCGTGCCCAGCACCTTGCCGGTTTCCTCATCTTCCAGCACCAGCATGTAGAATTCATTGTCCGGCTGGGCGATGTCTGCGGCAAGCGAACGCTCGCTCCATGCAACCTTTTCGACGAGCCAGTCGCGATCATGCGGCAGGTTGGTCATGCCGCCCCCGGTTAGCGCGGCCAGGCCTAGCAGGGCGTCGATATCGGCGGCGGCGGCTGTTCGGATGATTGGGGTCACAGCGCTTCCTTCTCGAATCCAAGCGCTTCGAGCAGTGCGCTCCGAGCCGTCCAGCACTGCTCCCAAAGCGCGGGATTGCTGAGATCGTCGAGATCGATCCGCTCGGGCCAGTAAGCGGCGACAACCTGTTCGATGGTGTCGCACTTCGCTTCGTCGAGCAGGAAGCGGGGGTCGATCGCGGCAAAGGCCTCATCGTCCACCGCGACGCGCAGCCGCAGGCAGGCAGGGCCACCGCCATTGCGCATCGACTCCCGGATATCGACCACCTCCAGCCGCTCGATCGGGGAAGGGCCTGCAACGATTTCGTTGATCCATGCCCAGACTTCGGGCTGCTCCCGGCATTCAGCAGGCACGATCAGCGCCATGCCGCCTTCGGGAAGCGTCACGAGCTGGCAGTTGAACAGATAGGAACGGACCGCAGCTTCAAGCGAGATCCGGGCGGCCGGCGCTTCGACGATGACGACTTCGGTCAGGCGCGCGCGGATTGCGGCATAGGTGGCGTCGCGGTCCTCGAATGCCTGTTCATGGGTGAACAGGACGGTTTCGTTGGCGACGGCGACGACATCATTATGGAAAGCGCCGGCGGCGATCGCGGCATCACTTTGTCGAACAAGCAGTTGGTTTTGCTCGGAAATGCCATGAAGACGCGCGACGGCGGCGCTGGCGGCACGGTGCTGGCGGGCAGGGAAACCGGTCCCGCGCTGCTCGCCATAGACGACGATTTCGAGGCCCCGCTCCGCATGGCGCGGGGCAAGACGCATGAAATTAGCGGCCCCCTCATCGCCGAGCCCCGACGGCAGGGGATCGTGAACGGCGAAATAGCGCTCGTCGGCAAAGGCGAGGCGGAGCTGGCGCAGCGTTTGTTCGGCTTCCATGGCACGATGGAGCATGGCGGAAAGATTGGCGACGGTCAGGTGGCAGCGCCGGTCGGCTGTATCAGGTGCCGGAGAGACGGTGGCGGCGTTGGCGGTCCACATCGCCGATGCCGCGCAGGCGTTTCGAAAAAGCGCCGGATCAGCCGCATAGGCTGTCGCGCACACATCGTGGTCGCTTCCTAGGAAACCCAATCGTCTCAGCCATTTGACGTTGGGCCGGTCATGCGGGAGGAACAGGCCCTGCGTTAGCCCAAGATCCATCAGCCGCCGCATCTTGGACAGTCCCTGCAGGGCGGCGGTACGGGGTGCGGACGCGGCGCCGGCGTTGCTCGCTGAAGCGATATTGCCAAAAGAAAGGCCCGCATAATTATGGCTTGGGCCAATCAGCCCGTCGAAGTTGATCTCACGCATGCGGCTTTAAGCCTTTGATATCCTTCGAAAGGTCTGCCACCGCATCGGCCTCGAAGCTGGCCACGGGATATGCGCAATAATCCGCTGCATAATAAGCGCTTGGCCGATGATTGCCCGATGCGCCGAGGCCGCCGAACGGCATGGTGCCGGCTGCCCCCGTTGTCGGACGGTTCCAGTTGAGCACCCCGACGCGCGCGCGATCGGCATAACGATGCCAAAGCTTTTCATCCTGCGTGATCAACCCGCCCGCGAGGCCGAACGCGGTGGCATTGGCGGCAGTGATGGCAGTATCGAAATCGGGGACGCGGGTCACTTGCAGCACCGGCGCGAAAATCTCCTCGTCGGGTACGGCGATGCCAGTGACGTCCACGATCGCGGGGGTGACGAAAGCTTCCGATCGTCCTTCGATCGATGAAAAAGGCCGGATCACCCGCGCGCCGGAAGCGATGCGGGCATCCACGGCTCTGCGGGCGTTTGTCGCCGCCGCTCCCGAAATCAGCGACCCAAGGAACGGCTCAGGCTGTTCGTCCCACTGGCCGACAATGAGGCGATCGGAGAGCGCATCGATCGCGGCTATCATCGCATCGCCCGACGCACCCGTGGGAACGATGAGGCGGCGGGCGCAGGAGCAGCGCTGGCCAGCGGTGATAAAGGCCGATTGCACGACGATCGAGTCGATAGCCTCCGGCTCGCCGTCCCAGGCGATCAGCGGATTGTTGCCGCCAAGCTCGAGTGCGAGGATCATATCCGGCCGGTCTACAAACAAGCGGCGGAAATGCGCACCCGCGCCCGCCGATCCGGTGAAGAGCAGCCCATCGATCTCGCCGCCGACCAAGGCCGCGCCTGTCTGCCGTCCACCCTGGAGCAGGGTGAAGACGCCTGCGGGCAGTCCCGCCTTCGCCCAGCAGCGCGCCATCATCTCGCCGGTCAGTGGAGCCTCTTCGGATGGCTTGAAGACCACCACGTTCCCGGCAAGCAGGGCAGGGACGATATGGCCGTTGGGAAGATGGCCGGGGAAATTGAACGGCCCGAGCACCGCCATCACGCCATGCGGACGGTGCCGCAGCACGGCGCGGCCAAACGCCATGTCCTGCGCGCGCTGGCCGGCGCGCTCGGCCTGGGCCTTGATCGAGATCTCAACCTTGCCGATCATGCTCGCGACTTCCTGCCGCCCCTCCCAGAGCGGCTTGCCGGTTTCCTCGGCGATGGTGCGGGCGAGCAATTCGGCGTCGGTTTCCAGCACGGCCTTGAACGCGCGGGCATAGGCGATACGCTCATCAAGTGGCGTAATCGACCAGGACGCGAAGGCGCGGCCCGCGGTATCGATCGCCAGACCGACCTCACTTGCGTCAGCGGCCGACCCTTCCCAAAGCAGCTTTCCCGTTGCGGGGCAGGTTGAAGCAAATGTCGTCACGCCAGTCTCCTGACATGAATGTAATCATCTTTATGCCAGGCTGCAGCGGGATTCTTCGAACAGGTCAGCCGCCTTGCCTGTTTGTGGTCAGCGCTTGGGGCGCGGCGGGCGCGTGTCGTCCCGGCGCGGGCGTGGCTTGTTGCCGCCTGGTCCAGGACGGTTCTGGAAAGGACGCTTGGGCGCTTCGCCATCCGAACGGGGACGGGGCGGCGGTGTGGGTCGGCCGCTGGAGACCGAATAGCCTTCCTTGAGGAGCCGCGTGAAGGCGTCGCGCACGCTCCGCGCGATGCTGTCCTGAAGCTCCTTGGGCAGATCGGCGAAGGTGGTGTTGGCATGGATTGCGTTGATATCGCGCAGCAGGCTGTTGGGCAGGCCCTTCGACGCCGCCTTGAGCGCAACGATCGAATCGAGCGTCGCCGAGACAATCACATCGTGCATCACATCGGTCGCTGATCTGGTCATGCGCTTCCCTTACCGTGTGACCGCGCGCTTGTCGCCACCCTCTTGCCTCAAATTGGGAAAAGGCGCGCGGAGAGCGTGTCGGCCGTCTTGCGCAGCTCGGGGAGCAGGCGCAGCACCGCGTCCAGACTGCCCTGCCGGTCGCGGACGCTTGCTGAAATGGCGGCGAGCACGGCGTTATCGCGGTCGTAGACGGGTACGGCGATACACCGCAGATCTGGCTCGACCTCCTCTAGGTCGGTGCCCCAGCCACGCTGCCGGATCAGGTCCAGCTCACCGGCGAGCGCCTCGCGATCGACGATGGTGTTGGGGGTGAGCGCGACGAACTCACCCTGCGACAAATAATATTCACGCGCGGCATCGGGAAGATGTGCGAGCAGCACCTTGCCGACCCCTGAGCAATAAGCTTCCAGCTGCAGCCCTTCATTGACGCGGAAATCGTTGCGGCCGTAGGATGCGTTGGCCAGATAGGTCACCATATCGTCCTCGAACACGCCGAGATGGACGTGCGCCCGGCAAGCCCGCGCCAGATCACCCAGCAGGGTGCGGCCAACCTCTTCCAGCAAGCTGCGTAGCGAGCTGTTGCGTCCCAGCGCCAGCGCCGCTGGCCCGATCCGATACTGGCCGCGCCTGAGCCGGACGATATAGCCCCGCTCGATCAACTGTCCCGCGATGCGGTGGACCGTCGAGAAGGGCAGGCCACTTCGTTCCACCACATCGGCGAGCGAGCAGCCTTTGGTGGCTGCGATCATCTCCATCACGGTGAGCAGCTTGTCGCTGGACGAGTTAGCGGCGTCGTCAGGATGAGCGAGATGGGCGAGCGTCATGATTACTTCTAACGCTGTTCCCGCCATACGGGAATAGCCTGCCGGCTCAGATTTGGGGTCGCTGCCGTTTGACCACTAATATCCGAGGAAATGGAGATTTCCAGCGGCGAGGAGGCCGGAATTGAGCAAGTTCAAGGCAGCCATCATTGGCTCGGGCAATATCGGCACCGATCTGATGATAAAGATCATGCGAACGTCGGACGTGCTGGAAATGGGCGCATTCGTTGGCATCGATCCCGAATCGGACGGCCTCAAGCGGGCGGAGCGCATGGGCGTCGCGATCACGGCGGAAGGCATTGACGGACTGGTGAAGCTGCCCGTCTGGCCGGAGATCGGGATCGTATTCGACGCCACTTCGGCCGGCGCGCACAAGCGCAACAGCGAGATCGTGACCGGGGCGGGCAAGGTGATGATCGATCTGACGCCCGCCGCTATCGGCCCCTATGTGGTCCCGGTGGTAAATGGCGACGCATATCTCGACGCGCCGAACGTCAACATGGTGACGTGCGGGGGGCAGGCGACGATCCCGATCGTGGCGGCGGTCTCCTCGGTCGCGACGGTCCATTATGCCGAGATCGTGGCCTCGATCGCGTCCAAGAGCGCCGGCCCCGGCACGCGCGCCAATATCGACGAGTTTACCGAGACCACCTCGAAGGGGATCGAGCAGGTCGGCGGCGCAGCGAAGGGAAAGGCGATCATCGTCCTCAACCCGGCAGAGCCTCCGATGATCATGCGCGATACCGTCTTCACGCTTTCGTCCGGTGCCGACGAGGCCCAGATCGAAGCAGCTATCGAGGCAATGGTGGCCAAGGTGAACGCCTATGTGCCCGGCTATCGGCTCAAGCAGAAGGTGCAGTTCGAACGGTTTGGATCGAACAATCCGGTGCGCATTCCCGGCATCGGCAGTTTCGAAGGCATCAAGAGCAGCGTCTTCCTCGAAGTGGAGGGCGCGGCGCATTATCTGCCCGCCTATGCCGGCAATCTCGACATCATGACCTCGGCGGGTCTGAAAACCGCGGAGAAGATCGCCCTCAAGAAATTTGCGAAGGAGGCCGCGTAATGGCTTTCGATCCCATCCAGACCAAGCTCTACATTCAGGATGTCACGCTGCGCGACGGCATGCACGCCATCCGCCATCAATATGGCATCGATCATGTCCGCAAGATCGCCAAGGCGCTCGACGAAGCCAAGGTCGACGCGATCGAGGTCGCGCATGGCGACGGGCTCAACGGATCGAGCTTCAACTACGGCTTCGGACGCCACACTGATTGGGAATGGATCGAGGCCGTAGCCGACGTGCTGGAGCATTCGGTGCTGACGACGCTGCTGCTCCCCGGCATCGGCACGATCGAGGAACTGAAACACGCTTACGCGCTCGGCGTCCGTTCGGTGCGCGTGGCGACGCACTGCACTGAAGCGGATGTTTCGAAGCAGCATATCGAGGCGGCGCGCAATCTGGGCATGGACGTGTCGGGCTTCCTGATGATGAGCCATATGTCGGAGCCCGAACCACTCGCGCAGCAGGCGAAGCTGATGGAAAGCTATGGCGCGCACTGCGTCTATGTGACCGACAGCGGCGGCGCGATGGACATGGACGAGTATCGCGCGCGCTGCGAAGCCTATGATCGGGTGCTCAAGCCCGAGACGCAGCGCGGCATCCACGCGCACCATAATCTCAGTCTTGGCGTCGCCAATTCGATCGTCGGCGTGCAGGCTGGCGCGATCCGCATCGATGCGAGTCTTGCCGGCATGGGGGCAGGGGCGGGCAATGCGCCGCTCGAAGTATTCATCGCCGCTATCGACCGGAAAGGTTGGCTCCATGGCTGCGATCTCTACAAGCTGATGGACGCGGCAGAGGAATTAGTGCGCCCGTTGCAGGACCGTCCGGTGCGCGTCGATCGCGAGACTCTCAGCCTCGGCTATGCCGGCGTCTATTCAAGTTTCCTGCGGCACGCCGAGAAGGCCGCCGCCGATTATGGCGTGGACACACGCGAGATCCTGGTCGAGCTGGGGCGGCGGCGCATGGTCGGCGGACAGGAGGACATGATCGTCGACGTGGCGCTCGATATGCTCAAGGAACGTGAAGCGGCGGCGTAGGACGAGCATAACTCACATCCCGTCGCATCGCGCGGGATTAGCGTTGCAACCGTGTTCCCGATGCAACGCTACCGTGTTATTGCGGCAACTATGTCGTCGGATTCGCCCGCCGTTCCGGATTCTCGCGCGCGAATAAAGCGTCAAATCGATGCGCTGTGGCGCTCGGGCCGACTGCCGTTGTTCATCGAGATTGCGACCCTGATCGCGACGCTCCTGATCGCGGGAGCAAGCTATTTCCTCGTCATCGGACGAGGCATGCCGCAACAGTTCCTTACCCCGCTGGCGGTCGCCGGCCTGCTCGTCGCCAATCTGCTGCCGGTGATGCTGCTGCTGGTGCTGGTCGCGCGCCGGATCGCGATGGGCCGGGCGGCGCAATCGATTGCCGGGGGCAGGGGGCGGCTGCACGTAAGGCTGGTTGCGCTATTCTCGGTAATCGCCAGCGTGCCGACATTGCTCGTCGTGATCTTCGCGTCGCTCCTGTTTCAATATGGCGTAGAATTCTGGTTCTCGGATCGGGTCAAGACGGTGCTGGTCAATGCCGACCGCGTCGCGCAGGCCTATGTGCAGGAACATAAGGAACGTATCCTGGGCGAGATCGTGCCGATGGCTGGCGATCTTCGCAACGCGCTCGATGAAGCCAATCTCGATGATCCGCGCTTTTCGGAATTCTTCGCCCGGCAGGTGGCGTATCGTGTCCTCAGCGAGGCGGCGATCCTCTCGGTGGGCAATGACGGCAAGCTCCGGCTGATCGGCGGGGCCAATCTCGACAAGCGGCCTATCTCGCTCCGCCTCCCGCCCGATGTGATTCAACTGCTGGAGGATGGCCAACCGCGCGTTGCGGTGAATGCGCGCGACCGGGTCGAGGCGGCGATGCTGCTCGACAAGGACGCGCGACTCTATCTCTACGTGTCGCGCCGGGTCGATCCGGATGTGCTGTCGCAGGTCGCCAGGGCGCGGACGGCGCTGTCCGATTATAACGCGATGGTCGAACGATCGCGCGTCCTGCAGCTTCGCTTCAACGCCGCTTTGATCCTGATCTCGCTGCTGATCGTGGCTGCGGTGATCTGGATCGCGCTCAAGCTGGCTGATCGGCTGGCCCATCCGCTTGGTGAGATGGTCGATGCGGCGCGGCGCGTGGCGGGCGGCGATTTCAGCGCGCGGGTGCCCGTTCCCAAGCAGCAGGACGAAATCAGCACGCTCGCCAACACCTTCAACCGGATGACCCGGCGGCTCGAAGAACAGAACCGCGCGCTCACCACCGCCAATGCCCAACTCGACAGCCGCCGCGCGCTGACCGAGGCGGTGCTGGCGGGTGTTTCAGCCGGCGTGATTTCGATCGACCGCAACCGGCACATCACGCTCACCAACATGTCTGCGCGGGCGATGCTCGGCATGCGCGACGATATTTCCGGCAAGGCGCTGGCCGAGGCGGCGCCTGAGCTTGACGAACTGCTCGACGGCGGATCGACGATGTCGGTCATTCAGCTCGCCGGCGCAGGCGATCCCCGGACGCTCGCCGTCACCACCGCGCGGACGCGCAACGGCCATGTCCTCACCTTCGACGACATCACCCAGCAACTCGCTGACCAGCGCCGCGCCGCCTGGGCTGACGTCGCCCGCCGGATCGCGCACGAGATCAAGAACCCGCTGACTCCGATCCAGCTCGCGGCCGAGCGCCTCCAGCGCCGCTATGGCCGCGATATAAGCGGCGGCGACGACGGCACGTTCGAGAAGCTGACCGGCACGATCGTCCGGCAGGTCACTGACCTTCGCCGCATGGTCGACGAATTCTCCTCCTTCGCGCGCATGCCCAAGCCGGTGTTCCGCGACGAATCGCTCACTGACATCGTGCGACAGGCGCTGTTCCTGCATGAGGTCGCGCATCCCGAGATCCGGTTCAGCTTCTCCGGCCCGGAGTATCCCGTGCGGCTGCCCTGCGATCGGCGGCAACTCGGCCAGGCCTTCACCAATATCCTCAAGAACGCGGTCGAGGCTGTTCAAGAGAAGGCGGGCAAAGAGGGCGCCGACACCATTTCCGGTACGATCGACATCCTGCTCGACGAGCAGGACGGCCGGGTCAGCGTCCAGATCGCCGACAGCGGCATCGGCCTGCCGCCCGAACGCGAACGGCTGACCGAGCCTTACATGACCACCCGCGCACGGGGCACGGGGCTTGGGCTGGCCATCGTCAACAACATCATGGAGGAGCATCGCGCCAGCATGAGCTTTGCCGACCGTCCGAAAGGGGGCACCATCGTCACCATCGTTTTCGATCCTTCAGCACTGCCGGCCGACGCCATCGAGGCGGCCGACGAGCCGATGACACAAGAACAGGGCAGGGGCTGAACTATGGCGCTCGACATTCTCATCGTCGACGATGAGCAGGATATCCGCGATCTTGTCGCCGGCGTGCTGGAAGACGAAGGCTATGAGGCGCGCACCGCCGCGGACAGCGCGTCGGCGATCGCCGCATTGCGCGAACGGCGGCCGTCGCTGGTTCTGCTCGACGTATGGCTGCAAGGCTCGCAGCTCGACGGGCTAGAGCTGCTCGACGAAATCAAGCGGCGCGATCCTTCGCTGCCGGTGCTGATGATCTCCGGTCATGGCAATATCGATACGGCGGTGATGGCGATCCGGCGCGGCGCGGTTGATTTTATCGAAAAGCCGTTCGAGGCCGAGAAGCTGCTCCATCTCGTCGCCCGCGCGACCGAGACCGAGCGGCTGCGCCGGGAAAATGCCAGCCTCAAGGCCCGCTTCGGTGACGAGGAGGAGCTTAACGGCACCTCGGCTTCGATAAACAGCGTGCGCGCGACATTGAAGCGCGTGGCGGCAACCGGCAGCCGCGTGCTGATCAGCGGCCCGCCCGGCGTCGGCAAGGAAGTCGCGGCGCGGCTCCTCCATCAATGGAGCCCGCGCGCCGAAGCCCCCTTCGTGATCGTCAGCGCGGCGCGGATGGATCCGGAGAGCGTCGAGGCGGCGCTGTTCGGGGTAGAAGAGGGGGGGGAACTGCTCCGCTCGGGCCTGCTTGAACAGGCGCATGGCGGTACGCTGTTCCTTGACGAGATCGCCGACATGCCGATGACGACGCAAGCCAAGATCCTGCGCGTGCTGACCGATCAGAGCTTCACGCGGGTGGCGGGGCAGCGCATCGTCAAGGTCGATGTCCGCGTGGTTTCGGCGACCGCCTCGAAGCTTGCCGACGAGATCGCGATGGGGCGCTTCCGCGAAGACCTATTCTATCGCCTCAACGTGGTCCCCGTCGTGCTGCCGGCGCTGGCGGACCGGCGTGAGGACATCGTCGCGCTCGCCGAACATTTCGTCGCCCGCTTCGCCAGCGAACGGCGTGTGGCGGCCCCTGAAATCACTGAAGACGCCATGGCCGCGCTTCAGGCGCATGACTGGCCCGGCAATGTCCGCCAGTTGCGCAACGTGATCGAACGCACCATCATCCTGGCGCCCGGCGATCGGATCGGACGGATCGATGTCGACATGCTCCCGCCCGAGGTGATGGGCGATCAGGCGCAGTTGTCTGGTGGCGGCAGTGGCAAGTCGCTGATGGCGACACCCCTTCGTGAGGCGCGGGAGAGTTTTGAGCGTGAATATCTGCGGGTCCAGATCAGGCGCTTCTCCGGAAACATTTCCCGCACTGCGAGTTTCATCGGCATGGAGCGCTCTGCCCTGCATCGCAAATTGAAGATGCTCGGGCTGTCGGACGCAAGGAGCGAGGACGACGAACAGTAGTGTAGACGACTTCGCTGCACTGCGGTATAACCAAGGTTCTGCACAGTGCGGTGCAGATGCACGACGCCAGCAAGGCGCTCAGCGGGCCACGATCCGCCAACAACCGGAGACAGCCGATGACCGACAAGGTCAACAATCTGCAAGACATCTTCCTCAACTCGATCCGCAAGTCGAAGACCCCGGTGACGATGTTCCTGGTCAAGGGCGTCAAGCTCCAGGGGATCATCACCTGGTTCGACAATTTCTCCGTGCTCCTGCGCCGCGACGGCCAGTCTCAGCTGATCTACAAGCACGCCATCTCGACGGTGATGCCTGCCCATCCGATCAACCTCTCCGATGTCGCCGAGGCGGGAAGCCGCAAGCCCGTGCTGCTTCAGGAGATTTTCCTGACCGCTGCCCGCAGCGCCAGGGAGCCGGTAACGATGTTCCTGGTCAACGGCGTGATGCTTCAGGGTGAAGTGGCGGCGTTCGACCTGTTCTGCCTGTTGCTGTCCCGCGACGGCATCTCGCAGCTCGTCTACAAACATGCGATTTCGACGGTCCAGCCTTCCCGCCCGCTCAACTTGCAAGGCGTGGGTGAAGAAGACGAGGCTGCGGACGACGATTGAGCGTTTTCAACCGCGATGAAAATGACGGCATGGCGCGCGGCGCTCGTGCCGTCATTGCGCTGCCGGATCGCGCTGGCGATTCGCTCCGTACGGCCGAAGCGCGCCTTGATGAGGCCGCTGGGCTCGCCGGAGCCATCGGGCTTGATGTCGTCGATCGGCTGACGTTCCGGGTCCGCGATCCCAAGCCCGCCACCTTGTTCGGGTCAGGTCAGGTCGACACCATCGGTCAGGCGGCGCGGATGGCCGAGGCCCAACTCATCGTCGTTGACGGCGCGCTGACACCCGTCCAGCAACGGAATCTCGAAACCGCTACAGGCGCCAAGGTGATCGATCGCACCGGCCTGATCCTTGAAATCTTCGGCGAACGGGCTGCGACTGCCGAAGGCCGGCTTCAGGTAGAGCTGGCCCATCTCGATTATCAGGCAGGCCGGCTGGTGCGGAGCTGGACCCACCTCGAACGGCAACGCGGCGGTTTCGGCTTTCTCGGCGGCCCCGGTGAAACCCAGATCGAGGCCGACCGCCGCCTGATCCGGGACCGTATGGCCAAGATCCGGCGCGAGCTCGATCAGGTCCGCAAGACGCGCGGCCTGCATCGCAGCCGGCGCCAGCGCGCGCCTTGGCCGGTGATCGCGCTGGTGGGCTACACCAACGCTGGAAAATCGACGCTTTTCAATCGGATGACAGGTGCTGACGTCATGGCGGAAAACCTGCTTTTCGCTACGCTCGATCCCACCATGCGTCAGATTTCGCTGCCCGGCATCGACAAGGCAATCCTGTCCGACACGGTGGGGTTCGTCTCGGATTTGCCGACCCAGCTTGTCGCTGCCTTCCGCGCGACGCTTGAGGAAGTGACCGCAGCCGACCTGATCCTCCACGTCCGCGATATAGCGCATCCCGATAGCGAGGCGCAGGCGCGAGACGTCACCGGTGTCCTGGCCGAGATCGGCATCGAGCCGGGGAAGGGGGCTCCAATCCTCGAGATCTGGAACAAGATCGACCTGCTGCCTGAAGACGAAATCGCTTCGGTCAGCGCGCAGGCCGAACGGCGCGACGATGTCATTCCGGTCTCAGCGCTTAGCGGGGAAGGGGTGGAGCAACTCGGGCGAACCGTCGCTGACAGGCTCAGCCACGGCCGGAAACGTCATTCCATTACTGTCGACATCGCCGACGGCGCATCGATCGCCTGGCTCCACAGCCATGGCGAGGTGTTGGCGACCGAAGAAATTGAAGGCGCGCTGTTATTTGACGTGCGCCTGTCGGATGCTGACTGGGATCGCTTCCAGTCGCGTTAGTCGTTCGGTTCTGAAGTTTCCTCGATTTTCACCTGCGCCCAGAGGCTTTCCTTCTCATCCAGTGTGAGCTTTGCGAAGGCATCGCCGGCGATGGCTTCCATGGCACGGAAGCGCCGCTCGAACTTCGCGTTGGCCTGCCGGAGTGCGGCCTCGGGGTCGAAACCCATATGTCGTGACCAGTTGACCACCGCGAACAACAGGTCGCCAATTTCCTCGGCGCAGGGATCGGCGTCGATCTCGGCAATCTCCTCGATCACTTTGGCGCGGGGGCCAGCGGCATTCGGCCAGTCGAAACCGACCCGGGCAGCGCGCTTCTGAAGCTTCTCGGCGCGCAGCAGCGCAGGCAGCGCCAGTGCCACGCCTGAAAGCGCGCTGCCGTCAGCCTTGGCGGCGCGCTCGTCCGCCTTGATATTCTCCCAGCCGGGGCTCCGCTCTGCATCACCGAAGATATGCGGATGGCGGCGCTCCATCTTGTCGGAGATCGCGGTCAGCACATCGCCCAGATCGAAATGGCCGGCTTCTTCCGCCATGCGCGCGTGGAAGACGACCTGAAGCTGGAGATCTCCAAGTTCATCCTTAAGCGCGGCCATGTCGTCGCGCGTGATGGCATCGGCGACCTCATAAGCTTCCTCGATCGTGTACGGCGCGATCGTCGCGAAATTCTGCGCGCGATCCCATTCGCAGCCGTCGCTCGGATCGCGCAATCGCGCCATGATGGCTTTGAGACGGTCAATCATGCGTGAGGGGGCCTTGTTTGATCGAGAGGGCGTCAATATCAATAAGTCTGATAATATATATTATGTTAAATTAATCGTAACCCAACGGGGAGAAATAGGGGGGGTCATGGCTTCAGGATCATCGTCCGGCCCTCGACGCCCCAGCCGCGCAGCGACGACAGGAAGTTCATCCCAAGCACATTGGTGTCGCCAAGCTCCGTGGCGGTGATCGCATGCAGATCCGTCCGCGTGATCGGCCCGACGGCGATCCGCGGAATGATCACGCGCCGCGCAAGGATCGTTCCGTTGGCCGTATTTATGGCAACGCCAAAACCGCTGTCGTCTACGTCGATGCCGGCGCGCTGCACGACAGCCCGGCTCAGCGCAGTCGTGGTGGCGCCGCTGTCGATCAGGAAGCTGGCGTCGATGCCGCCCAGCGTCGCGCGGACGCGGAAATGGCCGCTCTCGTCCATGGGAATATGAAACTCGCCGTTCTGGACTATGCCCTGCTGCGGATTCCCCGCCAACCGCAGGCGTTGCCACATGCCGCTGAATTCATCCCGGTAGGCAGCGATAACAAACAAGGTGCCGAAGATCGCCAGCCAGGCCAGCGCCAGCTTCAGGGTCTGTCCCCACGGCATCCGCCGCGCCACCAATGCGCTCGCGACCAGCACGATCCAGAAGAGCAGCAGGATCATACGGACGGTATCGTCGCTGGTCATGCGAACTGGACCTCCATGCCGTCATAACCGGGCTCGACGCCCGCCGGCAGCATATCCCGCAATGTGGCATAGTCCATCGACTGATCCATATGCGTCAGGATCGCGCGCTTCGGCTCCGCGCGATCGATCCATGCCAGTGTTTG
The DNA here is from genome assembly GCA_964383565.1 of uncultured Sphingomonadaceae bacterium. GTDB lineage: Bacteria > Pseudomonadota > Alphaproteobacteria > Sphingomonadales > Sphingomonadaceae > CANJQJ01. The sequence continues at coordinate 15,765 of CAYLIK010000047.1, forward strand.
GCTCAGATTGGCATGGGTCGGATGCGGCCGTTCGCGCAGCGCATCGACGATCCAGAGATCGACGCCTCGAAAAAGTGCCTCCATCTCGTCGGTCATGGCGTTGACGTCAGTCGAATAGGCGATGGATGCATTTCCTGCATCGAAGCGGATGCCCGCCGATGTGATGTTGCCGTGCGGTTGATCGACGATCGAAACGTCCACATCGCCAATCGTTAGCCTGTCAGGCAATTGATGCCCGGTCACGGTCGGCGGATAGCCGTCGCGGCCGTGGAAAGCATAAGCGAAGCGCTGCTCGAGACCATCGAGCGTTTCCCTGCGCGCATAGCAATCGATCGGGCGGCCTTTGACGTGGAAAAGCTGCCGCAGATCGTCGAGCCCATGGCAATGATCCGCATGGTCATGCGTCCAGATCACCGCGTCGATGTCGTCCGTATCGGCGTCGAGCAACTGCGCGCGCATATCTGGCGACGTATCGACGAGAATGCGGGTCGTCGCACTTTCGACGATGATGGAGGCGCGCGTGCGCCGGTTGCGCGGCTCTGCGGAATCGCAGGCCCCCCAGTCGTTGCCGATCCTGGGCACGCCGGAAGACGTGCCGCAGCCCAATATGCGCACCTTCACGCGCGGGCCTTAAGAAACAATCTGAAGAAGTTATCGGACGTCGTTGAGGCAATTTCTTCACGTGACACGCCGCGCAGTCCGGCTACGAATGCCGCCGTGTCCGCCACAAAGGCCGGTTCGCAGGTCTTGCCCCGGTGCGGCACCGGCGCAAGGAACGGCGCGTCGGTTTCGACGAGCAGCTTGTCGTTCGGGATCAGCTTCGCGGTCTCTTGCAGATCTTTGGCGTTCTTGAATGTCACGATGCCCGACAGCGAGATATGGAATCCAAGCGCAAGCGCCTTTTCGGCAAAAGCCGCACTGGCGGTGAAACAGTGGATGATGCCAGTGAAGGCCCCCTTCCCCATTTCCTCGGCCAAGATCGCTGCAGTGTCTTCCTCGGCATCGCGCGTATGCACGATCAGTGGCAATCCTGTCTCACGAGATGCCGCTATATGACTGCGAAAGCTTGATTTTTGTCGGTCTCGATCACTGTGGTCGTAGTAATAATCGAGCCCGGTCTCGCCGATCCCTATCACTTTGAGATGCGCGGCCACCGAAAGCAGCCGTTCGGTGTCGATATCGGGATGCGCATCTGCTTCATGCGGATGGATGCCGATCGTCGCCCAGATATCCGGATCGCGCTCGGCTGTCGCGATCACCGCGTCCCATTCGCTGGCGCGGGTGGAGATGTTGAGCATCGTCCCCACCCCGGCCGCCCGCGCCCGCGCGATGACGGCGTCCTGATCCTCGATCAGGCCCTTATAATTCAGGTGGCAATGGCTATCGACGAGCATGTTGATCCGGTCAGCTTTCGAGTTCCAGCTCGAGACGTGGGAAGATCGGTGTTGGTGGTCCAATTTGGAAACCAGAGCGATGCAATGCAACGATGGGGCTAAGCGAAAATGTCCAGTTTCCATTTGTGTCGATCGGATATTTACGACCCGATTCCGGGACACCAAACTGATCGACCAACAGCTTGATCGCTGAGGGCGTTATCGGTTGGATAGCGATAGCGAGCTGCAGAATGGCTCCTACAAGGACATTCAGCGTTTCGATCATCCGTTCTGGATCAGTTTTCTTAAGTTTCCAAGGTGCTTGGCTATCGACGTAAGCATTTGCAGCGAAGACACCTTTCATCCATTCTTGGATGGCTCGATCGATATTTAGCAATCCCATTTCGATAATGAACTGCCCGAGATGCATCTCGATCTCGCTTAAAAACTCGGCATCCACTTCAGGAAGCGGTTCATCTTTTTCGACAAGTTGGATTTCCCCGTCGCAGTTTTTTGAAATGAACGACAGGACACGCTGAGCAAGATTACCGAAGCTGTTGGCCAGCTCGGCATTGCAGCGGGTGACGATCGCCTCATGGCTATAGCTGCCATCCTGACCGAAACTCACTTCGCGCATCAGGAAATAGCGCAGCGGATCGACGCCGTAGAGCTTGGCCATCTCAAGCGGGTCGACGACATTGCCGACCGACTTGGACATCTTCTCACCGCGATTGAGCAGGAAGCCGTGACCGAACACCTGCTTGGGCACCGGCACGCCCGCCGACATCAGGAAGGCAGGCCAGTATACAGCGTGGAACCGCACGATATCCTTGCCGATCAAGTGAATGTCAGCCGGCCACCAGCGCTTCATCTCGGGCGTGTCGCCGGGATAGCCGAGCCCGGTCAGATAATTGGTCAGCGCGTCGACCCACACATACATGACATGGCCGGGGCTGTCGGGCACCGGCACACCCCAGTCGAATGAGGACCGCGAGATCGAGAGATCGTTCAGCCCGCCCTCGACGAAGCGGATCACCTCGTTGCGGCGGGTGTCCGGTTGCAGAAACTCGGGATGTTTTTCGTAAAGTTCGAGCAACGGCTGTTGATATTTCGAAAGCCGGAAGAACCAGCTTTCCTCGACGGTCCATTCGACCGGCGTACCCTGCGGAGAAAGCTTCTGCCCCCCTTCCCCGTCGCTCAGTTCCTTTTCGTCGTAAAAGGCTTCGTCGCGGACTGAGTACCAGCCCTCATATCGGCCCAGATAGATATCATCATTCGCCCGCATCGCTTTCCAGATCGCAATGCTGGCATCATAATGCGCAGGCTCGGAGGTCTGGATAAAGCGATCATAGGAAACATTAAGGGCATCATCCATTTCCATGAAATAGGATGACATTTCATCGGCAAGTTCACGCGCGGTGACACCCTTGTCGCGCGCGGCCTGGACCATCTTGAGGCCATGGACGTCAGTGCCGGTCTGGAAGAACACATCGCGTCCCATCAGCCGCTGGAAGCGCGCGATTACGTCTGCGGCAATCGCCTCATAGGCATGGCCGATATGCGGCCGGCCATTGGGATAGGCGATCGCGGTGGAGATGTAGAAGGGTTCGGCTTGGGACATGGGTTCGCCATAGGACAGGATGTCGGGCAAATCCAACCTCGTCATGCTGAACTTGTTTCAGCATGACAGAGGAAAATCCGGGCGCCTACCGTCCGTTGACCGGCGCCATATCGGCCAGCATGCCCGCCAGCGTGAACGCAGTGCTCTGCGCATCGAGCGAGAGCGGCACGGCGCTCGCGGCAAGGTCGCGGGCGCGTTCCCACAGGAGCAGCGCCTGTTCGAGCGCCCTGCCCTCGCGCTGCTTCGCTTCCGCCGCCATCCGCGCTGGTGCGCGCTCCAGAAAGGCTTCGTAGCGTGGCTGGGCGGCCTTCACGCCGAGGCTCCGCGCAAGCGCGCTGCGTTCCGCGTTGGCGGGATCGCCCTGCGTGACCAGCCGGTCGATCGCGGCGTCGAGCCCGGCTATGTCGAGCCCGGCGAACGACAGCGCCCGTCCGGCCGCGCCCTCCCCGATGCTGACCAGCGCTTGGATCTCGCGATCAGTGGCCTCGGGAAGTTCGGCGCGCAGCACTTGCGTCATGACGTCATCGCCAAGCGGCTGAAATCTAAGCGTTCTGCACCGCGAACGGATTGTCGGCAGCAGGCGCCCCGGCGCATGGCTGACGAGCAGGAACAGGCTGCCGGTCGGCGGTTCCTCGAGATTTTTGAGCAGCGCATTGGCCCCGCCCCGCTCCAGATCGTCGACCGCGTCAATGATGACGATGCGCCGCTCGGAATAGCTGCCGGTGGTCGAAAACAGGCGCTGGAGGCCGCGCACCTGATCGATCGTGATGCTCCGCGCCTGCGCGCCGCTCTTCTCGTCGACACTGCGTTCGAGGACCATCAGGTCCGGATGGCTCTCGGCTTCGACCAGCGCGGTGATCGGGTGGGTAGCCGGCACGGCGAGCCCGGGCAGATCGAAAGGAGGCCCTGCCGCTTCCGCCAGCAGCCGGCGGGCTGCTTCCCGCGCGAACAGCCCCTTTCCCACGCCCCTCGGCCCGGTGAGCAGCCACGCGTGATGGAGGCGACCGCTCTGGGCGGCATCCATGAAGGTTGCGATGGCGTGGTTATGGCCGAGTGGCACCTAGAACCTCCCCGGCCCCCGGCCGGGGACCCCCTAGCGCTGGCGGGGGGCCGCGGCCCGGCGGCCCCCAAAAGGCGCTACCCCCCCCCCCCCCACCCGCCCC
>CAYLIK010000048.1:0-19563 GCA_964383565.1 uncultured Sphingomonadaceae bacterium
GGTGGCGGCCTTCACGGCTTCAATGCAGGCCTTGGGGGCATCGAGGCCTTTGATCTTACGGGCATTAGCAGCCGCGAATCGCTCAAATGAAGCGGGATCGGCCGAGACGGTCAAGTCACCGGTTCGGCGCGGCGAACCGAGGCTGCGCGCGAAGGCGATCGCTTCGGCCGCGAGATCCGCCTCTTCGACCAGCTTGTCGATCAACCCGATCTGAGCGCCCTTGGAAGCAAAGATCGGAGCGCCGGAAACGATCATTTCCAGAGCCACCTCGGCGCCAATCAAGCGCGGCAGGCGCTGGGTGCCGCCAGCACCGGGCAGGATGCCGAGCGAAACCTCGGGCAAACCCAGCTTCGCCTTGGGCGTGGCGATGCGGTAATGGCATCCGAGCGCGACTTCGAGCCCGCCGCCCAGCGCCATGCCGTGGATCGCGGCGACCACCGGCTTGGCGCTCGCCTCGATCGCATCAACGACGTCAGGCAGCGACGGATCAGTCTGCGGCTGGCCGAATTCGGTGATGTCTGCGCCGCCAGAGAACAGCTTGCCGCCGCCCCGGATCACAATCGCCTTAACGCCGTGGTCGGTTTGTGCGTCGGCGACCGCGTTGTTCAGGCCCTGCCGCACAGCCGCGCCCAGCGCATTGACCGGCGGATTGGCGATGATGATCTCGAGGATGTCGTCGTGGAGATGCGTCTCGATCATGGAATCCTCTGGTCAGAAGGTCGCCTCGCCAAGCACACGCGGCTTGGCGAACGGGAGGGAAGTGGACAGGCCGCCGTCAATGACCAGCGCCTGACCGTTGACGTAGCTGGCCTCATCGGAAGCGAGGAATGCGATGGCGGCGGCGATTTCAGCAGGTTCGCCGCCCCGCCGTAACGGGTTGAGCTGACCGATCGAATCTTGCCGCCCCTTGGCGCGCGCGGCGTCATAAAGGCCCTGGGTCATGCCCGTCTCGATCAGGCCGGGGCAGACCGCATTGACCCGGATGCCAGTGCCAGTCAGCTGCTGCGCCGCTGTCTGGACCAGATTGATGACTCCCGCCTTGGATGCAGAATAAGCCATGCCGCCGGCGCCGGCGCGGAGACCCGCGACCGATGCGGTGCAGATGATCGCGCCGGTTTTGCCCGTATCCAACATCGCCTTCGCCCCATGCTTGATCGCCAGGAACGGGCCGATGAGGTTCACGCGCAGCAGAGCTGCCCAATCCTCGGCGCTCTGTTCGAACAGGCCCGCCATGCCGCCGCTGATGCCGGCATTGGCACAGATGATGTCGATCCCGCCATGTCGCGCGATGGCGGTGGAGAGCATCGCGGCTACGTCCTGCTCGCTGCCGGCGTCGCCCCGCATCACGCTGATCTTATCATGCCCAGTGGCGGTCTCGTCGACGCCGTCGCTCAGGTCGACCCCCAATACCCGGGCGCCCTCGCTTGCGAACAGCCGCGCAGCCGCGCGGCCAATGCCGGAGCCCGCGCCGGTTACGAGCACGCTCTTTTCTGCAAAGCGCATAGTCACAATGTTCCCCTGATCGTCGAACCACCGTCAACGACGATACCCTGCCCGGTTATACAAGCGCCAGCCTTGGAGATCAGAAACACGGGGGCGCCGGTCAGGGCAAACAGGTTCATGCAATTTGCTTTCTATCGAAAGGCGTGGACCATTCGCGCCTGTTCCAGGGCTGACGCGCTCGGTTAGTTCGCAAGAATCGTCACGACTGCGGCGGCTTCCTCCACGCCATTGAAACCACCGCCATTTTCAGCCACGGCGATGCGCGCATTCTCAACCTGGCGTTGGCCGGCTCGCCCTCGAAGCTGCGCGACAAGTTCATGAATTTGCGCCAGCCCCGTAGCGCCGATCGGATGCCCCTTGGATTCAAGCCCGCCCGACGGGTTGACGGGGATGCGGCCACCGAGCGCGGTTTCGCCCCGTTCGCTGACCCATCCGCCCTGCCCCAATTCGCAGAAGCCCAAATTTTCGAGCTGGATGACCTCTCCAAACGCTGACGCGTCGTGCACTTCTGCGACGGACACGTCGGACGGACCGACCGATGCCTCCTCATAGGCCTTTTGAGCTGCGAGGCGGCAGACATGCTTTTCAAAGTCGGCCCATTCCCGCTGGGATCCGCTTGCGAGAACCGATGACAGGATTTTGATTGGCGCTGCCTCGGGGAAACGGGAAAGCGCATCCTTGCTACACACCAATACAGCAGCCGCCCCGTCGCTGATGGGAGAGCACATCGGAAGCGTAAGCGGCCAGGATATCATCGGCCCAGCCAGAACTTCCTCGATGCTGAACTCCCGCTGATATTGCGACAGCGGGTTCATCGTAGAATGATGGTGGTTCTTCGAGGCGACAGCGGCGAGTTGATGCTGGGTGGTGCCAAATGCCTTCATGTGCCCCTTGGTCATTGAGGCATATAGCTCCATGAAGGGTGCGCGAATGCCGTCCGGCGTGCCGGGCGGTGGATTGACCCCTACCCCCAGGCCCGCAAGGTTGCTCACAATCTCATCGACTGAGTGGACGTCCCATCCGCCATCAAAAACAGCGGCGGACTTGCGCTTATCGACGTCATACATCTTCTCTACGCCGACCGCGAGCGCCACGTCGGCCAAGCCAGCGCGGATGGTGCTGATTGCGTGATACAGCGCAGTGCTTCCGCTCGCGCAGGCGTTTTCGACATTGGTGACGGGGATGCCGGAGAAGCCCAGTCCCCCCAATGCGATCTGCCCGCGAATAGCGTGCTGGCCATCCATGATAGCCTGCGTGACGTTGGAATAAAAAATCGCGCCAACATCGCCCGGGGTGGCGCCAGCATCATCCAGAGAGGCCGATACAGCCTCGGAAACCAAGGACTTGACCGATCGATCCAGCATCTTTCCGAAAGGGGTCATGCCGACACCCACCACATAAAGCTCTTCGCGCATCCCAACCTCTCCCAGATCACAATCTCGACACGGACGGGGCGGCATGCCGCCCGCCAATTGATATGACCATAGAGTCAATTATCAGAACTGGAAAGTGCGATTTGGTTGGGGCGCAGTTTTTTGAGAAATCCGATTAGAGCGTCGTTGAAAAGATGGTTGCTGTCGCCGACCACCATATGGCCCGCCCCCTTGATTACGGCGGTTTGAAGATGAGGGATCACGCTGCTCAGGTGCTCGACGCCAGCATCGTCCACCACCTCGCTTTGATCGCCACGTATAAGGAGGGTCGGTGATCTGATACGGCCCGACACCACCCCCGCCAGCCATCCGAATTCAGGAAGAGACGGCTGCTCGGGATCGCCAAACAGACGAGGATCCCAGTGCCATCGATAACGATGGTCGTCCCCAAGACGCAGATTAGGCAAAAGCCGGAAGATATCAGTTACCTTATCCCTTGCGGGATTGAACGCGTTCACGGCTGCCGCTGCGTCCGCCAGTGTCGCGAAACCGTTCGGATTGCCGGTCATGAAGTTTATAAGCCGCCGCCCGCTGCCGGGAGCAGGTTGCAGGACCATGTCGACGAGAACAAGTGCAGCCGGCGGTGGCCTCTCGCCTGACGTATGGAGGAGCGCCGTAGCGGCGCCTATGGACGCCCCGACCAAGATCGTGCGGCTCGCGTCATATCCTGAGAGTAGCGACTGAAGGTCTCGCGCATATGCCGCCAGAGAATAATCTCCGTCGGGCGCCCAGTCGCTTTCGCCGTGGCCCCGCGCGTCGAAGCTGATGACGGCATAGCCTTCTGAAACGAGGGCCGAGGTGGTTCGTGACCAGCTCCGTCGTGTCTGTCCCCCGCCATGCAGCAGGACGACAATTGGCGCGCTTTCCGATCCGGCCTTCTCAACGACGATATTAAAACCGTCGGCGACCCGCATCACGCTGGCATGCGAAGAAGACAATGTCTCTTTCATCCAGCCTGGACGAAACCAAGTAGTCCCACTTTGCGGATGAGCTCCGGCACGAATGGACGCTGCCAGGCGTCGGCAATTGGATCATTCATATGCCGGGTCCGTCCACCAGGGGAAATAGTCAGGCATGTCTTGCGAAACGGTGTCCGGGAACTGCGGGGGACGCTTCTCAAGGAACGACGCTATGCCCTCCGCGCCGTCGCGCGATACCAATCGCGACAAGATGCCGCGACTATCTACCTTATGAGCGTCCATCGGGTGAGCCGCACCTAATCCGCGCCAAAGCATCTGACGAGTAAGCGCGATAGACACGGGCGCCGTCCCCGTGGCGTAAGTCAGGGCAAGCTCACGCGCGGAAGAAAGCAGGTCTCCTTCCGGGCATAATTTCTGAACCAGGCCGGCATCCAGTGCCTCGGCGGCTGGAAAAATGCGGCCCGAATAGCACCAGTCCAGTGCCTTGGGCATTCCCACCAGCCGGGGCAGGAACCAGGTGGAAGCCGCTTCGGGAACCGTTGCCCGTTTGGCAAACACGAAGCCGAACCGCGCCGACTCACTCGCCAAACGATAATCCATCGCAAGGGTCATGGTTACGCCGACCCCCACTGCCGGCCCATTGATTGCCGCAATGACGGGTTTGAGACATCTGTAGATACGCAGGGTCAGCAACCCCCCGCCATCGCGAACGATGGCGTCACTGTATACGAAACCCCCATTACTGGTCCGGGGCACGCTCTCACCCTTTCGCCCGAATTCAAAGGTCTTCGATTCCGGGGAAAGATCGGCTCCGGCGCAAAAGGCGCGGCCCTCACCCGTGACGATAACCGCTCTGACCGAATCGTCGCTGTCGACTGCGTCAAATGCGGCGAGAAGATCGTGCATCATATCGACATTATAGGCGTTGAGAGACGTCGGCCGCGCGAGAGTTATCGTGGCGATCCCGTCTGCGACATCGTAGCGAATCGCTTTATAATCCATATCAACTCCGCGTCCGATGAACCTGAGTGCGCCGATCAACTGATACAAAATTTGGGAGTGCGCGCAAGAATAACTGACTTTACAGTTTTCCATGTGGACTGAAAGTCATATTCGCCTCGGAAGGAAGCGTTGAGCGCGAAAGTGACGCTCAGGCGTTTTTGATGGGCTCGGCCTTGGCCCTCCCCGATACATCGTCCGGCTGAGGTATGGAGGGGGAGGTCGCCTCGCCGGCTGACGCGGCCCTGCCCAGCAGTTGCCTGAGCGCAGGAGAAAATACGGCAAGAAAGATCGCGCCGGCGGCAGCGATCACCGCGTGCAACAACCAGAAATCACGGGGCGATATCGTCTCGTAAAACCCGCCGATCCATCCCCCCAGGACGCTGCCTACGAACACCACCAAGTTGGCTACGCCCAACATCGTGCCCCGATAGTTGACAGGCGACTTCGCAACGAACAGCGCTACCGTGATTGGCGTGATGTAGAGCCACCCCAACCCCTTGAGCACATGAAATACGAGCGTCCAGGCCAAAGGCGATCGAGCTGTATTTTCATCGAGCGGAGCCAGCGCAAGCCAGACGGTTCCGAGCGCCGTGAGGAGGCAGCCAAGCGCCAATTTGCCCAGCGGATCGGGTTCACGCCCCCGCCTTGCCTGAAATCGCCACAGCGCCACCAGTAGCGGCAAGGCGACAATCGGAACGATTCCATTGAACGCCTGCAGCCAAGGCACCTGCACCTCAAGGCCATACAGGTTCAGTTCGACATGATCTCGCGCCCATAGATTATAGGCATTCCAGATCTGTGTCTGCGAGACCCAGGCGGCGGCGAGAGGCACGCAGACAATGAAAAGCGCGAGGAGGCGGCTTTTCTCGTCGGATTCAAGTGGAAGGCGCGCTCCTCGCTGTATGCGCTTTTCTGGCGCAAAATGTCTGCAACCAGCCAAATAAATGCCCAAGCCGAAAAAGACCGAAACGCCCGCTATGATGAAACCGAAATGCCAGCCGTAAAGCGCTGCCAGGGTGCCGGTCAAAAGCGGGGCAGCAAAAGCACCGATATTGATCGCAACATAGTAGATTTGAAACGCATCCGTTTCGCGCCGGTCCCCATCTTCATAAAGCGCCTTCACCTGTATGGATAAGTTACCGCGCAAAAGTCCCGCGCCAGCTACCAACAGCCCAAGCGCTATCAAGAACAGTTCATTCGACGCGAGCGCGAATTGACCGGCGGCAATGAAAAGACATCCCGAGATGATGGCGGCTTTTCGGCTGATCAGACGATCGCCGATCCAGCCGCCTAGCAGCGGCGCGCTGTATACGAAGCCGACATAGAGCCCAAAAGTCTGAACCGCGAGGGCGGTAACCGATAGCGGCCCCAAAACCGACTCTACCAGATTGCGATATTGCGCAAATCCTAGAATATCTTCCGCATGAGGAGACAGCAGGAGATAGCTTGTCATGTAGAGGACAAGAAGCGCCTGCATGCCGTGGAAGGATATGCGCTCGGCAAACTCCGTTCCAGCAAGATACCAGAGCCCTGTCGGATGCTTTCCCCGAGGCTCGATGGAGGCTAGGTCCGCCGGACGAGCAGCAGCATCATTCTTGCTCTTCACATCCGGCTCCTCATCATTTTATTTCCTAACTCACCCCGCGCTTATGCGCGGCGTGAGTTTTGCCCGAACCTACTTCAAGTGAAGGCGGCACTCACCATATCATTGCGCGTGACCGTCATATGGGACTGCATCCGCGCAGCCGATTCACAATATTCCCGGCGCATGCGGCTGATCAATTCACCCACCGCAGGGACATCATTGATTGACCCGACGCCCTGTCCCGCGCTGAGAATATCGCGCCAGCGCTTTTGATCGGTAAGCGCTTCCGCAAGATTTTCTATTCCCTCCGTCCCGGTCCGCAAATTGGCGCCTGGAAGCGTCTGCTGAAGCCAGTTTGCGCCTATGCCATCAACGTCAGCGGAATAGATGATATCCGTGATATCGGAATCGATCACGAGCTGCTTCATTTTGTCCGAAGCCATGCTCTCTTTCGTATTTACGAAGCGGGTGCCGATATAGCCCAGGTCAGCGCCCGCCGCGATCGCCCCGGCGAGGGCGTGGCCATTGCCGATGCAGCCTGACAGGATCAGCGTTTTGTCGCCCATGAGCGGCTTAAGCTCGGCCATGAAAGCGAAGGGGTTATAGATGCCTGCATGACCACCGGCGCCCGCACTTACCGCGATGATGCCGTCAACATTCGCATCGAGCGCCTTTTTGGCGTGGCGGACGTTGATGGCATCATGGAAAACCAGCCCGCCATATGCATGAATTGCATCCGTGGCTTCGCGAGTAACGCCAATTGCCGTGATCAGAATCGGCACCTGATATTTTATCGTTAAGGCGAGATCCGCCTCCATGCGCTTATGCGTATGGTGAATGGAATATTGTATCGCCCAAGGGGCGTCGTCGTCGGTTAGACGCGCACGAATGTCCTTGAGCCATTCTTCCAGACCATCGGAAGTCCGTTGATTGAGGCTGGGAAAACTACCGATCACACCCGCACGGCTAGTCTCTGTCACAAGGTCGGGACCGGACACCAAAAACATCGGGGATGCCAGGGCGGGCAAGCGCAAACGTCCCGCAAGTGATGCTGGTAACATGTATGCTCCTCATTGAGGCTGAAGGGAATGAAGCACCCCATGACGTTGATGGTAATTTATATGACCTCTAAGTCAATACATTAAACTCACATATACGCAAGGCGGTGATATCGCAGGCGCATCCGACGGTCCACTGCAGCGTTGCGCCCGTAACATTTGGCGCGGATCACCGGGTATGCCGCCTCACATGTTCGATGGGCTTGCCAGCCTGGCTTGCGACCCGAGCGACTTAGAAAGGCCCGGAGGGCGCAGGAATGCAGCGATGAGCAGGTTGCTCTTGCCAAACACCGAATATGGCTGGCAGGTTATATAACCGAACTCAATAGTCAGGAATAGAAAATGGCGGACGAATCTGTGTTAGTGGCGAGACGTGAAGCCGTCCTCTGGATCACGCTCAATCGCCCCAATGAGCTGAACGCAATGGACAGGGACGTATTGACTGCGCTTGCAAAGGCATTGGACGAGGCTGAAGGGGACGATAGCGTTATCTGCGTCGTGCTCACAGGAGCCGGCAGAGCGTTTTGCGCCGGGGCCGACCTCAAGTTCGTGAAGGATTTTCCTGAAGAGGAGCGCGAAGCGGCCACCGCCGCTTTCCTCCGCCGCGCCACAACGCTCATGTCCCGCCTTGAGGCCTTCCCGAAGCCAGTCATAGCAGCCGTCAATGGAATCGCCACGGCAGGGGGAATGGAGCTTCTGTTGTGCTGCGACCTCGTATTAGCCTCCGACTCTGCCAAGCTTGGCGATGGCCATGCCAATTACGGTCTTTTGCCCGGCGCCGGCGCTTCATACCGCCTTCCCCGCAAGATCGGCTTGACGCGGGCCAAATACCTGTTTTTTACTGGCGCACTTCTTAGCGCGCATGAGCTTCGGGATGCAGGCCTTATCAACAAGGTCGTGCCACACTCAGATCTCGTTGCAGAGGTCGACGCCCTGGCCGCGCTGATCACATCCAAGAGTCCCTTGGGTCTTCGATACATGAAGGAACTGGCCAACGCCTCGTTCGACCTCTCCCAGGAGCAGGCCCTGCGCGCCGAGCAGGCTGCGTGCGCCGCCCATGTCAACAGCTACGACCGAAACGAAGGGCTCGCGGCCTTCAATGAACGGCGGCGCCCTTCCTTCCGTGGACGCTGAAGCATTGGCCAGACTCGGCGCGCGCGGCGCCCAGCCGGCCGCGCGGAGGCGCCCTATCCAGCCACGGCCTAACTTACATGCGCATTTTATAGTAACCAGAATTATATTTATTGACTGAGGATTCAATTTAACGATATTGAGAGGCAGCACATGGGTCCGCACCTTAATCTCAACCGTGGCCAGTGCTGAGGGAGGACGCACGAATGACTTACCGATCTTCACTTTATGGCTCGTCGGCAATCGCCTCGAAGGCGGCCTTCACGATCCTGGCCCTAATGATGGTTGGCCCCGCCTTTGGTCAGGAGGCAGTTCCATCGGCGTCCGAATCGGCCGCCACAGAAAATGCCGTTGGCTTGCAGGACATCGTGGTGACCGCGCGCAAGCGCTCGGAAAGTCTGCGCGAGGTTCCGATTTCCATAGCCGCGATAAGCGGAAGCCAGTTGCAGGCCAAGAACATCACCCAGATCATCGATCTGGCTTCGGCGACACCGAACTTTCAGTTTTCCTACGGCGCGTTGCAGCCGTTCACCTTCATTCGGGGCTTCGGCTCCGGCGCCAACGCCGGCTTTGAGCAATCGGTCGGCAAATTCGTCAATAACGTCTCATTCGGACGCGACCAGGATGGACGTATCCCCATCTTCGACGTTGAGCGCATTGAGATTCTTCGTGGGCCACAGGTGCTCGCGTTCGGAAACAGCGCCACCGTCGGCGCTCTGAACATCACAACGAAGAAACCAGGCAATTCGTTTGAGGCAGATGGCTCTGCCGCCTATGAGTTCAACTCACAAGAAGTGCAGATCCAGGGGGGCGTCACCACGCCGCTGAGCGATAGCGTGAGTTTCAGGCTGGCAGGTCTCTATCAAGACCTCAACAAAGGCGACCTCTACAATCCCCTGCGGAGGAAGCACGAACCCACCACGCGCAACTGGGCCATCCGCCCGACCTTGCGGATTTCTCCCTCGTCCGACTTCGACCTTACTCTGTACGGTGAATATGATCATCTGCGTGATTATGGGAACAATGTGACGATACTCGCACAATCTCTCAATCCCGCGGTGCCCCGCTACGTCACTGTCGACAAAAACATACGACGCGTCGATTTTAGCCAGCCGCCAGTTTCCTCGCCGGAGTTCGGTGGCATGAACTCGGCTCTCTACCAGGCGGATATGAACTACCGCGCGCTTGGGGGGACGTTCACGTCCACCACGGCGTTTCGCAGAATGCATTCCAACATTCAGTTCGGCATCCCGGGTGGCGCTGACTCGCAGGTCTACTTCAACCAGCTTCAGCAGCGGGTAAAGCAATTTAGCCAGGAACTCCGGTTTTCCGGCTCATACGGCAAGCTGGATCTCACCCTGGGCGGCTATTACCAGCATGATATGCTGCGCATCAATGTCCTCCAGGCGCTTCAGCTCGCTGGATATGGTCGCACCGGGATTGTGGCGACCCCAATCACTCGCGCCACCAACTATACCCAGGGGACCAACAATTATTCGGCATTCGCTGACTTTACCTACAGGATTACGGACCAGTTTAGCTTGTCTGCAGGGGCGCGATATTCCCATATCCGCAAGCAGGCTGCACAGTCCGCATTCGCCACGCCGATCATCCCGAATCTCGGTTTCGGCTTTGATCAGCGGGACCTCCAATCTTATCACGACCCAGCCCTGGACCCTGTTTTGAGGGCTATTACCCGTGCGGAGGTGCACTTCTTCCCCTATGGGGCCTTCCGGATGAAGGATAGCTTTTTCCAGCCTCAGGTCATCGCTCAGTACAAGTGGGACCGGAATCAGGTTTATGCCAAATTCGTGAGAGGCGACAAGGTCGGCGGGTTTGACTATTTCTTCCCGTTTGCGACAATTACTCCAAATACTGAATTTGGGCCTGAAAAGGCGGTCTCGTTCGAGGTTGGCGCCAAAGGGCTGGTTCTCGACGGTCAGCTGGACTACTCCCTGGCGATCTTTCGGACCACCTACACCGGTCTTCAGCAAGCCGTGCTTTCCAATCTCGTCAACGTCATCTCGAATGTCGGCAAGGCGCGCACGCAAGGCGTGGAACTTAATCTGACCTGGCTTCCAACCTCGGGATTGCGTGTGGGATTTGGAGGAAGCTATCTCGACGCGCGTCTGCTTGATTTCCCGTCGGCGCCCTGTGGCAGCGTAGCCAACTTCAACACACCCGCTGGCACGGGTTGCGTTGCAGATCTCTCGGATACGCCAACGCAATATGCATCGAAATGGACCGGCACGTTCAGCGTGGATTATGAGCATCCGATCGCCAACGGCGATTATACGCTGGGCGGCGGTGTATCCTTGCTCGCGCGCACCAAGTTCAACACGGGCTCCTATAACGATCCCCCCATGGTTCAGAAGGGCCTTGCTCAACTTGACGCTCATATTGACCTGAAGCCGACCGACGGTTGGTGGGGCCTGTCCTTGTTCGGCAGGAATCTGACGGACTACCGGTATCTCAATTACGGCGTTCTCGCCGCCGCCAATCCAACCGGGTTGGTTGGCAGTTACGCCCGCGGAAGGCAGATCGGACTGCGGCTCTCTGTAAACATGAGGTAAAAAAACATGCCCGGTGTCGACTATGCCGTCGACACCGGGCTGTTACAGGCTTGTTCTAGCGCTTTGAGTTATCCACCTTGGCGGACTATATTCGGCGGGCGCGTCGCCGCCACAATTGATCGCTAATTATCCGGCGATCGCCAGCAGGTGGCTCCTCGTGAGACAGCGAAAAATGCCGCTCAATCCAGCGCATTCGCACCTCCGGCAACCCGATCGGATCACGGAGGACGACCTCCTCACGCCGCCATTGAATCAATCAATTGCCATCGCCTTGGACACGCCTCAGCCATCAGAGGCCAAGCGGGAGAACCCACCTTTTGGCCGGCAGCTCACTGGTCTTGGCACATCCAAGAATCGGGGCGATGGAAGTTCCCGGAAACGGAAGTTCCTGGAAACGCGCGAGTTTAAAAATAGTCTACTCACCATATACTTAGCACTTGGTGGTGCGCCACCCTGACGGCCTCGTCACTTTGCGTCGAAAGCCCGTTGCCGGACATGCACAAAGTCATTCGATAGCTGGTTCTCGAAGGTCAAATCCCTTCGTATATTTGCGTAAAGATCGACTGGGATCTCGGTCGCATTGTGGAGTTACCGCATTGACTGTAGCCGCATGGAGACCTTTATGAAGAACGCCCTGCTCCTCGTTCACGATGATGCTGGTGAAGAGTCTCGTTTTCAGGCAGCGCTTGACCTGACCCGAGCTCTGTCTGGACATCTCACCTGTTTCGATATTGTCCAACTGCCCATGATGGTCGGAATCGATCCGATGATAGGTGCGACAGAGGTGGCCATATTGGACGACCTGCGCCAGCGTGAGACCGCCAATCGCACCAGACTTGAAGCACGGTTGCAAGCCGAAGATGTTTCTTGGAGCTGGATCGATGCCACCGGCGACATGGCGCCATTGCTCAAGGCGGAGTCCGATCTTGCCGATATTATTGTTTTGAACACGGCGCTCGCGGACACGAGTGAGCTGAATATGCGCACGATAGTGTCTGACGTCGTGATGGGATCGGGTAAGCCGATTGTGGCGGTTCCAGAAGTCGCGCGAGGATTGGCTACGCATGGAAATGTGCTGATCGCCTGGAACGGTTCGAGCGAGGTTGCCGACACCATGCGTGCGGTGACACCCCTTCTGACCAAGGCCCAGACCGTTTCCATTGTGACGTTCGGTCAAGTGGAGGGTTTGCCTGCCGAAGAAGCGGCAACCTATCTTTCGCGCCATGGGATCGAGCCGCGCATCGATCGTCATGACGCGGAGCCAGACGTTGCAAAGAGCTTATTGAAGCTCTGTTCGGATCGCCGCCCTGGCTACTGTGTTATGGGAGCTTACAGCCATGCGCGGATCCGCGAGAGTCTGTTCGGTGGCGTTACGCGCCGCATGCTGGCTGAAAGCCCCGTACCCCTGATCCTTGGCCATTGATCGGCACCCCCTGGAGTGATCGGTGGAGCGCGCCGTAAAGGCGCTCCTTCCAAATACCGAGCAACGTCTAGCCCCGGACGTGCAAAGCAATTAAGCTCGGTCGCATTCGCCAGCGAGCGGAGTACAGATTAAAGAAAATATAGCGGTGTTGCTCTACGGCCTTAAACGGAGGGGCAGTCCAAGCTCAGTAAGGACGCCTCTTCTCTGTTCGAATTACACTTTCCTTATCTTGTCAGCATAGAGCAGTCGCCCGGGGCCCAATCTATCGAGCACCGCAGCCAAATCATCTTCTGAAAACGCGAAACAGCCCTCGCTTCGTCCGAGCTTGCCGTGCTGCCGGACCATGTCCGGACCCACGTACCACGCGGCGTGAATGACGATAGCGCGCGCCTCGGCGTTGTTATTGTCGGGATCAAGCCCGACCAAGCGCCGCGAGCGGCCATGTTTCCCCTGATAGATATCGCCGGTAAGATATGCGCCTTGCGATGACGCTGCTGATCCGGGCAGGTTCGAGAAACGTTCGACCCATCCGCTATGATCGGGGTCGGATCCCCGGCCATGCGCAACCAGCAGAGATCGAGGGTTGCCGCTCACCATGTCCAGGAGATGGAAACGCGGAACGCGAGACGGAGCGGAGAAATCGGCTATCCCGATATAGTCGCGTGCACTCAGCTGATTGCGGTGACGCTCATAGGCCCGGAGCGCACGCTGCAATAACGCGGGATCGATCGCATTTTCGCTGCTCCCGATGCGCATAGCGCTGCGCGCGCTGGAAGCAGCAAGCGCCATAACGCCGCCCACCAAGAGCGCTCGTCTCGAGAGGGCCGTTAAGCCCGTCATGTTGGTCTTTGTCACAGCGCAAGCCTAGCATAATTATCGCTATAATTCGACCTCAGTAATAACCCCAATAGTCGATGCACTCGTCAGCCTTGAAAAGCGGTTACATGCAAAGGCTTTTATGCTTCATATTCTTATGCTTGGCTCCCGCCACCGCCAAAGCCGAACCTCCACATTGGCAAAAAGATCAAATTGCGCGGCTCATCGAATGGCTTGATGCGGCGAAGGACGACGGGTTAGGACCTGCCGCGGCGGAATCGGTGACGGTTCGTGACGCTCTTCAAACAGCAGACACGCAAAGGCTCGATTCTGTGGCGACGGCCGCTGCCGTTGGCCTGCTACGAGCGCATCGCAATGGCTGCTGCAACGCCTCGCTGCGCACCGGCTGGCATATTGATAATGGCACGGCACTTACGGAACCTATCGCTGCGGTCAGTGACGCCGTGCGGCGGAATCGACTGGACGAATTATTTGGTACGGCCCGCCCCTCGCATCCATATTATTACTCTCTTCGCCAAGCTTATGCGCGGGAAGTCGATCCAGAACGGCGCAAGACCCTTGCCGCCAATCTCGATCGATGGCGTTGGATGCCCCGCGTGTTGGGCGAGCGCTATTTATTGGTCAACACAGCTTCGTTTGAGGCAAGTTTATGGGACGGTAGAAAGGAGATCGGGCGCTGGGAGGTCATCGTCGGCAAGACAGGGTCGCCGACTCCTGTCTTTTCAGCGCGCGTGACTGGAGTAATCCTAAATCCCTGGTGGGAGATCCCGTCCAGTATTGTCGCGGAAAGCGTCGGAGCACTGGTTCGCAATAAGCCTGCCGAAGCAGCGCGCAGAGGTTATGTGGTTCAGGACGGCCGCTACCGCCAGCGGCCGGGTGCCGCCAATGCGCTCGGGCGCATGAAGCTCGTGATGCCGAACCCTTATAGCGTTTACCTCCACGACACACCGAGCCAGAGTCTGTTCGAACGCGATGTGCGTGCTTTCAGCCACGGCTGCGTTCGGGTCGGCGATGCCCTCGGCCTCGCCACAACCCTGCTTTCCGCAGACCCCGCCTGGAACAGGAAGCGGGTGGATGGAGCAGTTGCGAAGGGTCTGACCGTGAAGGTTGACCTCCCGCAGCCCGTACCTGTCTATGTCACCTATTTTACCGCAGAGCCCGACGGCAATGGCGGCATTCGATATTTTCCAGACATCTACAAGCGAGACAAAGGCGCCACCACATCAGACGGGAGCGAACGCTGCACGCAATAAGGGACTAAGATTAGCGCGAAGCGTGAAGAGCCAATTCGCTGCAGAGCTTTCGCGCCTCCTGACGAACCTGTTCAAGGTTTTCCTCAATAAAGCGCGGCTTCAGCCCGTCCACAATCGCCGAGAAGTGAATATGCTCATGCTTTTCCAGCGAGAAAGCTTGCGCAATATATTGGTCGAATAACTGCCGCAGTGAACGCCACGCGCCCTGCTCTTCCAACCATTGTTTAGTGGTGCCCGAGGATGTGAAGCTGAGTAAACGACTGCCACTCAACATTGGATGATATTGCCGGGCCCGCACGGCACGATGGGAAAACCCCGAGCCAAGTACCCGTTCAACATAGCCCTTCATCATCGCGGGCGGCGTGCCGAACCAGATCGGATAGACCAGCACAAAAACGTCCGCGCCCTGAATTATGTCAAGTTCGACCGCGACATCGGCGCCCAGCTCAAAATCCGCCCGACCCGGCTGCTCGGCTGCCTTAAGCACTGGATCGAAACCCATCCGATACAGATCGCGAAGCACAGCTTCGTGGCCAATCTTACTGACAGCCTCGCAATAGGTTCGCGCGACGGACGCATTGAAGCTGTCCTCATCCGGATGACAAAGAATAACGACATGCTTCGCTTGTCTGCCGGCTTTTGGGGCAAGGGTCATCGGCTGCTCCTCAGATGATGTTTCTGAGATTTTAAGAGCCTCTGCGTATCGCTTCAGTCCGTTTAAATACGGACCTGCAAACCATCGCACCATGCGGAAGAGTGAGGGATTCTACGAATGGAAGCCAAGAGCACTGCGGCGCACTGATCGTGGGTCGCGCGCATCATGCTGCGCTTCAAACTCGAAAGGCGCGGCATGACCATTCGCAATCTCGATGTGTTGCTTCATCCAAAAAGCGTAGCGCTAATCGGGGCATCCGAACGTGCCGGATCCGTCGGTCAGGTTATCCTGTCAAACCTTCTCGCAAGCAAATTCCCTGGCCCCGTTTATGCCATTAACCCGCACCCCGGCGCGCTTGCAGGTGCAAGCTGGTTTGCCTCAATCGGTCAGATTCCGGCCGCGCCCGATCTCGCGATCCTCGCCATTCCCGCCGAAGCCGTGCCTGCAGCGATCGTTGAACTGGGCGCGCTCGGCACGAAGGTAGCGGTGGTCGTTTCTGCGGGGATTACCGACGCCAACGGACTGCGTCAGGCAATGCTAGATGCGGCCAGACCGCATCTTCTGCGTGTCGTCGGACCGAATTGCGTAGGTCTGCAGGTCCCCCGTGCCGGGCTCAATGGATCGTTCGCGCATGTCGCGGCATCCGCTGGTCGGATTGCACTCATTTCGCAAAGCGGCGCGCTCGTGACGGCGATCCTAGATTGGGCGGCAATTCGCGGGATTGGGTTTTCGGGTGTGGTCTCGGTAGGCGATATGGCCGACGTCGACCTTGGCGATCTGATCGACCTTTATGCAACGGACCCGCAAACCGATGCGATCCTGATGTACGTCGAAGGGGTCACCAATCCCGCCAAATTCATGTCCGCCGCTCGTGCGGCGGCGCGGGTGAAGCCGGTTATCGCTATCAAGGCCGGCCGGAGCGCCGCCGCAAACCACGCGGTGATGTCTCACACGGGCGCACTTGCAGGGTCGTATGAGGTTTATGAAGCTGCATTTCGCCGTGCCGGCATCATCATGGTCGATACGCTCACAGAGCTTTTCGATGCCGCTGAGATTCTAAGCCGCGCCCGCTCTGTCGGAGGCGAGCGCCTCGCGATCGTAACCAATGGTGGCGGTGGCGGCGTTCTTGCCGTTGATGCCCTTAGCCAGACGCATGGCAAACTGGCTCCCCTGTCCGAGACCACGCTGGTGATGCTGGATGAAGCGCTCCCACATAACTGGTCGCATGCAAATCCCATTGATGTGATCGGCGATGCCCATGCCGATCGCTATCATATTGCCGTTGACGCTGTGCTGCGCGACGAAACCGTCGATGCGGTCTTGGTGATGAACTGTCCGACAGCGCTCTCTTCATCGCGTGAAATTGCGAACGCCGTCGTGGAAACCATTTCCGCTGCGCGTGCTTCCGGATCGCACAAACCGGTTTTCGCATGTTGGCTTGGCGACACCAATTGCGCTGCCGCTCAACCCATTTTCGCGGATGCTGATATTCCTCTCTGCTCAACGCCAGAGGGCGCCATCCGGAGTTTCGAGTTTCTCCTGGCAGCGAAGCAGGCCCGCCTGGCCCTGCTGAAGACCCCGACCGGACAGCACAAACAACATCATGATCGGCGTGTTGCTCTTGAGATCCTCGCGACCGCTAGGAGCGGTAACCGGTCGGTCCTCAATGAGATCGAAGCCAAAGCGCTTCTCGGAGCCTATGGTGTCCCTGTCATTCGGACAGAGTTTGCCGCCTCCGTCGATGCGGTTGCAGTCGCTTGCGGCAAGATCGCCCCACCTTATGCAGTTAAGGTCATATCCCCGCAGATCACACACAAGTCCGATGCCGGCGGCGTGGCCTTGAACCTGCCTGATTCTGGAGCTGCGGTCGCGGCCGCGAAGGCAATGCACGAACGCATCTCGCGTGAGCATCCCGATGCCCACATTGAGGGTTTCGCCGTCGAAACGATGTGCATCCGGCCCAACGCCCACGAATTGATCGTGGGTGTCGCTCATGATCCAACCTTCGGTCCGCTGCTGATGGTCGGCGCCGGGGGCAAGGCTGTCGAGATACTCAACGACAAGGCCCTGGAACTCGCGCCACTCGATTCCGAGAGCGCCAGGGCCATGATCGGGCGAACCCAAATTGCCAATCTGCTCAAGGGATATCGCGACGAGCCAGCGGCAAACATCGAGGGCGTGACCAATGCGCTTGAAGCGCTGTCCGCGATGGTTGTCGATCTACCAGATATCCTGGAACTCGATATCAATCCGCTATTGGTCGATGCCGAAGGCGTTGTAGCGCTCGACGCTCGCGTGCGGATTACGGCCGAGGCTGACCCAGCCTCCCGGCTGGTTATCCGCCCGATTCCAATCGAATGGACCGCGGATCTTGTTACGCGAGCCGGAGACACGCTGCATGTTCGGCCGGTAGAGCCCACCGATGAAGATCGGCTGGCTGAATTTTTCCGGCATGTCACGCCCGAGGATCTGCGGTTTCGTTTCCTGACCGGCGTCCGCGAAGTCAGCCATGACCGGATCGCCGCGATGACGCAGATCGACTACCGCCGCACGATGACCTTCCTGGCCTTCGACGAAGGCAGGGATGCTATTGTTGCCGTCGCAACACTCGCCGCAGATCCGGATCGGGTCCGCGCCGAAGTGGCGCTCACCGTGCGTTCCGACCGCAAGCAGCGCGGCATCAGTTGGACATTGCTCGACCATGTTGTCCGTTATGCCAGGGCAGAAGGGATCTCAGTCATCGAATCGCTGGAAAGCGCCGGCAATGCTGCGGCGATCGGCCTGGAACGAGAGATGGGCTTCGTATCGCATGCGTGTCCAGGTGATCCGACGGTCCGGATCGTGCAGCGCGTTCTCAGCGAACCAGCGGAACAGATGGAGCCGGTCGCATGACCCGGAAGATTGCGATCATCGACGGCCATCCGGATCGGGATAGAGCGCGGTTCGTTCATGCGCTCGCTGACGCCTATGCCGATGGAGCTTCTTCCATCCATGAGGTTCGCCAGATCGACGTCGCGGGGCTGGGGTGGCCGACATTGACAAGCCGCGCCGAATGGCAGGATCAGCCGCCTCTGCCTGCTGTAGCCGAAGTGCAGGAAATCATTGCCTGGGCGGATCATCTGTTGATCCTCTACCCGCTTTGGCTGGGCGATATGCCTGCAACCCTGAAGGGCTTTTTCGAACAAGTGATGCGGCCTAGTTTCGCCTTTCACTATCGCGAGAACAAGCTCCCGAAAAAGGGGCTTAAGGGCAAATCGGCTCGCATCGTCGTCACTATGGGCATGCCGGCGCTATTTTATCGTCTCGTCTATGGCGCGCACAGCGTGAAGAGCCTCAAACGAAACATCCTGAACTTCGTGGGGATCAGCCCGGTCGACTGCACCCTGATCGGCAATGTGGAAGGCTCAGCAAAGGATCGTTTGAGATGGCTGCAGGAGCTCCAGAAGCTCGGTGCGGCCGCCGGCTGACAGCGCGCTAAAATTGAAATGACGACCCAGCCTTTCCGGCTGGAGAATGCCAATGCCGCCTTGGCGGCGTTGCGCGACGGCAAGGTTAAGGGTGCGGCCGTGATCGCACCAGCCTTTAAAGACTCGTCGTAAGTAAACATACCAATACAGGGCACCGCGCCGCTGCTCCTAATCTTACTGACAATTGATGATCGGAGTCGGCCATGGACCAGCAAACTGCAGACAGACAAACCCAGTTCAATCCGATCATTCAGAACGAAATGATAATCGTTGGCTGGAGGCTGATGGAATTGCCGGCGATCTTGATGACGGCTTGGTGGCATCAGGCGATGCAGGCTTGGCAGCCTTTCCTCCCGCTTCATCATCAGCATCCGAAATTTCACGAAGAGCATGACCAACTGATCGTCCCCGAGCCAATCGAGGAAGAAGGAGAGCACGCGCTTTTCGCCTGAGCCGCCGGCATTGTCGGCCTTTTTACAAGAGGAGAAGCATGATGGACAAAGCAACTGACGTTCCAGTGAGCAAATCCCGTTCGCTGTCGCCGTTCCGTGATCTCGCCACGCAAATGGCTGAACCTGTGGGCTGGCTGCGGTCCGAGATCGATCGTCTGTTTGACGATTTTGGCCGGCCAGGACAGAGTCTGTTCAACTTCGGCACGCGCGGCTCGCCTGTCCCCGCGTTGGAGCTGGTGGAGGACGACAAGGCTTACAAGCTCACAGCTGA
>CAYLIK010000049.1:0-10504 GCA_964383565.1 uncultured Sphingomonadaceae bacterium
ATCCGGCGCGCAATGTCATGCGCGCGACGATGGTAGGAACGGTCGTAACGGGGCTGCTCTACATCCTGGTGTGCTCGGCAATCGTGCTGATCCTGCCTCCAGCCACGGTTGCGGCGTCGGGCGCACCTTTCCAGCTGTTCGTCGAAACATATTGGGGGCGCGGCCCGGCACTCGCCGTCGCGCTCTTCGCCGCCATCGCGGCGATCGGCGCCCTCAATTGCTGGGTATTGATCCAGGGCGAGGTGCCGCTTGGCATGGCCCGGGCCGGGCTGTTGCCTGCCTGGTTTGCAGGCGTGACGGCGCGTGACGTGCCCGTGCGCGTGCTCGTCATCTCCTCGGCGCTGGCGAGCCTGCTGGTGCTTTCGAACGCCAGCAAGTCGCTGGGCGGCGTCTTCGAATTCGCCGCGCTGCTGACCACCTGCGCCTCGCTTTGGCTGTATCTTGCGATTTGCGTCGCGGCGTTGATGCGACGTGTTGCCATGGTGGCGGCAAGCATCGGGCTGCCGTTCGCGCTGTTCGCCTTCTGGGGCGCGGGCTATGAGGCGAGCGGGCTCAGCCTTTTGCTGATGCTCACAGGAATTCCGGTCTATCTGCTGCGTTCACGCGGCGCGCCGGCCGAACAGCCGGCCTAGCACCGACCGGTCCTTCAATATTTCGTGCGCCGCATTATGGCCGGGCGCCCCGGTCACGCCACCGCCCGGATGGGTGCCAGAACCGCACATATACAGTCCCCGGATCGGCGAGCGGTAATCGCCATGGCCCAGCACGGGCCGCGCCGACCACAGCTGATCCAGGCTCATATGGCCATGGAAAATATCCCCGCCGATCAGCCCGAACTTGCGCTCCAGATCGAGCGGCGAGTGGATCTGCCGTGCGATGATCGCCGCCTTGAAATTCGGGGCGTGATCGTTGACGGTCTCGACGATCAGATCGGCAACGGCCTCGCGTTCGTCGTCCCAGCTGCGGCCGTTCGGAAGCTCTGGCGCGAATTGCTGGCAGAACAGGCTGGCGATATGCATGCCCGGCGGCGCGAGGCTGCCGTCGACGGTCGTCGGCAGCTTCATCTCGACAATCGGCTTCTTCGACCAGCCCGTTGCCTTCGCATCAGTGAAGGCCTGATCCATATAATCGAGCGTCGGCGCGATGATGATGCCGCAGGTGTGATGCTCGGCGCGTTCCTTGCCGGGCAGCACCGTGAAATCGGGCAGTTCGGAAAGCGCGACATTCATCCGGAACGTGCCGGAACCCGTTTTGAACTGGTCCATGCGCCGCGCAAAAGCCTCGGGCATGTCGCTGCGGTCGACGAGCTGGCGGAACAGGAGGGCCGGCCCGACATTGGCGACCACGGTATCCGCCGCGATTTCCTCGCCGCTCTCCAGAAGGACGCCAGTCGCCTTCGTGCCATCGACGAGCACTTTGGCGACCGGCATATCGAGACTGATCTCAACGCCTGCTTCTTCGCATGCCTCCGCCATGAACTGCGTGATCGCGCCCATGCCGCCCACAGAATGGCCCCACATGCCCTTCTTGCCGTTCACCTCGCCGAACACATGGTGAAGCAGCACATAGGCGCTGCCCGGTGTGTCGGGGCTTGCATAGTTGCCGACGACCGCATCGAAGCCGAACGCAGCCTTGATATGCTCATCCTCGAACCAGCCATCGAGAAAATCACGGGCCGACTTGACGAACAGGTCCATCACATCGCGCTGCGCCTCGATCGGCAGGCCAGCCAGCTTCCTGCCCTGCGCCGCCGCTGCAAGGAGAGCGCGAATCCCGCCGCCGGCGTTTGGCGGCGTCTTGAGCGAAAGATCCCGAAGCACATCGGCGACGCGTTCGAGCGCCTCCTCATAATGAGGAAATGTCTCGGCATCCTTGGGAGAAAATCGTGCGAACTCCGCCTGCGTGCGCGCCGCGCCGCCACCGAGCTTCAGATATCCATCCGCATGCGGAAAAAAGTTGCTGATCGTCCGTTCAATGATCCGCCATCCGCGTTCATGAAGTCGCATGTCGCGGATCACCTTCGGGCGCAACAAGCTGACCGTGTAGCTCGCGGTCGAGTTACGGAATCCGGGATGGAATTCCTCGGTCACCGCCGCCCCACCTACCACGCCACGCCGTTCCAGCACCCGAACCTTCAGCCCCGCGCGCGCAAGGTAGAAAGCGCAGACCAGCCCATTATGTCCGCCGCCGATGATGATCGCGTCATATTTCTTCGTCATTTCGTGTCCTCAGCGGGTCTTGGCCGTCGGCTCCATCCCGGCGCGGGCGCGCGATGCTGGCGTGCTTCCGGAATGATGTTGCGGATTTTCCCGGCGAAGCTTCGGAGACAGACCTCGCTCGCGCCGATCGGCCCCGCAGTGTAGCTCTTCGACGCCATGCCCTGCTGGACGCGCTCGATCAGCCGGGTATCCTCGGCATTGACTGTCCGGTTGATCCGCCAGTTGGCGTAGCGGACGAGCTTCATCTCGCGGCAATCGTCCGGCAGCGCGAACGCCATCTCGCGCAGGACGCTCGTCGTGGGCGTGAGCGGCAACCATTGCATGAAGTCGATCTGGTCGGGGTAGATATCGAAGGCCATGTTCGGCCACAGCTTGTAATAGAGCCACAGGCGCTGGCTCACCTCGGGCAGGTGATCCACGCGCGGCAGGTGCGTCTGGTAGAAGCGTTCCCAGACATTGTCCGAGCGCCGATCCGCGATCTGGCCGGACATCTTGTCGACCCAGGGCTGCGCTTCGATCGCGTAGCTCTTGCCGAACAGGCGCGTCAGCCCATCATGCGCGACCGGAATGTGGAGGTTGTCCGAATAATTGTCGCCGATATTTTTCCAGTTCACCCGCCGCTCGCGAAGCTTGACCGGACTGATCGTAGCCATGTCCTCGAAGCGATAGGGTGCGATCTCACGATCATAGGGCGCCATCATCTCGTCAACGGACGGGCCGTTGCCCTCCAGCCGGACGAATATGAACCCGCGCCAGATCTCGACATCGACCGGCGCCAATCCACTCTGGGCCATGTCGAGCGCGGGATAATCCCGCCGGCTCGGCACACCGGTCAGCTGGCCATCGGTGGCATATGTCCAGGCGTGATAGGGGCAGACGATATGCTTGATCGAGCCCTTTGACACTTCGAGCAAACGCATCGCGCGGTGGCGGCAGACATTGGTGAAGGCGCGCACCAGACCATCGTCCCCGCGCACCACAATCACGCTTTCTCCCAGATAATCGATCGTGTGGAAGTCGCCCGGCTGCGGCACATCATTTTGATGGCAAACGATCTGCCACGACGGCCGCAAAATACGCGCGCATTCAACATTGAAAAATTCGGGGTCGCTGTAGAGCCAGGCGGGCAGACTCCAGTCGGCCTCGGAATCATGCTGTTCGAGATCGGCGAATATATGCGCCATGCCGGCTCCGGTTGCTTGTTGAACGATCGTATAATAAGAATCGCTTATGGGCAAGCCAGCATATAATCGCGCAACGCCGGACGCGCGCCGCCAGAGCTTGATCGATGCGACCGCGCGGGTGCTGGCCCGCGACGGGGCAACTGGCGCATCTGTCCGAACGATCGCCATCGAAGCGGGCGTCTCGCCGGGGCTGGTCAATCACCATTTCGCTGGGGTCGACGCGTTGATCGCCGCGACATATGCTCTGGTCGCCCAGCAGGTGGCCGAAGCGCTGGCGAATGCCGTTGCCGAAGCGGGCCATGATCCGAAAGCGAGGCTGATCGCCTACATCGCCGCCAGCTTCGTATCACCCATCGCCGACCGTGCCTTGCTAGCGACCTGGGTCGCCTTCTGGAGCTTGACCGGCAAACCGGAGATCGCCCGCATTCATTCCGAAACTTATGCGGCCTACCGCGCCGGTCTGGAAACATTGCTGGCCGATTGCGGGATGCCGCTAGATCGCGTTCGGCTGGCGGCCATTTCCCTGACTGCGCTCGTCGACGGTCTGTGGCTCGAACTCTGCCTCTCGCCGCACATCTTTACCGCCGAGGAGGCAAGGGTCATGGCCGAAGATCACATCGCAGGACTCATTTGAGATACAGCGGCATTCATCGCACAACCGCCAGACCGAAGCGCAATCGCGTCATGCGGCGATTATAGTCGATCAGGCTTTCGCCATAGCCCGTGAAATTCTGTCCAAACAGGTAAAGCTCCGGCCCTCCGCCGAACAGGCGTTGCAGGGGGTAGGACAGCTCAGTGAGAACCGCGCCTCGACCACTCGAAAAATTGTAGCGGCCGGTCGCTGACAAACGCAGGCCATCGGCTTGCCCGATCTGAAACTTCAATCCCGTGATGCCCCGATAGGATTTGATGTCGGGATTGTCGGCGCGGCCGCCGACAAGCACGGTCAGGCGGGGCGAGACCGTCAGGTTGTAATCGTTACCCAGATCCCACATCGCCTTCGGCGCGACGTAGATGGTGTTGACGCTCCGCGAATCTGGCCCGGCCTTGCCGTTCGATTCATGCTGGATTCCCGCCTCCACGCCAGCTTCCAGCGTATCGGCCAGACTGATCGACGGGGTTCGGTAAAACAGTTCAGGCGTATAGTTCACGTCCCTGAACGACGAATCCGAAGCCACATCCCAGAACATTTTCTGCGTGAAGGCAAAATACAGTCCATCGCGCCACCCATGCGCTGACGACGGGGGGCGGGACGATCCGAGCAGACGATATTTGAAGCTTCCCTGGATCTTTATCTCGCTCTGGGACGTGGTGCCGAAAATGGCGTACATCGGCTCGTGGGTTGAAAGATTCCGTAGCAGGCTCTCTCCAATCGTGCCTTCGCGGGACGCCTCTATCGCTTCGGGCGCGATCTTCGACTCAATGCTTTGTTCCGGCTCCACGCGCGCCTGCGTCTCCGGCGAGACCGCTAGCGGGGCCGCCATCGCCACCTGTTGCGTACCCCAGGTGGGAATACTGATCAGATCATTGGCCTGAAACCTGCCGGCCGGAACCATGGCGCGGTAACGAACCCGCGCGAATCCGCGGGCTGGCACGGATATGGCGGGCTGCTCTCCAGACGCGCGTTCGAGCTGGATCGAACGTGTCGTAGCGGACGTCAAAACACCCTCGATCTGATCGGGAAGCGCCACGCTGTGGTCGGAGTTTCCATTGTTGAGGAGGAGAAGCTCGACCGTCGTCCCGCCGTCGCCCTCTCCATGCGTCGCGCCGCTTATCACGAACTGCACGGGCTGAGCCGCGGCAAGCACAGGCAAACCGATCGCCGCCAACAGAACCGTCACGCCAGCCGCCAATGCTACCTTCATACTGCCCCCATTCTATTCAACTTCGGCGTGATACGCGGTGTACGGCACCTGCAGATATTGAAGCGCCACATTTGCGCTCTTGCCTGCCCAACCATGGGCATTCCTGAAGAACAACTCATTGAGGTTCAGGCCGATGCCGACAAAGGGACGCTGCTTCCGGGGCTCTCCGCGCCGTTCTTCGGCAGCGGTGAAGCCGGTAGCGCGATAACCCGCATGCAGCTCGACGAACCGGAACGGGCTATCCTCCATGCCCCGAAATCCCGCGAGTTTGAGCGCGAACAGATAGCGCATCTGCCGGAAATGACGCACGCCCGTCGGCGTATAAATATCGCTGTTCGGCATCAGGAGCAGTCGAAAATCGAGCTTTTCCTTCAGCCCCGGCACGCTATTCCGCAAAACCGAAAAGCCGGCCCCGGCGGCATTCATCGTCAGATCCTGCACGGAAAACCCACTCGATTTCTTGAACGCATCCCACATTTCGCTGTACAGCATCAGGCTCATGCCGACCGCAGCCGCCGGAAGCGCTGCATTCTCGGCTCCCGTCTTGTGGCGGATGCGCGCCGCAATCGCATCGGTGATCCAGTAGGAATTCCAGGCATGGGTGAGCTTGTCGATGCCCAGATTGGTGGTGTCGTCTCCGAACCACCCTTCATCCTTGAAGCGAAAGCCGTCCGCCCCCTCCTTACTGACCTTGGCAATATTTGTGCCCGTCATCCAAGCCGCCGCAAGCCCGATTTCCCACTTGATGGAGCCCATCTGGCGGCCAAAGGAAACATGGCTTGATGCATTTTGCGGCCCGGATTGCTCTATCTGGGTTGTATCAGCGGACGGTTCGAGCGCCGACACATACTGCAGCGCCAACATCTGTGACACTTCGGCCTGTTGCGCGTCCACTTTGGCCAGATCGAAGTCGATGGGGAGCCGCTCTTCGGGGATCGGCGACACCGGCTCATGGGCAGCGGCGCTGGTCGCCAGACCAACCAATCCAAACACGGCGCCTGCCAGGCCGATGGTCCGTAACGCCCGGCCTGCAGGCCCCGGATGGCCATTCATCATGCTGTACCTCGACCTTGAGCCGGGGCTTATATCTTGACGATCCCGCAGGTCAAACCGCTATGCACATTGATGCAAGCACGCATTCGATCATCTTACGGCAGCGCACGCGAACATCGTCATGCTATGGATCGGGATCACATAATCTTGACAGCCATGAGTCCCTTACCCGATACGCCAACCACTGAGGGGAAGAGACGATGACGCAGGCTCAGGTTAAGCGGTTTCTGCTCTTTTTCTTCCTCATATTGTTCGGCGCGGTTTTCCTCCGGATCGATTATTTTCCTTTGAGCTGGGTGCCGATGTACGGTTTCCGCGAGGAAAGCGACAAGCTCACCGTAGCCGTGGGGGATCTGGAGCGCCGCCAGCTTGGTTTTGCCGCGCAGCGCGCCAACGGTGAAAAACTGTTCCTTTCCCGACAGGATCTCAACATTCCACCCGCCAATTTCCGCCGCCTCTATCAGGAGCGGGCGTTCGGAGAAGGCCCGCCGCAGCATCGTCGCGAGCGAGCGCATCTCTGGGGCTTCAACCGGTGGTGGTACGCGACGCTGATTGGCGACGACCCCGCGCTACATGTTGATTATGAGCGCGATATTCTGCGCTCTGCGAACGGTACGCTGGGTTACGAACCTTCAGATCCGCGACGCATCGTCCAGCTCCAGGCCCATCTCGATTTCGCCACCTTTACTCGCGAGCACCTCGACGACGGGGCGCTGAAAAATCCCCATCGCGAGCGGAAAGTGGCGACCATCACTGAGAAGGGCACGACGATCGAGACGGCGGTGCTGCATGACTGATTATCATCCCACTCATGCCAGGTTCGTCGACCGGTTCTTTTTCGACTGGTTCGAAGCGGATACGCTCGGCGCCGTCCGCTTTTATTTCGGGCTCGGGCTGTTCCTGTATCTGGGTACCCAATATCCACAGCTGTTGATACTCGACACATTCGGACCGGGGTTCCAGTACACCATCCCGATCTGGTATTTTCAGATCCTCGGCATCACGCACAACATTCCGTGGCTGATTATACCCGTCTATTTAGCGATGCTCGCGGCTTGTCTTTTCTTTGCTTTCGGCAAATGGACCAAGCCGGCGATCATCGCGATCCTGATTACGATGTTCTATCTGAAGGGGGTCCGCGACAGTTTCTCCGGAGACGTGCATCACCGCGAGATTCCAGTGTTCGCGCTGCTCATCCTGTTCCTGGTGGCGAAGAGCGATCGCATGTTCGGCATCGATGCGCGGCGCAAGCTGCTGGCTCCGATCGAGCAGTGGGAGGCGTCATGGCCGCTCCGTGCGATGCAGGTCTACATCGCCATGTTCTATTTCTGGGCGCTGTTCGCCAAGCTGCGGGTTTCCGGCCTTTTCTGGTTCGAACATGGCGGGCGGATCCAGGAAACGCTGATCAGCCGCGCATTGCGCGATGGCTTCGCCGCCAACGGCGATGTCGTGAACCTCTCGCTTGCCTGGAAACTGGCGCAGACACCCGATCTCATATTTCTCTGCGGCGTGGCCGTATTCCTGTTCGAGCTGTTCATCCCGCTCATCCTCTTCGTGAAGGACTGGCGTTGGCGCGGGATATTGCTGATCGCGGCAGCGACGTTTCATCTCAGCAATTATCTGCTCATGAACGTCCAGTTCTACTTCTACCCATTCGTCTTCGTCGCCTTTTTCGATATGGCGAAGTTCCACCGGTGGATAAAAGCCAGGCTCCGCTTGCGAACCGTCGAACAGAAACCCGATCCGGCTTGATCGCTTGCCGGGTCAGGCCGGCGGTGCGCCCCAGTCCTCGATCGGCCAGCGCCGGGTCCGCGCAAGCCGCGCGAGACGGCGCGACGGGTTCACCGCAACC
This sequence comes from uncultured Sphingomonadaceae bacterium, assembly GCA_964383565.1. GTDB lineage: Bacteria > Pseudomonadota > Alphaproteobacteria > Sphingomonadales > Sphingomonadaceae > CANJQJ01. The sequence goes on from CAYLIK010000049.1 coordinate 8,174, forward strand.
GGCTCGTCCACCCATTCGAACAGCGGACGATCGGATGCGCTGTCCGAATAGAAACGCATCCGCACATCGCCGCGCGCCAGGCCCTGCCCGTCCAGCCAGCACTGAACCGCCGCCAGCTTGTTTGCGGCATAGACATTGCCGGCAAGCATGGGTTCGACATGGCCCAACGCATGATCCGCTACCTGCGTGGCGATGACGGCATCGAAGCCCAGGCCTTGGGCAATCGGCGCCGCGTAGATTTCATGCGCCGCAGTGGCCAGCACCAGCCTTGCGCCGCTGGCGCGATCACGATCAATAGAGGCTCTGGCGCCTGCCCGGATATTGCGTGCAAGCGTTCGCGCACTGAACGCGGCGATGACCGGATCAAGCGCGCTACGCGATACCTTCCCCAGCAGCAGGCGCCACATCACCCCCTTGAGCTGAGCACGGTCGATAATGCGCAGCCCATGCGCCGCCATCGCCAGCACAACCAATGGCGCGGCCAGCAGCCGGTACGGACACAGACGCCGCGCGGCAAAAACAAGATACGCGGTATAGGTGGGAAGCCGCGTGACCGTCCGATCCAGATCGTAGATCGCGATCACGGTGCGGCTATCCTGTGCTTCGCGATCTTCGGTCGTTTGGTCGATCTTCACTTTCCCACTCGCCGCCGCGATGCCAGATATCCGGTCGACGCCCGGTGCGCAACGCGCGGTGCGAGCTGCACGGAATCAGATATGGTGCGAACATGAACGACACGATCAAGGCCTTCGGATTTCCTGACACGCTGATCGCGGAATTTACGCATTGGGTCGTGCTGCTCCGCCCCCAGCAGCCCACCTTGGGAAGCCTCGTGCTGGCGGCCAAGTCAGAGGCCACGGCGTTCAGCGATTTGCCCCCGGCCGCCTTTTCCGAACTGGATGCCGCGATATCAGCGATCGAACAGACCCTGAAGCCGCTCATCGGCTATGAGAAGATCAACTATCTGATGCTGATGATGGTCGATCCCCACGTCCATTTCCATGTCATCCCCCGTTATGAGGGCGCGCGCGAGAAGGACGGGCTCAGCATCATGGATGCGGGGTGGCCAAAGGCCCCTGCTCTCGGCGAAGCAGTGAAGCTCAGCAGCGAACAGATCGCAGCGCTGGGAACATGGATTCGCGACAAATGGGCCGGCTGACCCTTACGCGCTTGCGTCCCGCCATTTCGCCGTAAGCGCCCGCGCGGCGTCGAGGTCAGCCAGATAATCGACCTCCTGCCAGTCATGGCCGATGATCGAGGTGGTGCCCACGATCCCGGAATCCGCGAGCATATCGATGACGCTCAGATACCACAGGCGCACGCCCTGATCGGTCGTCATCACCTCTTCGATCTTCTCGATAAAAGCAGTGCGCCCGCTGCCGCGCAGGGCGAGCAGGCCAATCGATTCAGCGTTGCATCCGTCTGCCGGCAGAGCCTTGCCGATGCGCAACAGACGATCACCTTCGCACAGCACCTTCATGTCGTCGGCGTCATAGGCGTCCTTGCTGTCGGTGGTCACCGATATCGGGCTGGTCCCGCCCGCCAGGACCGTGCGGACAAGATCGGTCGACACCAGCGTATCGCCGTTGAGCAGCAACGTATCGCGATCGAAATGCGCGCGCGCCATCCATACCGAGGCGAGATTATCCGCCACCTGATAGAAGGGGTTGAACAGCAAGCTGACCGTCCCGCGCCCCGATCCCCGCGCGGTGACGACCTGTTCGACCAGATCGTGATGGAAACCCGTGACCACGATCATGTCCCGGATGCCGCTGTCGTACAGCGCATCGAGCTGCCATTCGAGCAACGTCTTGCCGGACAGCTCAAGCAGGCATTTCGGCCGGTCCTCCGTATGCGGATAAAGCCGCGATCCCTTGCCCGCGCTGAGGATGATGGCTTGCTCGATGGTCATGGCTACAGAAACTCTCCGAAATGGCCTGTCAGGACGCCTTTAGTGAGGAACGGCGCGGACGTCAGACTTTTTGTAACGCCACTTCCGCGGCGATCTCGTCGAAGCGGCGGGCAAGGCTCGTCACGATCGCCGGATGCTCGCTCGCCAGCAGGATTTCATGATTCAGCCAGCGCGAACGGCTGTTGTGATTGAAACTGCCAAACCACGCGGTTTGCGCTGCCTTGCGCGCGACGATCAGGAATTTGGCGTGCAGCGGAAAGCCTTCGGCGTGCGCGTAGCGCGCGATATCGACGCCTGCTTCGGACAGCTCGGTTATGATCGCCTCCGGCACGCGGCGAACCGTGTCATGCACGATAAGCCGGATCGAGGCGCCAGACCGCGCGCCGCTGATGAGTGCTGCGGTCAGCGGCCCCGCCTTC
>CAYLIK010000049.1:10514-19562 GCA_964383565.1 uncultured Sphingomonadaceae bacterium
CCCGCCTTCAGATGCGATATCGCGCCGCTGACGCGATCCCCGTCGCCAAGGCCGGCAAGACGATGGTCGATGACATTCGGACAAAGGCGGGGATAGAACCAGGCGGTAGCACTCTCTCCCACCACAGGCCGATTTTGCCGTGGATGCAGCCGCAGCGCGCTGTCGCCCAAGGCGCGGACATGATCCCCAAGCGCCCCGACCAGACCGGGCTCGTGCAACTCCACGAGCATGTTGTGGCCGCGATCCTGATTGCCAATCTCGGCGATGACCTCCGAATCCTCGGGGATGTCGCCCGAGGGATTGAACGAGCCGACGAGCACAGAGGGTCTGGGGTGCGAAAAGGCATATATCTTGCTGTGGAGATGGGGGTGGATACCACTCGGCAGCCACGGCGCGGGTTCGTGGACATGCAAGCCACCGCCAAGCCCCTGCGCCCGAAGTCGCGCGATTACCGCGTCGTTCACGCTTTTCCGGCGCGGCCGCCCTTCGACATGAAGCACGACCCGCACCCCGCGATCATGCGCGGCGATCAGGCAGTCCGCGAGATCGCGGTCGCGGAAATAATAGGTCGCCCAGATGATCTCCGCGCCGGGCGGCTGTTGTTCGATCCGGTCGCGGAGCAACTGCCTCAGATATCGGGACGGACGATCGGGGCCGCCAAAGTGAACCAGCGGCAGGTCGCCTTCAGACATTACGTGCCAGATAATCGAACATGTGGTGGAGGAAGTTCGGTTTCCACCAACGTGCCACATATGATTTCAGGGCGTCAGCCACCGCCATGCGCCGGTCAGATTCGAACAGATCGGCGACCGAATCGAACAGCCGCGCCGCCATGTCAGGCTTGCCATAGACGATCAGCGAAATGATCGCCCTCAGCGCCGCGGCTTCTGCCTCCGCCTTCGGAAGCGAGCGTATGCGGTCGATCAACCGGGGTTCCGCCAGAACGAACAGCGCGTCGCCATAAGCGAGCCGCCCCGCACGCTGCCCGCGGCCAAGGCTCACATTGCCAATGCCAGCCGCGTTGAGCCTGCGGTATCGCTTGAGCCGGTAGAGATCGAGCAGCTCGAACCCATGACCGGCCATGAATGCGATCACGTCCCCCGCGAGCGGCTGATCGATATAGCGTTGGAAGAAGGACAGCTCGATCTCTGCCAGAAACACGCTGCTTCCCAGACAGGCCTGCGCGCCTTGCAGGATGGATAGCTCGCTGCCCTGCGTGTCGACCTTGAGCGCATCGATCCGGATGCTTTCGCGTGTCGCCAGCGCGTCGAGGGTGTCGACCGGCATCTCGATCGTGGAAACGACCCGCGTATGATCGAACTTTTTCCGGTAACTTTCCAGCAGAGCCCGATTGGGCTCAAGCGTGGACGACATATTCGGCAGCGCCGTGATGTTGAGCGTGGCTTGTCCTGCCTGCGGCCCCAAGGCGATCGGATAGCATGTGTCACGCCCCTGCCGCTTGATCTCGCCGCCGTCGCGCGGCTCGAAAAGCAATGCGGAGACCACGTCGCGCGCCGCCAGCCAGCGATCCTTGAGCCCGCCGGCCGAGCCGACATCAGCGAGAACGATCTCGAAGCCGGGAGGGCACAGCGCGATCAGCGCGGCCAGGTTCATCGCGGATAACCGATCAGGCAAGCCATGAGCTGATCTCCGCTTTCCTGCCGTGCACGATCATTGCCTGGATCAGCCGCACCAGATGGAACAGGCATGACAAGATGGTCCACCATGCGACCGCCACCAGCCCAATGTCGGGCCGCTGCGCGATTACGCTGACGAACAGGATCACCATGTTCGGATTGCGCCGCGCGGTGATAAGCCGGAAATCGGAATCGAGCTTTCGCCAGACATGAATGTGCATGCCGTAAAGCCGCATGAACGCGCCTTCGATCAGGCGCTGCACGACATAGCCCCCGACGATCGCCACCATGACGAGGTCGAAGTGCGCCGGCGACAGCGCAAGCCCCCAGGCGGAAAGGCCGACCCCCCAAGCGTACCACCAGAAAGGCGGATGGACGAGATCCAGCCCATGGTCGAAGACATTGCCCCATTTGGACGACGTGATCGTGCAGCGCGCGAGTTTGCCGTCGACGGTATCGAGGACCATGAACCCCAGGCCCGCCGCCATGCCCGTCCAGTAATGGCCATACCAGAACAGCCAGGTGGCCACGACGCACAGGACGGCCCCCACCGTCGTGACCATATTCGGCGTAATGCCCGCGCGCGCCGCAATCCGGGTCAGCACCAGAGCCCATTCCGGCCAGAGATATTTGGTCAGTACATCCGTCACGCCCTTGTAGGCGCCGAAGTAGCTGGCCCGCTCCACGGCGCGAACTGTCGACGGCTCAAGCGGCAGGATGAAGGGCGTCTCGCGCTTCCGCAATTCGGCGTTCACGATCGTGCCGGCGTTTTCATGCGCTATGATCGTCAAGGTCGTATCGCCGTTGATCGGCGAATTTGCGGCCATGGCGGCTTCGACTTGCGCGCGCTCCGCGGCGTTTCGAACATGCGCGATCGCGGGAACGCCACCCATGGTAAGAACCGATCCGGGATGCTTGCGATAATGTTTCAGCCACAATGGATCGCAAACGAAGCGGGTGTTTACCAGGAGGGCGGCGCCATCAGTTGAGGCTGCACCATCGTCAGGCGATCCGAATGCCCGAGCGATCCGGCGGATACGTTCACCTACGTCCATGCCCCAGATCGGTGTGGGGTTGTTCCCCACTGCTATTATCGGCACCATCGTGTCAGCCAAATCTCGCCCCCGGGTATGTGCAACGCTTCAACGCCCCGCCGTCAATAGCGATTTCTGGGACCGACACTACCCGGCTGATTACATCCTGCCTTCGCTGATCAGCTGGTCGCCGCCAAGCGCCTGATAAAGCGTGGCAAGGTTCTGTGCGCGGATCAGGCGGGTGGTAATCAGCGTCCGCCGAGCCGAATAGAATGAACGCTGCGCGTCGAGGGTCGCCAGATAGGAATCGATGCCTTCGTTGTAACGCGCCCGGCTGAGCGTCAGGCTGTCCTCCGTGGCGTCATTGAGTTGCTGGTCAGCAGCAAGCTGGCGATCGATCGTGCCCTGCCTTGCCAGCGCGTCGGCAACTTCGCGGAAGGCCGTCTGGATCGCTTTCTGATAGACGGCGATCGCGGCCGTCCGCTGGGCGTTGGCATATTTCAGATTGCCGATATTGGCGCCCGCGTCAAAGATCGGCAGCGTGGCGGATGGTTGCACGCTCCAGGCGAAGGCGCCGCCGCTGAATAGGCTGGACAGGCCGGAGCTCGCAAAACCGGCAGCCGCCGTAAGCGCCAGGCGTGGAAAGAAAGCGGCCCGTGCCGCACCGATCCGCGCATTCGCCGCGCGTAACTGATATTCGGCCTGCACCACGTCGGGACGCCGCAGGAGAATGCCGGAATCGAGCCCTGCGGGAACTGGCTGCAGAAGACCGTCGATGCTCTCCAGCGAGGCGGGCAACAGCGCGTCGGCCACCGGCGCGCCGACCAGCAATTCGAGCGCGTTGCGATCCTGAGCCACGGCGGTGGTGAACGACGCCTCATCCGATCTGGCCTGTGCGAGGATCGTCTCGGCCTGCCGCAGATCGGTGCGCGGCGCGACGCCGCCCTGGAGCCTCGCGCGCGTCAGCTCCACATTCCTGCCGGCATTGGCGATGGTATCGGTCGCGATCGCCAACAGGCTCTTGTCAGTCGCATATTGAAGATAGGCCCTCGCCACTTCACCGATCAGCGTCAGCCGCGCGGCGCGGACGGCGGCCGCCGTCCCCATATATTCGGCGAAGGCGGCGCTGCTCTGGTTGCGCAGCCGGCCGAACAGATCGATCTCGAACGCCGTCGTTCCGATATCCGCGCCATAGCTGGTGTCGGTGCCGCTGCCCGAATTGGAACCTCCTGCGCTCGACGATCGCACTCGGTTCGAGCCGTTTTCAGTGGAGACGCGCCCACTCGCATCGATCACGGGAAAGAGTGCTGACTGCGCGACACGATATTGCGCGCGCGCCGCCGCGATGTTGGCAACCGCCAGACGCAGGTCCTGATTGTTGGCAAGCGCCTGATCGATGATCGTCTGGAGCTGGGGATCACGGAAGATGTCCCGATAGCTCAGCGATGGCAGCGCGGCGTCGCCCGGTTGCGGATAAGCCTCCCCCGCTGGCCAGGCGACGGGCACCGCCGGCGCCGGCCGCTTGTAGGTCGGTTGCAGGCTGCACGCCGTGAGCAACGCAAAAGGCAGGAGGCAAGCGCCCCGGATCATGGAGCGTCTCGCTTTTCCCCGACCGCATCGGAATGGGCCTCGCCTCCGAATATCTTCCGCACCAGCACATAGAATAACGGAACGAAGAAGATCGCGAGGATCGTTGCCGTGGTCATGCCGCCGATCACCGCCGTCCCGATCGCCACCCGGCTCTTGGCGCCCGCTCCGGTCGAGATCGCCAGCGGCAGCACGCCGAAGATGAAGGCGAGGCTGGTCATCAGGATCGGCCGCAGTCGGACGCGTGCGGCCTCCAGCGCGGCCTCCACGGCAGTTCTCCCGCTCTTCTCCGCCTGTTCGGCGAACTCGACGATCAGGATCGCGTTTTTCGCCGACAGGCCCATCGTGGTCAGCAGGCCGACCTGAAAATAAATGTCGTTTTCAAGCCCTCTGAATAAGACCGCCAGGGTGGCGCCGATCAGGCCCAGCGGCATCACCAGCATCACCGCGAACGGAATTGACCAGCTTTCGTAAAGCCCCGCCAGACAGAGGAACACGACCAGCAACGACAGCCCGTACAGCAGCGGCGCCTGACCGCCGGAAAGCTGCTCCTGATAGGAAAGGCCGGCCCAGGCGATCGACGTGCCCGGCAGCTTGGCCGCAAGTTCCGCGATGCGGGCCATGGCCTCCCCCGAACTTTGTCCTTCAGCCGCCTGCCCCTGAATTTCGTAGGATGCGGAACCATTGAAGCGCGTCAGCGTGTTCGCGGCATTGCTCCAGTGCACCCGCGCGAAGGACGAGAAGGGCGCCATCTCGCCATTCGACGTGCGCACGAACCAGGAGCTCAGATCTTCCGGACGGCTGCGGAACGGCGCATCCCCTTGAACATAGACTCGCTTCACCCGCCCGCGATCGATGAAATCGTTGACGTAACTGCCTCCCCACGCAGTCGACAGGGTCGCATCGACGCTGGCCTGTGAGATGCCCAGCGCGTTGACCTTTTCCTGATCGATGTCGATCGCAAGGGTCGCGGTATCTTCCAGACTGTTCTGGCGGACCTGGGCCAGTTCCGGATCCGACGAGGCCGCCTCCAAAAGCTGGTCGCGGCGCGCCTTGAATTCAGTCCGGCTGAGGTTGCCCGTATTGAGCAGTTGGAGCGTGAAGCCGCTCGATTGCCCAAGCCCACGCACCGGCGGCGGATTGAGTGCATTGAACTGCACATCGCGCAGTTCGCCGTTAAGGGCCTTCGTGGCGCGCGCCGTGATTGCCGATGCAGCGTTGTTCTCGCCCGAGCGCTCATCCCATGGGGCAAGGGAAATAAATCCCCGCCCGGCATTTTGACCTTGGCCCGCCTGGCTCGATCCGACGACGGTGTAGACCGTGTTGATGTTGGCCTTCTCCTTGGTCAGGAAATATTCCGTGATCGCATCCGCCGCAGCCAGTGTGCGGCTGAACGTCGCCCCGGGCGGCAGCGTATATTGGAGCTGGGCGATGCCCTGATCCTCGACGGGCAGAAAGCTTGAGGGCAGCCGGAAAAAGACGACTCCCAGCAGGATGATGATGCCCGCAAAGACGAGCATGACCGCAAGCATATGACCCAAAAGCCGGGCAACCGCATCCCGATAACGGTCCGATGTGCGGGCAAACCAGGCATTGAAGCGGTCGCCATAGTCATGCGCCTTGGCGACGAGCCTGCTGCGCCTTGCGCGATCTTCCTCGGTAGGGCGCTTAAGCAAGGTCGCCGCGAGCGCGGGTGAAAGAACCAGCGCGACGACCACGGACAAGACCATCGATGATACGATGGTGATCGAAAACTGTTTGTAGATCACGCCGGTCGACCCGCCGAAAAACGCCATCGGCAGGAAAACCGCGGATAGCACCAGAGCGATGGCGATGAGCGCGGTGTTGATTTCCGCCATCGATTTGATCGTCGCATCCCGCGGCGAGATGTCCGGCTCCTCCTCCATCACGCGCTCGACATTTTCGACGACGACGATCGCATCGTCGACCAGCAGCCCGATCGCGAGCACCATGCCGAACAATGTGAGCGTGTTGATCGAAAAACCGAAGGCGGCGAGCACGCCGAACGTGCCCAGCAGCACGACCGGTACGGCGATCGCGGGGATCAGCGTCGCACGCCAGCTTTGCAGAAACAGGAACATCACCAGGACGACAAGGATGATCGCCTCGATCAGCGTCTTGATGACGTCCTCGACCGAAAGCTTGATGAAGGCAGTGCTGTCATTGGGATAGGTGAAGGTCAGACCATCGGGGAGCGACGGCGCGCGCTGGTCCATGAAGTTTCGGACGAGTTCGGCTGTCTTTAGCGCGTCCGCGCCCGGCGCAAGCTGGATCGCAATGCCCGCGCCCGGATGGCCGTTGAGCTTGCTCTGCGTCGTGTAGTTTTCGCTGCCGAGTTCGATGCGGGCGACATCCTCGAGCAGGACCTGCGATCCATTGGTCTGCGTCTTCAGGATGATGTTGCGAAACTCATCGACGCTCGTCAGTCGCGTCCGCGCCGTGACGATGGCGTTGAGCATCTGCGTATCGGGCGACGGCAATCCGCCGATCTGCCCTGCCGCGACCTGCGCATTTTGCGCCTCGATAGCGGAGATCACGTCGCTGGGCATCAGCTTCACGGCGGCGAGTTTGTAGGGATCGAGCCAAATCCGCATCGCATATTGGGCGCCGAACACGTTGAGGTCGCCCACGCCGGGAATGCGTCCAACCGGGTCCTGAAGATTGGAGACGAGATAGTCGCTGATGTCTCTGCTCGTCATCCGGTCGGACTCGTCGTAGATCGACACGACCATCAGGAAATCAGCGTTGGATTTGGTGACCCTGAGGCCCTGTTGCTGCACCTGCTGGGGCAGGCGCGAAAGTGCCTGCTGCACCTTGTTCTGCACCTGGACCTGCGCGATGTCCGGATCGGTGCCTTTATCGAAGGTCACGGTAATATTTACCGTCCCCGACGAATTCGAGGTCGCCGAGAAATAGATCATCCCGTCGATGCCGGTGAGCTGCTGCTCAATGATCTGCGTCACGCTCGTTTCGACCGTTTCGGCCGACGCGCCCGGATAGGTTGCGCGGATATTGACCGAAGGCGGCGCGATATCCGGATATTGCTCCACCGGGAGCGAAAGCACCCCCCCGATACCCGTCAGCATGATCACGATCGCGATCACCCAGGCCAGAATGGGCCGGTCGATGAAGATGCGGGAGATCATCGCCTAGCGGGAGGCCTTCGCGGATGGCTTGCCCGCCGGGACCGGCTTGACCGGCTTGTCCGCCTTCGCCTTGCCAAGCCCTTCCACGATCACCCTGTCACCCGCCGCAAGCCCGGCCGTGACCAGCCATTTGTCCCCGATCGTCTGGCTTGCTGTCACCGTGCGCTGCATGGCCTTGTCGCCGGGGCCTACGATCATCACCGTCGCATTGCCGCGCGGATCGCGCGATACGGCCTGTTGCGGCACGAGGATGGCGTTCTGCGAAATGGCCTGGCTCAGGCGGGCGCGGACATACATGCCGGGCAGCAGCATGCCGGAAGGATTGGCAAAACGCGCGCGGAGCGTGACCGTGCCGGTGTTGGGATCGACCATCGCCTCGGCGAATTCGAGCGTACCCGCCCCCGGATAGTCGCTGCCGTCCTCAAGCTCGAGCTTGACCGCCGTCGAGGATGGAACCGAATCGCCGGTGGACAGGGAACGCCGCAGAGCAAGCAGGTCGGCACTCGATTGCTGGATATCGACATAGATAGGGTCAAGCCGCTGGATCGTCGTCAGCGGATCGGCCTGCCCCGCCGAAACGAGCGCGCCCGTCGTGAACAGCGATCGGCCGATACGCCCAGTGATCGGCGCGGGCACCCGCGTGAATTGCAGGTTGATCCGCGCCGTTTCCAGACTGGCGCGGGTTTGCGCGACGCCGGCCGCGGCCTGGCGCGCCGACGCGACCGCATCGGTGTAATCCTGCTTGGCGATCGCCTCCATCTGCGCGAGCGGTCGAAAGCGGTCCGCCCTGGCCTGGGCTGCTTCCCGGCTGGCCTGGGCATTTGCGAGATTGGCCTGCGCCTGATCGACCGCCGCCCGATAGAGGCTCGGATCAATCTGATAGAGGGTCTGCCCGGCACGCACGATGCTGCCTTCGGTGAACAGCCGCGCCTTGATCAGGCCGGAAACCTGGGGTCGCACCTCGGATGTTTCATAGGCGGCTGTGCGGCCGGCAAGCTCCACATACAGCGGCACATTTTCCTGCTTCAGTGTGACATAGCCGACTTCTGGCGGGGCGGTGTCGCGTGCGCCGTCCTTTCCATCCGAACAGGCGGCGAGAGCTGACAGGGCCATAAGCCAGGGAATGTGTCGAACCGCTCTGTCTCGGGGGCTCGAAACGCTAACCATCCGCTACTCTACCTTCCTGCCGCCAAGCATAGAAGCCGGTAGAAGGAGAATTCTGAACGCACCATGGCATTTTTGCTGAAATGCGGTTTGTCCTCGCGAAATCGGCTTCGGCCGATCGGACACCTCAACCATATGCGCTTCTTTCATGGCGCGGATGTTTAAGCGCGATCATTACGCCATGTTGCGTGACAAATCCGGGTAAGGCCGTGCGATCATGCGCGCTGCAATCGTTCAATCCCACTCGGGCGACAGGGCACCCATGGCGCCCGATCGATAGCGCCCGACCGCTTCCTCCAGAGCGGCGGGAGAGGACAGCACAAATGGTCCGTTGGAAACGCTCGGCGCATTGAGCGGTTTGCCGGCCATTACCAGCACGCGCGTCCCATTCTCACCAGCGGTGACGCGCAACGGAGCGGAATCACGCGCGAACACCAGCAGCAGAGGGGCCGCGAAACC
>CAYLIK010000050.1:0-19494 GCA_964383565.1 uncultured Sphingomonadaceae bacterium
CGAAGCCCTTACCGATCTGCAAATGCAGGGGCTGTCGGTGATGGCATCCGCCGTTTCATCCCTGCGGGCGGAACGTCGCGCGGCGCAAAAGGCAGATCGCCAGCTGGACGAACAGGATCAGAAATTTCGCGTGCTGGCCGACACCATGCCGCAGATGGTCTGGTCCACCCTGCCCGATGGCTATCATGACTATTACAACGCCCGCTGGTACGAATTCACCGGAATGTCGCCAGGTTCGACTGATGGCGAAGGCTGGAACGGCATGTTCCATCCCGACGATCAGGAGCGCGCCTGGAGCGTCTGGAAACATTCGCTCGATACCGGCGAACCTTATGAAATAGAGTATCGCCTGCGCAATGCGGCGGGAGAATATCGCTGGACGCTCGGTCGGGCACTCCCCATCCGCGACGAGAATGGCGCGATCCAGCGGTGGTTCGGCACCTGCACCGATATTCACGACAACAAGCTGCTGCTCGAGCAGCGCGAGATCATCGCCCACGAACTGAGCCATCGGATCAAGAATATTTTCGCAGTCATCAGCGGCCTGGTCAGCCTGTCCACCCGATATCGACCGGAATTCAGCGAGGTGGCGAAAGATCTGCGGGATCGCATCACCGCATTGGGCAGGGCACATGACTTTGTCCGCCCGCACAGCGAGGCATCGCGCCCGACACAACGTCAGAGCAGTCTGCACGGCATGCTCGACGAACTGCTGTCGCCCTACCGTGAAAAATCACATGATCGCATCGTCGTGCAGGGACAGGATGTGGACATTGACGATCGGTCGGCGACGCCGCTGGCGCTGGTATTTCACGAATTTGCGACCAACGCCGCGAAATATGGTGCGTTGGCCGTAGCCGAGGGACAAGTCCGTATCCATACCGCGTGCGAGGGAGATGTCGTCAATCTCAGTTGGATCGAACAGGGTGGTCCCCTCGTCACGCCACCGACGGAGGATGGATTCGGCACCAAGCTGATCGAACTCAGCGCAGCCCGACAGCTGGGAGGAACCGTAACGAAGGATTGGCTTCCTTCCGGTCTGGCCGTGACGATCAATCTGCCGAAAAATGCGATGCGCCGTTCCAACGGTTCATAGGTAGCATCATTTCCCTATACGGCGTCACGTCCACATCCTGACCTGACGCCAGTGTTGCCGCCGCCAGAATGGCCGCGTCGTCAAACGGCTTACGGATGCACGCAATCGCATTTTCTGCCGGCACATCGATTTGTGCCGGGTTGGCGGTTACATAGACCACACGCACGCCATAGCGTTCGCCGAGTGCCCGCGCCAAAGCAGGCCCGATCGGGCCATCGCGCAAGTTGAGATCCACGAACGCAATGTCCGCCGCCTCCGCCGCGGCGATTGCCTCGTCGCTGTCCGCAGCGATGGCGATAACCTGAAAGCCAGCATCGACAAGGATACGCTCAATATCCATCGCAACGAATATTTCGTCTTCAACGATCAATATCGATTTTGCCGTCATCATATCCCTTTCCGGACCTTCAAAATGCCTGGCGCTCGCGAGTGTTCCGACATGCATGCACGGATTGAACGGTTTATGGCCCACAAAGGACGAGACGTTCGCATTGAACGGCATGAAATCCGCGATCGATGAGTCAATCCGACTGACTTTTCTGAATTTCATGCTATCGGCCCGCCCATGCTGAATCTGAATGGCATCACGGTGCGGCTTGGCGGCCGCACGATCCTTGACCGCGCGACAGCGATGTTGCCGCCGCGCAGCCGTGTCGGGCTGATCGGCCGCAATGGCGCGGGCAAGTCGACGCTGATGAAGGCGATCATCGGCCAGATCGATCCCGACGAGGGCGGCATCGATATGCCGCGCGGCACCCGCATCGGCTATATCGCCCAGGAAGCACCGAGCGGCACGACCACGCCGATCGAGGCCGTGCTCGCCGCCGATACCGAGCGCGCGGCCCTGCTCCACGAAAGCGAAACCTGCCACGATCCCGACCGGCTGGGCGAAATCCACGAGCGGCTCAACACCATCGACGCCTACACGGCGCCAGCCCGCGCCGCCCGCATCCTGGTCGGCCTCGGCTTTGACGACGAGATGCAGGGCCGACCGCTCGACAGCTATTCGGGCGGCTGGAAAATGCGTGTCGCGCTCGCCTCGCTGCTGTTCTCCGCGCCAGACCTGCTGCTGCTCGACGAGCCTTCGAACCACCTCGATCTCGAAGCGACGCTGTGGCTGGAGAATTTCCTCAAAAGCTATCCGGCGATGATGGTCGTGATCAGCCATGAGCGCGATCTGCTCAACAATGTCGTCGACCACATCCTGCATCTCGAACAGGGCAAGATCACGCTCTACCCCGGCGGCTATGATGCGTTCGAGCGGCAGCGCGCCGAGCGCATCGCCCAGCTTACCGCCGCGCGCGACCGGCAAGCGGCCGAGCGCGAAAAGCTGAAAGACTATATCGCCCGCAACAGCGCCCGCGCATCCACCGCGAAGCAGGCCCAGTCGCGCGCCAAGGCGCTCGCCCGGATGCAGCCCATCGCCGCCGTGATGGAAGATCCGAGCCTGAGCTTCGCCTTCCCCAGCCCGCCCGAGATGCGCCCCCCGCTCATCACGCTCGACATGGCGTCGGTCGGCTATGGCGGCCCGCCGGTGCTTGAGCGGCTGAACCTGCGCATCGATCCCGATGAGCGGATCGCGCTGCTCGGCCGCAACGGCAACGGCAAGACCACCCTCGCTCGCCTGCTCGCCGCTCAGCTTCCGCCGATGGAAGGCACGCGCAACGCCTCGGGCAAGCTCAGCGTCGGCTATTTCACGCAGTATCAGGTCGAGGAACTCGACACCCGCGACACCCCGCTTGAGCATATGACCCGCCAGATGAAGGGCTCCACCCCGGCGGCGGTGCGCGCACAACTGGGCCGTTTCGGCTTCTCGGGCGACCGCGCCACCCAGAAGGTCGCGAGCCTCTCCGGCGGCGAGCGCGCGCGCCTCGCGCTGGCGCTCATCACCCGCGACGCACCCAACATGCTGATCCTCGACGAACCGACCAACCACCTCGACGTCGATTCGCGCGAAGCGCTGGTGCAGGCGCTCAACGATTATACAGGCGCGGTCGTGATCGTCAGCCATGATCGCCACATGATCGAGCTTGCCGCCGACCGGCTGGTGCTGGTCGATGGCGGCCGCGCGCAGGATTTCAGCGGCACGCTTGAGGATTACACCAACCTGATCCTCGGCAAGGCCGGCTCAAGCACCGACCCCGCCGCCCCATCCGCATCCAAGGGCGATAAAAAGGCCGACCGCCGCGCCGCCGCGCAAGCGCGCGAGCAGAGCAAGGTGCTGCGCATCGCGGTCCATGATGCCGAAAAGGAAATGGCGAAGCTCACCGCCGATCGATCGCGCATCGAACGCGCGATGTTCGATCCATCCTCCGCCGCGCCGCCAGAGCGCGATTGCACGATGTCCGAACTGATGAAGCGCCGCGCCGATGTTGAGGCGAAGCTTGAGGCGGCGGAGGCGCGCTGGCTTGAAGCGTCTGCCAAGCTTGAAGAGTTCGTAGAAGGCTAACCAACCCGGCCCGTTCGCTCGAAACGAATGGGCAGTTACTTGAAATTATCCGCGTAAGTCTGGAGCTTGAGCGTCTTCGGCGCGCAGGGAACGACATGCGTCACCTCGATCCCCTCGCGCGTCGCATAATCCTGCGCCGCTTCCAGCGTCGGAAAGCTCAGCCGCACCTGCCGGCGCGTATCGCCGCTGCCGGCCCAGCCGGTCAGCGGATCGGGCCGCTGCGCGTCGGTCGGCTCAAACATTAGCTCCCAAGTGCCGACCTGCGAACGGCCGGACTGCATGGCATTCTTGACCCGCTGATAGATATGCGCCTGTGTCATGCCCGCGACCTGCTCCATTCGTGGCGGATTCGTCAAGCACGACGTGCGTCGGCGTTCTTGGTGCGCAGCGTCGCGCTGGCGGCGGCGGGATCGTCCGGCCACGGATGCCGGGGATAACGCCCGCGCATTTCCTTGGCGACCGCCGCCCAGTTCCCCGCCCAGAACCCCGGTAGATCTTTGGTTGTCTGAATCGGCCGCCCGGCCGGGGAGGTGAGCCTGAGCGTCAGCGGCGTCCCGTCCCCCAGCACCGGATGCCGCGTCATGCCAAACAGCGCCTGCACTCGCACCTCGACCGCTGGCCCGCCCTCGGCGCCATAGTCGATCGCATGGCGGCTCCCGGCGGGCGTCTCCAGCATGGCGGGCGCCAGCCGATCGATCGCCGATTTGCCGTCCCAGCCGATCAGCCCCTCAAGCGCCGAATGCAGCGCGCCCGTATCGATATCGGACAGCCGCCGCTTCCCCGACAGCAACGGCGCCAGCCACAGATCGAGATCGGCAAGCAACCGAGCATCCGAAAGATCGGCGATCCCCGCGAAGGCGGCCCTTTGCCGCAAGGCCGAACCCGCCTCGCCCCATGGCAGCAGCGCCAGGCCATCGCCCCGCAGGCCCTCGAACAACGCAGCCTCGATCTCCTTCGGATCGACCCGGTCAGCCGGCCCGCGCGCCAGAACGATCGCCCCCAGCCGCCGCTCGCACGTCGCGATCACCGCCCCGGATTCGAACCGCACGCGTTGTATCGTTTCGATCCGATCGCCGAACAGCACCTCGACTTCAGCCTCGCTGATCGGCGCGGCGGACAGGATGCGTGCGCCTGCCGCCATCCCCTGCGTCTCCGCCACCGCCAGCCACGGCTCGCGGGCGAGCGGAGACAAAGGATCGAGCTTGAACCCGCGCCCGCCGACCGAGATCCAGTCGGCACCGTCCCCACCCCGCCGCTTCGCCACGCGATCTGGGAAAGCGAGCGCGATGCACGCTCCCAATTCTGCTCCCTCTCCCGCTTGCGGGAGAGGGTTGGGGTGAGGGTCTTCTTTCCCACCGACAACCGACGGAGAAGAAGTAGAAGAAGACCCTCCCCCTGCCCCCTCCCGCAAGCGGGAGAGGGAAAGAAGGGACCAGCGCCGCGCCAATCCCCGCGCCGCTTCCGCGCGTTTGCCGCGTTCACCGCGCCAGCGTTGCAACCGGCGTTCAAGATCAGGCTCATTGCCCCCCAAGCCACGCTCAGTCAGCAACACAGCAACCTCAGCCGCCATCCCGGCCCAGCCGCGCTCACCGGCGGCAACCAGCATATGCGCCAGCCGGGGCGGCAACGGCATCCCGGCGATCGCCTTGCCATGCGCGGTCGGTCGCCCATCCTCATCGATCGCGCCAAGCGCCAGCAGCCGCCGCCGCGCCTCGGATATGCCGGCGGCGGGCGGCGGGTCGATCCAGCGCAGCGCGCCCGGATCGCTCACCCCCCACAGCGCGCAATCGAGCGTCAGCGCGGAAAGATCGGCCTCAAGGATCTCTGGCGGATCATAGGGCAGCATCCCCGCCGTCGCGGCTTCCTCCCACAGCCGATAAGCGACCCCCGGCCGTTGCCGCGCCGCACGGCCCGCCCGTTGAGTCGCCGCCGCCTGGCTCGCCCGCTCGGTGACGAGCCGCGTCATCCCCGCCGCACGATCGTAACGCGGTCGCCGCGCCAGCCCGGAATCGACCACGATCCGCACGCCATCGATCGTGAGACTGGTCTCGGCGATCGAGGTCGCGAGCACCACCTTGCGCTGTCCCGGATCGGCAGGCGCCAGCGCCGCCCGCTGCTCCGCCGGATCGAGCGAACCGTGCAGCCGATGAATGACGATCGATCGCGGCAGGCTCTCCAGCCGCTCCGCCGTCCGCTCGATCTCCCCCACGCCGGGCAGGAAGGCGAGCAGATCGCCCTCCGGCTCTTCGCTCAGCGCGGCGCGGATCGCCGCCGCCATCGCATCGTCGATCCGCTGTTCGCCCCGCCCGCCAACATAGCGCAGCGTGAGCGGATGACTCCGCCCCGCACTCTCGATCACCAGCGCATCGCCCATCAGCTTCGAAAAACGCGCGCCATCAAGCGTCGCCGACATCGCCACCAGCCGCAGGTCCGGCCTCAACGCCGCCTGCGCATCGAGCGCCAGCGCGATCCCGAAATCGCTGTCGAGACTGCGCTCATGCACCTCGTCGAACAGCACCGCAGACACGCCGTCCAGCTCCGGATCGGCCTGGATACGGTTGACGAAAATCCCCTCGGTCACGACCAATATTCGCGTCGCCGCCGATTGTTTGCTGTCCAGCCGGGTCGCATAGCCGATGGTCCTGCCAACCGGCTCTCCGGCCAGTTGCGCCATCCGCTCCGCGGCCGCCCGCGCGGCGAGCCGGCGCGGGCTCAACAGCAGGATCTGCCCCGTGCACCATGGCTGGCTCAGTAAGGCCGGCGCGACCGCAGTCGTCTTGCCAGCGCCGGGTGGGGCGACCAGCACGGCATTCGATCCCGATACCAGCGCGGCTTCGAGATCGCCCAAAACGGCGTGAATGGGCAAATCCGCTGACACGCCGGCGATCAGCGGAAATTGAGTTCGATCAGGATTTCATTCGGATCGTGCACGAAAATCTGGCGCAGATTGATCGAGGTCACGTCGTTGAACCGCAGCGCCAACCCGGCCCCGCTCAACCGGGCGCGAAAACCATCATAATCCGCGCAATCGAACGCGACATGATGCACCCGCGCCGATCCCCGCAGAGCGGACCAGTCCCGATCGTTCCCCAGAAAATCCGATCCTTCCAGCACACGATTGAGGTGCACGACCGGCCGGCCATCATCGGCCATGATCCAGGCATTTTCCGAAACATCGTTCATGCCCGGCGCCGGCGTCGCGGTCATGCCAAGCATGTCGCGATAGAATGCAACCGATTCGTCCATCAGCGACGTCCGGATATTCACATGATCCAGCGCATTGACGGACATATCGGCCTCCTCAATAGGCTCGGGCGATTGCGAACTCCACCGCCTCGATCAGCGCGGCCTTGGCGGGTCCGCCGCCGATCCCGCCCAGCGCGTCGATCGCCCGCTGGCCATAATGGCGCGCGCGGCCCAGCGTATCGGCGATCGCGCCGCTCTCGTTGAGCAGCCGGGTCGCATAAGCCAGATCCTCGTCGGAGGTGCGATGCCCTTCCATGGCGGCGCGCCAGAATTTCTTCTCCTCGGCGTCGCCGCGCGCATGCGCGAGGATCACCGGAAGCGTGACCTTGCCGTCGCGGAAATCGTCGCCGCTATCCTTGCCCATCGTCGCGCCGTCCGACACATAATCGATCGCGTCATCAACCAGCTGGAAGGCGATACCGAGATTGCGGCCATAGGTGTCCAGCGCTTCCTCGACCGCGTCGGTCCGCTCCGCCACTACGGCCGCGATCCGGCAGGCGGCCGCGAACAGGGCGGCGGTCTTGGCCCCGATGATATCGAGATAGCGCTCCTCGGTCGTCTCGATCCGGCGCTGGGCCGTCAGCTGGTTGACCTCGCCCTCGGCGATCACGGCAGACGCGCTGGACAGGATCTTGAGCACCCGCAGGCTGCCGTCCTCGACCATCAGCTCGAACGATCGGCTGAACAGGAAGTCGCCGACCAGCACGCTCGCCGGATTGCCCCAGATGATGTTGGCGGTGCGCCGTCCGCGCCGCAGCCCCGAACCATCCACGACATCGTCGTGCAGCAGCGTGGCGGTGTGGATGAACTCGACCGCCGCAGCCAGCTTGTGGTGCCGCGTACCGGCATAATCGAGCAGACGCGCGCAGGCGAGCGTCAGCATCGGCCGCATGCGCTTGCCGCCTCCGGCGATCAGGTGTCCGGCCAGCTCGGGGATCAGCGGCACCTCGCTCTGCATGCGCGCGAGGATCACGCTGTTGACCTGGTTGAGATCGGGCGCCACCAGCTGGATCATCGGATCGAGCGACGGCGCCTTGCTGCGGCGGATAGGGACGACGTTGGAGGTCATGACGACCTGCATCTGGCGTGCCATGGCGTCAAACGCAAGCGCATGGGCTTGCGCCAGTCGTAATCCGGCAACAAAAGAGCGCGATACGGGCGGACGCGCCCGTGCTTGAAGGATGGGGACGCATGAGCGACGAAGTGCTGGACGGATATCGGCAGAGCATCGACAATATCGATGCCGCGCTCATCTTCATGCTCGCGGAACGATTCAGGATCACGCAGGCGGTGGGGCGGTACAAGGCGACGGCGGGCTTGCCCCCAGCCGACCCGGGCCGCGAGACCGCGCAGGTCGAACGGCTGCGTGCACTGGCGAAGAGCGCCAATCTCGATCCCGATTTTTCCGAGAAATTCTTGCGTTTCATAATTGATGAAGTGATCCGCCACCACGAAAAGGCGCGGGTTGGAAATTGAACGGGGTTGACGGTCTGGTAATCAATCTTTCAATCCGCGTCAGCGTTATTCGCTGAAATGTAATATATATTATTTCGTGACGGACTCGATTTAAGCTTTTGTAATTCGAGAATGAGGCTTAGCTTCGCATCATAGTCGATGAACCAGGGGTCATGGACGATGCGCACAATATTCAAGACAGCGGCTGACTACGGATCGATCGGATTCGGCATGCTTACCTCGCCGGCGCTGCGGTTCATCGCGAGCAAGCGCATGGCCCTGCCGCGCTTCCAGAAATTCTCTGATCGCGCGGGTTTCCACATTCGCAGTTCGCATTATTATGAGCCGACCTACGCCGAAAACCACCTTCCCCAGAACACCTCGGTTGAACGCTCGCTGCCAGCTCTGGACCTCAACGAGGTAGGCCAGCTCGACCTTCTGTCCCGATTCACCTACGCTGATGAACTCGCCGCGATCCCCCTCGAAAAGGCGACGCCAGACAAGTTCGGCTATCGCAACCAGATGTACAGCTTCGGGGATGCTGAGACCTATTACAGCATGATTCGACTCAAAAAGCCGAAGCGGATCGTCGAGGTCGGGTCGGGAAATTCAACGCTTATGGCGCTGCTCGCCATCGCAGCGAACAGGCGCGAAGACCCGGCATATGCCTGCGAAATTTCATGCCTTGAACCCTATGAGATGCCGTGGCTGGAATCCGTTGGAGTGAAGGTCATACGCGAGCGGGTGGAAACCGTCCCGCTGGAAACCTTTGACAGCCTGGCCGCCAACGACATCCTGTTCATCGACAGCTCTCACGTCATCCGGCCGTGGGGCGATGTGCTGCGGGAATTTCTGGAGATCTTGCCGCGTCTGGCCAATGGAGTCCTCATCCACTTCCACGACATCTTCACGCCGCATGACTATCCGGAAAAATGGCTGCGCGAGGATCGCCGGCTCTGGAACGAGCAATATCTGCTCGAAGCCTTCCTTGCTTACAACAGCCGGTTCGAGGTGATCTGCGCGACCAACTGGCTGAAGCACCACCATTTCGCGGCCTTCACGCGCGCATGCCCGATGATGGCGCTCAACCCCGATCATGAGCCCGGTGCCTTCTGGATTGCCGCGCGGTAGGCTGACGTGAGGCGTCAACCCGCAACCGGCAATTTGAGCCGGGCCAGCAACCCGCCCAGATCCTCACTCTCCTCGAGCGCGATCGACCCGCCGTAAATCTCCGCAACGTCGCGCACGATGGCGAGCCCAAGGCCGGTCCCCGGCTTCCCCGTATCCAGCCGCGCACCGCGCTCGAAGATCGCCGAGCGTTCTTTTTCCGGAATGCCTGTCCCGTCATCCTCGACCAGGATTTCGACCATATCGTCCGCTTGGCCGACCGTCACGAATACCCGGCCACCGCCATATTTGGCGGCATTCTCGATCAGATTGCCGAGCATTTCGTCGAGATCCTGCCGCTCGACCCGCACCGCCAGCGACTTCTCGCCATCGAGATCGATCACCTTGTCGGGATAGAGCCGTTGCACCGCCCGCTCGACCGCCTGCAGCGAGGGCCAGACATCCGCCACCGCCTGCCCGCTGCCGCGCCGTCCAACGGCGCGGGCGCGCGCCAGATGATGGTCCACCTGCCGCCGCATCGTGGTCGCTTCGCGGATCACGGTGGCGTTAAGGTCCGAGCTGGTGGCCGTCGCCTCGTTCATGATTACGGTCAGCGGCGTCTTGAGCGCATGGGCGAGGTTGCCGGCATGGCGCCGGGCTTCCTCGGCCTGCTTTTCATTATGGGCGAGCAGGTCGTTCAACTCCTCCGCCATCGGCTTGATCTCGCGCGGCAGCCGGGCGTCGACACGGGCGATCTTGCCCGCACGCACCTCGGCGATCTCGCGGCGGATCTTGCGCAATGGCCAAAGACCATAGGTCGCCTGCAGCCCGGCCATCGCCAGCAGCCCAAGCCCTAGCAGCAGGAACGACCGCACCAGCGTCCGCCGCAACACCGCAATCTGGTTATCCAGCTCCTCGCGCGTCTGGCCGACCTGGAAGCGCCACAGCGTCTTGCTGTTGGGCAAGCGGATGTTGCGCTCGTGAATGCGCAGGAAATCGTCGCCGAAAGCCGGGCTGTCATACATATGGAGTTGGTCGTCGCGCGCCACATCGCCGATTGGCAGCGCCCGATCCCACAGCGACCGCGACCGGAACGGTTCGACCCCGGTTGCTGAGACCTGCCAGTACAGCCCGGAATAGGGCTCAAGAAACCGCTGATCGCCAAGCGGCCGACTGAACCGCACTTCCCCGTCCGGCCCGATCTCAGCCGACGAGATCATTGCCGTCAGCACATAATCCAGCTGCGCGTCGAAATTGGCGACGACAGCGTCCTTCAGCACTCGATCCAGCGCCACGCCGCCCCCCAGCAGCATGAGCATGATCCATAGCGCGGCAATGCCGATCATCCGCCGCGTAAGCGATCCGGTGGACCGCTTGGCGACGGGATCGGTCTCGGTCATTGCTTGCCCCGGCTCAGGCGTCCGGGTCGTCGAGGCTGTAGCCGAGCCCGCGGATGGTGTTGATCACGTCAGCGCCGAGCTTCTTGCGGATGCGCGTGACGAACACTTCGATCGTGTTCGAATCCCGGTCGAAATCCTGATCGTAGATATGCTCGATCAGTTCGGTGCGGCTGACGACCTTGCCCTTGTGGTGGAGCAGGTAGGACAACAGCTTATATTCCTGCGCGGTCAGCTTCACCGGCTCGCCAGCGCGCGTGACCTTGCCTGATCGCGTGTCGAGCCGCACGTCGCCCGCCGTGAGCTCCGACGAGGCATTGCCCGAAGCGCGCCGGATCAGAGCGCGCAACCGGGCGATCAGCTCCTCGGTCTGGAACGGCTTGGCGAGATAATCGTCCGCGCCCGCATCGAGCCCGGCCACCTTGTCCGACCAGCTGTCGCGCGCGGTCAGCACCAGCACCGGCGTATCGATATCGTCCTTGCGCCAGCGGTCGAGCACCGTCAGCCCATCGACCTCCGGCAGGCCGAGATCGAGGATGATGGCGTCATAGCTCTCGGTAGACCCGAGGAAATGGCCATCCTCGCCATCGGTCGCGAGATCGACTGCATAACCCGCGCCTTCCAGCGTTGCGCGCAACTGCCGCCCCAGATTGGGCTCATCCTCTACGATCAAGACTCGCATAAGCTCTGGTTCCCTGTGTGCGTAGGCACGAACGTCGAATGACGGAAATGGGTGCGCGCGGCAAGTTGCGCAAGCGTAACGCTACTCACCAGACCTGCTGATGATCGATCCTGTGCGAGCGTCGACGTCGACCCAGATCACCGATCCGCCGCGCATGAGCTTGAGCGTGTAGACCGCCGCGCCTTCGTCATAGTCAAACCCCATCAGCGAAGCTCCGCCCATACGCGGCATCACCCGGTGCTTGATCTCGGGGAAGGGCAGGATATTGCCCGAACGCGCCGCGGAATAGGCGGCCTCATGCTCGCCACGGCGCCCGCCGGCGTCGGCCGGAGCGGCGGCAAGACTTAGAAGCGCGAACGCGGATGCAACAAGCTTGAACGTCATGGCCCCCCGCTTAGCCGCAAGCCTTTGAATAGGCCATGAACATGGCGCGAAGCCGCATAAGGGGCAAGCATCTTCAAAAGCGCGCGGAATCCGGCGTGCAATTCGCGGGAACCTCAACGCGGTTAATGTCGTTTACAGCTTATAACCAAAGCTATAACCCATCGAGAGGTGCCTCCCGATGGAGCACCTTGGATTGGAACATTTTGAGCGCTCATGATTTTAGCGGTCATGGGTGCTTGAAGCGCCAACTCAGGGAGTAGTTTGCGTTGTTTAAACTTTTTTGGCCCGCGGCCGCGCTCGGCGCGGCGATGATCGCAAGTCCGGCGATTTCGGACAGTCCCAATTTGGATGCGAAACGCGGGGCGCAGCCCGTGAAGCAATCTTCGGCCATGCCGTCGGGCACGATCCCCGCTGCGGTTCTGGTTGCGGGTGCATTGCTGGTGACGATCGCGAACCGCCGCCGCAATCTCCAGCGCGTGCTCTGCTAACCGGCGACCTGCACCACATCCACTGATGTCGTGAGCCGCTGCGCGCCTACGCCGATGAACACCCCGTCGATGGGCGCGACATCGAGATAATCGCGCCCCATTCCGACAAAGATATGATCCGCCCCGGCGATACAGCCATTGGTGGGATCAAGCCCCATCCAGCCCCGCTGCGGCCCGCACCAGAGCATGACCCAGGCATGCATCGCATCGACGCCGACCAGCCTTGGCTTCCCCGGTGGCGGCAGCGTGCGCAGATAGCCGCTCGCATAGGCTGCCGGCAACCCCGCCCAGCGCAGCGCCGAAATCAGCACATGCGTAAAATCCTGGCACACCCCGCGCCGCATCGCGAAGGCGTCGGCGACCGGCGTGTCGGCCTCGGTCGCGTCGGCGTCATAATCGAACTCGCTCCGGATCCGCCGCGCGAGCGCCAGCGCGCTGTCGAGCACGGGCGCATCCTGCCCGAGCAGATCGCCGGCCCATTGCCCGATCTCGGCTGATCCCGGCACCAGCGGCGAACGGTGGAGATAGGTCCCCGGCGCAGTCGCCCCGAGATCCTGCATCGCCAGCGCGCGCCGGCCGACCTCGCCGATCGCAAGATCCTCATGCGGTATATCGAGCATCGCGTCACCGATGCTGACCGTGAAACGGCTGCTGATCGTCAGTTCTTTCAGCGGCTCGTCGATGATCGCCCGGGTCACGATCACGGGATAGGCCGAGGGATAGGTCGAAAGCTCCGCCGCCGGATCGAGCGTCAGCGCGAAACCGCTAACCTGCTGTCCCGGCCACGGCACGGGCTGGAGCCGAAGGTTAAACCGCCCGAACCGGACCTGCGCGTCATATTCGACATGGGTGACATGATTGACTTCGTAGATCATGCGAGCCGTGTCATCCCCGTGGCGCGCTCGGCTTCCCTGCCCTGCAGGAAGAAGCGCCGCCCGATCGCGTCGGACAGCGCAAGCAGCCGCCGCTCGACATGCTCAAGCGCTTCGTGATCAAGCGTCTGCGCGGTGGTGGCCGTAAGGATGGCCGAGATTGCCCGCGCGGTGCGCTCCTGCGGCTCGGGCATGCCGTCGTCGCGCAGCGTCGGCAAGCTGGACAGATGTTCGACGATACGGTCGGCCTGGAAGGCGAGCGAGCGCGGATTCTGCGGCTCCAACGCCAGCATGTCGCGGATCGGATGCAGCGAAAGCCCCGCCAGATAGCGCATCCGGTAACTGATCTGGCTGTCGCACAGGTCGAGCAGCACGGTGAGATCGTCCGACCGCGCATCATCCCGCGCAAAGGCCATCAACAGCCGGCATGTATAGATCGCGCGTTCGAGCCGTCGTCCCATGTCGTGGAACGCCCAGCCATGCCCGCGCACCATATTCTCCGCCGCAAGCCCGCTCAGCGCAGAGAAACGGTCGATCAGGTCAGTGATATGCTCGAGCATCGGCTCGGTCTGCTGGGTGTCGCCAAGCTCCAGCGGACGCGACAGCAGCCGCCAGAATTCGGCTGCGAGCCGCTCGCGGATGCCCTGCCCGATCGCCGCCGCCGAGGCCGCCAACGCATGGACCGATCCCGGCTGGGTGATGTCGCCGATCGCACTCCGGCACAATTCGGTTACGCCAAGCGCCTCGCCGTCAGGCACCGCCCCCCATAGCCGCAGCAGCCCAGCGACATGGCCCATCGTGCCTTGGTCGAGCGCCGCCGCGCCATCGACTTCGATCGATCCGCCGAGCAGCGCACGCACCATCCGAAGCGTCATCTCAGCGCGCTCCAGATAGCGGCCGAGCCAGAAGAGATTGTCCGCCGCCTTGCTCGGCAGCGTGCCTGCCACGCGCCGGATCGGTGGCGACGGGCTGGCATCGAGCAGCGACACCGCTGCCTCCGGCGTATCGGAGACGATGCAGACGTCCGCCGCCATGTCGCCCTCGCCCATCAGGACGGCGCGAATATCGCCATGATTGGCCAGCCGCGCGAACCCGCCCGGCATCGTCCGCCATTCGCCATTGGCGTCGCGCGTTACATAGGCGCGCAGCACGAACGGGCGCGGCACGAGCTGGCCGCCCACGATCGCCGGTGTCGTCGAAAGCTGCACCAGTTCCTGCCCGACATAATCCATCGGACGACGCTGCATCGCATCGAACAAGGCGGCGCGATGCGCATCGTCCAGCCGCGCACCGATATGGCCCCTGCCATCCTCAAGCCCCGGCACGCCCTCCCCATAAGCCGGCGAGATCGCCATCGACTGCAGATTGTCGAGCACATAATCATGCTCATGCGCCTGTCCGCACCACCATGTCGCGATATTGGGCAGCAGCAGGGGTTCACCGAGCATCGCCTTGGCCAGGCGCGGCATGAACGCGCCGAACGCAGGCGATTCCACCACGCCCGCCCCCGGCCAGTTGGCGACCACCAGCGTCCCTCGCGTGATCGCATCGAAGATATCCGGCACGCCGATCTTCGAGCGGGCATCGAACGCGAGCGGATCGAGGAAATGGGTGTCCATCCGCCGCCAGATCGCATCGATCCGCTTGATGCCCTCGATCGTGCGGACATACAGCCGATCGCCCTGAACGGTGAGGTCCTCGCCCTCCACGAGCAGCAGGCCGAGATAACGGGCGAGATGGGCCTGCTCGGGATAGCTCTGATTGAATCGCCCCGGCGTCAGCAGCGCGATGCGGGGATCGACCCGCTCGCACGCGCCCGCCAGCCCCTGCCGGAACGCGGCGAAAAAGGGCGCAAGCCGCCGCACATTCATCCGCCCCAGCAGATCGCCGGTCACGCGAGTCATCGCCAGCCGGTTCTCGAGCGCATAGCCAGCGCCGGTCGGCGTCCGCGTATAATCCGCCAGCACCCGCCATTCGCCATCGGGTCCGCGCGCTAGATCGGCTGCATAGAATTGCAGATGGCGACCCTTGGGCGGCTCGATCCCGTTCATCAGCCGCCAGTGCGACCGGCTTCCCGCGACCACCGCCGCCGGCAAATGTCCGTCGGCGATCAGTGTCTGCGGCCCGTAAATGTCCCCCAGAATGCGATCCAGCAGCCCGGCCCGCTGCGCCAGGCCCTGCTCGATCGCCTGCCATTCGCTCGCCTGGATCAGCAGCGGCACCGGGCTCAGCGGCCACGCCCGCTCGTCATCCTCGCCCGCCAGCCGGAACGCCATGCCGAGATCGATCACCTGCCGCTCGGCGCGCGCCTGCAACCGGCTGAAATCATTGCCCAGCGCGCTCAGCATGTCGCGCCAGCGCGCGGCCATGGCGGGCGACGCGTGCGCCATCAGATCGCCTACGCCCGCTTCAGACGCATAGCGGCGCAACATCATATCAAGCGCGCCGGCTTGGCCGTCCGCTGTCTTCTTCGGATTGCTGCTCATCAGCGTGCAGGTGGCCGCCTGAGATCAAGCGTCAATGGGAATTCCCCCGGCAGTTCCTCCGGCGGAATGTCCGCCGCCCCCGGTGTATGGCCATAATCCTGAAAACGCGCCTTGCGCCGCGCCTCTGCCTCATAGCTGTTCACCGGCACGTCATCATAGTTGCGCCCGCCGGGATGCGCGACATGATAAACGCAGCCGCCGAGCGAGCGCCCGCTCCATTCGTCCAGCACGTCGAATGTAAGCGGCGCATTGGCCGGAAGCTTGGGATGCAGGCAGTTTGCGGGCGCCCACGCCTTGTAGCGCACGCCCCCCACCGCCTCGCCGGTTGTCCCGGTGTGGGTCATCGGCACGCGCCGCCCATTGCACGCAATCACATGCCGCCCATCGACCAGTCCGCTCGCGCGCACCTGCAATCGCTCGGTCGAGCTGTCGACATAGCGCACCGTGCCGCCGATCGCGCCGGTCTCACCCAGCACATGCCACGGCTCCAGCGCATGCGCGATCTCAAGCTGCACGCCGCCCGCATCGATCTCGCCATGGACCGGGAAGCGGAACTGTCGCTGCGCCTCGAACCAGTGGGGGTCGAAATCATAGCCCGCGCCGCGCAGATCGTTCAGCACATCGGTGAAATCGGACCACACGAAATGTGGCAGCATGAAGCGATCGTGCAGCGTCGTGCCCCAGCGGATGAGCCCGCCGCGCTGCGGCTCCCGCCAGAACCACGCCGTCAGGGCGCGCAGGATCAATTGTTGCGCCAGGCTCATCTGCGCATCCGGCGGCATCTCGAAGCCCCGGAACTCGACCAGCCCGAGCCTCCCGGTCGGCCCGTCGGGCGAGAACATCTTGTCGATGCAGATCTCGGTTCGATGCGTATTGCCCGTCACATCGACGAGCAGGTTGCGGAACAGCCGGTCGACCAGCCAGGGCGGCGGCATCTCGCCCTCGCCCGGCGCAGGCACCTGCGACAGCGCGATCTCGAGTTCGTACAGCCCGTCATGCCGCGCCTCGTCAATGCGTGGCGCCTGACTGGTCGGCCCGATGAACAGCCCGGAGAAGAGATAACTCAGCGACGGATGCCGCTGCCAATAGAGCACGAAGCTCTTGAGCAGATCGGGCCGCCGGATGAACGGCGAATCCCCGATGCTCGGCCCGCCCAGCACGAGATGATTGCCGCCGCCGGTGCCGATCGCGCGGCCATCGACCATGAACTTGTCGGCGGTCATCCCGTTGCGGCGGGCGATGTCATAGACGCCTTCGGTGATATCGACCGTCTCGGCCCAGCTCCCCGCCGGCTGGACATTGACCTCGACCACGCCGGGATCGGGCGTGACCTTGAGCACCTTCAGGCGCGGATCGGGCGGCGGCGGATAGCCCTCGATCCGCACCGGCACCTGCAACGCCTCGGCCGCCCCCTCGACCTCGGTAATCAGCTCGAGATAATCCTCCAGCGCCTCCACCGGAGGGATGAACACCGACAGATAATGGCCCTTGGGCTCGACCGTGATCGCGGTGCGCACCGTGCCGTCGATGCTGATTTCCTGCTCGACCCGCCCCTGCTCGCTGGTCTGCGCGGCATAGCTGCGTTCGGCGAACTGCAGCGTCCCCGCGCCCTCGGCCGCCCGCTCCTCGCGCTGCGCACGGAAATCGGCGAGCGGCTCGCGCGGCTCGCTGGTGTCGCGCGGATGGATATAGGGAAATTGAGACGGCGGCACATAGGGCAGCGATCCCAGCGGCAGCCGGTAGCCCAGCGCCGAATCCCCCGGCACCGCATAGAGCTTGCCGCGCCTGAGCTTCCACGCCTCGCTCATCCACGGCTTTGCGCCGCGCGCCTGCCAGCGCTGGATCGGCAGCACATAGCCGATCGGGTTGGATAGCCCGCGCTCGAACGTCCGCACCATCCGCGCGCGTTCCTCGGGATCGTCGATCTTGGGATCTTCGGGATCGGTATTCTCGGGAAGCTGCGCCTCCTTCACGGACCAGGCCAGCACATCTTCATAAACCGGCGCGATGAATGCATCCGCGACGCCCAGCCCCGTCGCCATCGCATCGAGGAACGCCTGCGCCTGTTCGGGCGTGGTCTCGCCCTCCCCGGTCTCGCCCGCGATCAGCGACGCATTGCGCCACACCGGCACCCCGTCGCCGCGCCAGTAAAGCCCATAGGCCCAGCGCGGCAGGCTCTCGCCGGGATACCATTTGCCTTGCCCATGATGCAGCAACCCGCCCGGCGCAAACTTGTCGCGCAGCTCGCGCACCAACCTGTCGGCGTACGCCGCCTTGGTCGGCCCGACCGCGTCGCCATTCCACTCAGGCTCTTCGCCGCCCTCAATCGCCACGAAGGTCGGCTCGCCCCCCGTCGTCAGCCGCACGTCCTGCGAAACGAGATCGGCATCGACCTTGTAGCCCAGCGCCATTAGCGCGTCCCAGCGCGCATCGGTGAATGGCTTGGTGATCCGCACCGCCTCGGCGATGCGCGACACGCTCATCTCGAAATGGAAATCGACCTCGGCAGGCTCGGCGGCCCCCGTGATCGGCGCGGCCGACCGATAATGCGGAGTCGCGCACAGCGGAATATGCCCCTCGCCCGCGAACATGCCCGATGTCGCATCGAGCGCAATCCAGCCGGCGCCCGGTACATAAGCCTCGGCCCACGCATGCAGATCGACGACATCCTGCGTGACGCCCTTCGGCCCCTCGACCGGCTCGACGTCAGCGACCAGCTGGATCGAATAACCCGACACGAACCGCGCCGCGAACCCCAGCCGCCGCAACAGCTGCACCAGCAGCCAGCCGCTGTCCCGGCACGATCCGGTGCCGATCTCAAGCGTCTCCTCGGGCGTCTGGATGCCCGCTTCCATGCGGATGATATAGCCGATCCGCCGCTGCAGCCGCGCGTTGACCTCGACCAGAAAATCGACCGTCCGGCCCGCATAGCCCGCATATTCGGCCACCAGCGCCTCGAACAGCACACCCTGCGGCTCGACATCGAAATAAGCCGCAAGGTCGGTATTCAGCTGCTCGTCATAGGCGAAGGGATATTGCTCGGCATAAGGCTCGACGAAGAAATCGAACGGGTTGATGACGTCGAGATCGGCGAGCAGGTCGACCTCGATCGCGAAATGGTCGACCGGATCGGGAAACACCACTCGCGCCAGCCAGTTGCCGTGCGGATCCTGCTGCCAGTTCAGGAAATGCTCGGGCGGCGTGATTTTAAGGGAATAGTTCGGGATCTTCGTCCGGCTGTGCGGCGCGGGCCGCAGCCGGATGACCTGCGGCCCCAGCCGGATCGGCCGGCTATATCGGTACGATGTGAGATGATGCAGCCCGGCCTTCAACATAGGCGCAGAGAACGTCATCCGGTGGTGCGATGCAACATAAAAGTGCGCGCGGGGCGGTCCGGGTCTTTCTGCGCTTCGTCAGTTGCGCGCGGCGCGCCAGGCCAGTTGTTAACTAACAATCCAGACAAATCCTGATCCAGGTCATAAACTCAAATTGTTTCTTAAGTAAAACCATAGTTAGCGTCGCGTTAGTAACGAATAATCGGAACTGATCTGTTGTCCCGCCGGTTCATCTTTGGCAGGAGTTCCCGATGCCAAACTATGTAAAGCGAGGTCTTTGGTTACGCGGTGTCGCACGTCATCTTGAGGATCAGGCGATTGCCAGTCTTCTCGACGATTATGCCGATCGGATGATGCATCGCGCGCGCGCCGAACATCGTCGCATTTCCACTTACAAGAGGACCGAGACGATGCCCGCCGGGCCGGTGGAGACCGCCTGACCCGAAAATATAAAAGGAGAGCCCCATGAACATCCTCTATGTCGAAGACGATCCGCT